>CAZCBJ010000142.1:0-10130 GCA_964496705.1 uncultured Anaerolineaceae bacterium | reverse complement strand
TCTTCCACAAAGGCTACGCAACGGCCGATGCTTGATTCGCCGTCCACGAAGCGCCAGGGGAAGAAGCCGATCTTGGTGCGCCGGTTGAGCAGCAGGTCCAGCTCGCCGCCGATGCACTCGGCGTGGATGATTCCGTGCGGAAACATTTCCAGGTGCATGAGTTGGTATTTGCTGTCATCGAAGAACTCCGCCAGCGGCATGCCTTGCTTCTTCTTGAAGACCTTCTCCGCCTGGCGCGCCTGGCGCGGCATCCAATCGCGGATGATGGTGTTCATCGGGTGATCCGCCGAGCCGCAGTCCACGCCGATCCAGCGCAACTCTTTTTCCTTGGACCACTCAGCAAATTCGCGGTCCGGACCGGGGTGCATGACCATGTAGCGGATTTCATTGGCGGTGGGCATGTCCCAGCCGAAGTGGTGATAACCGGTGTGGATGATCAGGATATCGCCCTTTTTCACCTCCACGCGCTCCTCCACCATCTTGCTGGTGTACACATCATAGTCACCGCACACATCGCTCAGGTCGACCACCGCGGCTTCGTTGGCCAGGAAATCCATTTCCAGTGAGGCCATATCCTTGCCGGGGGTGTGGAAGTGGATTTCGCCGTCCAGGTGGGTGCCGAGGTGGTTGGAGTGGGTCAGCAATTGTCCGTTGGCGCCGTTGGGGGCCAGACGCTTGAAGTATTTGACCTGCAGCGGTTCGTAGGTTGGCCAGGCCGGGGTGCCTATGCCGAGGGGGATGGTCAGATCAATCAGTTTCATGTTTTTTCTCCTTTTTATGGTTTGGTCTTGATCAGCTCAATCAGCTTGGATGTTTATTGGACGACGCCTTTTTCCTGCATCGCCAGGTACACTTTTTCGGACAGATAGGGCGGGGTTTGCATGCGGATGCCGACAGCATTGTAAATGGCGTTGGCGATGGCTGGCATGGTCGGCACCATCGAGTGTTCGCCCACACCGCGCGCGCCCCATGGGCCGTCATCCTGCGGCACTTCCACAATGATGGCGTCAATATGCTCGGGGATGTCGGCGCTGGTGGCGATGCGGTAATCCACGAAGCTGGGATTGGTCAGCACGCCGTCTTTCAGCTTCAGCCCTTCGAAGAGGGCGGTGCTCATGCCCTGCACCAGCCCGCCTTCAATTTGGGCTTTGACCATGTCCGGATTGATTGCCTTGCCCACATCGAAAGCGCCCGCCGCGCGGATCACATTCACCTTGCCGGTCTCCATGTCCACTTCCACCTCAACTGCCTGGGCGCCGGTGGTGTAATGCACCACCGCTCTCGCGCCCTGGCCGGTCTGCGCGTCCAGCCCGGTGACGTAGGTGGGCATGAAGTTGCCGCGCCCAACCACCGGTCCGCCGATCCAGCCCTGATCGCCCGGTTTGGCGATGCCGTAGATGACGATGTCTTTGATGGACATCGATTCTTCACTCTTGTATGAAATCACCACGCCGTTGACGATGTCCAGGTCTTCAGGGTTTTCGTCCCAGTGTTTGGCGACCATCTCCAGTATCTGATGGCGGGCGTCGCGCGCCGCAGCCACCACCGCATTGCCCATGCTCCAGGTCAGGCGGCTGGCCACGGTTTGCCATTCATAGGGGCTGTAATCGGTGTCCACCGGGGTTTCAACGCGCACCCATTCATAGGGTACACCCAGTTCTCCGGCAGCCATCTGCGCCATGACAGTGAAGGTGCCCTGGCCCAGTTCCTGCCCGCCCACGCTGACGGTGACGGTGCCATCCTCGTTCATCTTGACCCAGGCCGAAGAACCGGCGTTGGGCGGCATGGCGGGGGCTTTCCACATGATGGCGATGCCCTTGCCGCGCCGCTTGTTGGGTGCGCTGGGTTTGGATTCTGTGCCCCAGTCGATGGCTTTGGCCACCTTTTCAATGCACTGCGACAGACCGGTGGGATGCATTTGGCCGCCGGTGACCAAATTGTCGCCCTGCTTGATGCAGTTCAACGCGCGGAATTCCACCGGGTCCATACCGATTTTCTCGGCCAGGATGTCGATGCACTGCTCCAGCCCGGAATGCAATTCGGGCATGCCAAAACCGCGCATCGGTCCGGAGACAGGGTGATTGGTGTAGACGCAGTAGGCATCGGCTTTCACGTTGGGAACGTTGTAGGGCCCGGTGCTGGAATAGCCCGAGGCGCGGGTGATGTTCACGCCGTATTCGGTGTAGGCGCCGCCGTCCCAGTAATAACGGTTTTCCATCGCCAGCAATTTGCCATTCTTGTCGCAGCCCATCTTGAAATGGGCTACCATCGCCTGGCGCACGAAGGAGCAGTGGAACTCCTCCTCGCGGGTCAGGCGCATTTTCACCGGGCGGCCGCGCACCTTGTGCGCCACGGCCACGGCCAGCGATTCCATGCTCAACCCGGCCTTGGAGCCGAAGCCACCGCCCACATAGGGGGCGATGACCTGGATATCGCTCTGCGAGATGCCCAGACCCTTGGCCAGCAGGTTGCGCTGGGCGAAGGGCGATTGCGAGGATCCCCACAGGGTCACCTTGCCAGTCTCGTCCACCTTGGCGATGGCAATATGCGGTTCGATGGGCACGTGCTGAATGTGCGGGACGGAAAACTTGGCTTCCACGACCGCCGCGCACTGCGCGAAAGCGGCATCCGTGTCGCCCTTGCGCACGCGGAAATGGTTGGAGATGTTGCTGCCCGGCTGGGGGAAGATAAAGTTGGCTACCTTGTAGTCGCCCAGCTTGGGATGCAGCAGGGGCGCTTCGGGGGTCGCGCCGAATTCCGGGTCAAAGACGCCCGGCAGCGGCTCATATTCAACTTCCACCAACGCCACAGCTTTCTCGGCGACCTCTTCACTGACTGCGGCCACCACAGCCACCGGATCGCCCACGTAGCGCACGCGGTCGCGGGCCAGGATGGTGCGGTCCTGCAAATACAGGCCCATGTAACCGGGGAAATCCTCGCCGGTCACCACTGCTTTGACCCCGGGCAGGGCTTTGGCTTTGCTGATGTCAATCTTCTTGATCAGCGCGTGGGGGTGGGGGCTGCGCACGGCGCGGGCGAACAGCATGCCCGGACCGAATTGGATATCATCGGCGTAGGTGGCTGCGCCGGTGGCTTTTTCACGCGCGTCCAGGCGCGGAACGCTCATCCCGACGGGTTGAGGTACGGTATCACGGCTCATTTGTTTTGTCATTTCAGCCTCCTTATTGGCTCCGTTGAGCCGCTTTTTTTACGGCGTCAATGATGCGCACATAGCCGGTGCAGCGGCACAGATTGCCGACCAGCGCAGTGCGGATGTCGTCTTCGCTGGGGGTGGGATTGCGATTCAACAGCGCGCGAGCTGAGATCAACACGCCCGGCGTGCAGAAACCGCACTGGACGCCGCCTTCATCGATGATGGCTTCTTGCAGCGGGTCCAACTTGCCTTCTTTGGCCAGCCCTTCGACGGTCACCACCTCGGCGCCGTCGCATTCCACCGCGAGCACCATGCAGGAATTGGTCGGTTCGCCGTTCAGCATCACCGTGCAGGCGCCGCATTCGCCGGCCGCGCAGCCATTCTTGGTGCCGGTCAGACCCAATTTCTCGCGCAGCATTTGCAGCAAGGTTATGTTGGAGGTTACGTCCACCATTTCGGTGACGCCGTTCACGTTGAGGGTGATGCGATGAAAACTCATGTCTGCCTCCTTATTTGAAGCGGGCGGCGACTTCGGTCACCGCTTTGCGGGTCAGGTTGTGCACCATCGCCTTGCGGTATTTCGCCCCGCCGCGAACGTCGTCAATCGGCGTGGCTGCCTGCATGGCGGCTGCGGCTGCGGCTTCGATGGTTTCGGGGGTCAGGGGGCCGGCAGCCAGGATTTCCTCCGCCTTTGCCGCAACCAGCGGCACTGGCGCGACCGAAGCCAGCGCGATGCGGAAGCGGTACCCGGATGGGCAGTCCTTGTCCGCCCAGGCGAGCACCGTCACCCCCACGATGGCCAGGTCGCTGAGATTGTTGCGACCCAGCTTGATGTATTTGCCCGCCGCGCCTTTGGGCGGGATGGGCAGGCGGATGGCGATGACGATATCCCCGGGTTGCAGGGCGGTCTTGCCGGGTCCTTTGAAGAAGCCGGCCAGCGGTTCTTCACGGACGCCGTTCAAACCGTGGACCAACAAGACGCCTGCGTAAACGATGCAGGCGCCGGTGGTGTCGCCGGCGGGCGAGGCGTTGCACAGGTTGCCCGCGATGGTTGCGCGCGAGCGTAGCTGGTAACTGGCCACCGTTTTGGCAGCTTCCACCAGTAAGGGATAATGCTGGATGGCATCCGGATGGGTGATGACCTGATTCATGGGCACAGCCGCTCCGATGATCAGGCCTTTGTCCGCGTCAAAGTGGATGTCCTTCATCCCTTCGAGACATTTCACATCCACCAGGTATCGATCTTTCCAGAAGCCGTCCCGCATCCTGACAAAAGTATCCGTACCGCCCATGAAGGGGCGCGCCTCGCCGGCATGCTCGGCCAGGAATTGGCTGGCCTCTTTCAGGCTGGCAGGCTTGATATAATCAAACTCTGGAATTCCGGGATGCGCAGTATGCATGGTATTTACTCCGTGAGCCAAGGATATTGCGCTGCGAATGATAACCTGCGGGTGAAGGCTGTCGCGCAGCATGATTAAAAAGCTAGAGCTTATTTATGTATCGGAAAGGTTCTGGTGCTTCACCGCCTCCTTCCTGTGCATCTTTTCGATTGTTCAGATTAAACCTGTTCAGGAGCAGAAGGGCTCATTTCACCTTGCAGCTTCCTGGAAAGAGGGTATGATGTTGCTGGACGGTCAGGAGAATGTTTGCAGTCACTGACTTGTGGCAGGGAGAGGATTTGTCGTTTCCTGCGATTCACCGACCATCCAATTATAGTACATAAATAGGATAAAATTCGGCTAATTGTCTGACAAGTGATGGTTGTCATTGCTGGTAGGGCATAATGTCAGGTAATCTACACGAAGATCAATTTTGGCTGACGCATATCGGCATCACCGCCCAGCGGTTTCTCAAAGAGACGCACGCGGGGGTTGTATTCGGCGTCACCTCGCGGGGGATCTTCCTGCGCACAGACCTGGATGGGATCGCGTTCCTTTCCTATGAATCTTTTCGCGGTCCTTTGACCGCCAATCTGGCGGGAGAATTTCAGGCATTTACCACGCTGCACAACGGGGCGCGATTCAGGCAAGTGGCTGACGCGCTGTTCTTTGATTCCATCCGGTCCCGCCTCAGCCTGTTCGCCCCAGCCTGGGAAGCGCCCATGCCCGCAGCGGGCAGTATGTTGGATGAGAAAGAGCGGCGGACGCGCCTGCGCGAGCTGGCGCAGCGGGTGCTGGCTGAGAAAAATGACGGCTTGTCTGCTCTGCTGGCCGCGCAAAGCGGTTTATCCAATGCGGACGATGACCGGCTGGGTCAGGTCGGGTCGGATGAATTGGGCTTGCTTCACGCGCTCAAGGGAAGCCTGTCCCAATCCTCGTTGGATGGCTTGCGACAGACGCTTGCCCATCAACTGGGCCGCGGGCGCGGGCTGACCCCTTCGGGCGATGATTTCGCGTTGGGTTTTCTGCTGGCGCTGAACCGCTGGGGGCGGGGGCTGGGCTGGTCGCAGCCTGTCATCCACCAACTGAACGCGGATATCACCCACGAGGCGCAAAAACGCACCACCCTGCTCAGCCAGCGCCTGCTGCAGGCTGCCGTTGGGGGGAAGGCGGATGAACGCCTGGTGCTGGCTTGCGACGCGCTGTTCACCGCCGGGATTGACATCGACCAGGCTGCCAGGGGGCTGCTCACCTGGGGGGCGTCGTCTGGCGTGGATGCGCTGGCGGGGATGGCATATATGGTATCATAGCGCCATGAAAAACCTTTTCCAGGAATATGAACACCTTTTTTTGGCTGGACAATCCTTTGCCCTTTGCACGGTGGTGACCCATAATGGTTCCACGCCGCGCTCATCAGGAGCCAAGATGCTGGTGCGCGCCGACGGCAGCACGCTGGGGACGGTGGGCGGCGGACAGATGGAAGCCGACGTGCTGCGCGCTGCGCTTGAAACCCACCAATCCCACCAGGCGGCGCTCAACGAGTATCATTTCAGCGGCAAGGATGCCGCCGACAGCGACAGCATTTGCGGCGGGTGGTTGCAGGTGTTGATCGAATGGTGGGATGCGAATGACCTGCTGCAGCACCGCATTGCGGCTGCCCTTGCCCAAACCGCTGCTGCCAACCGCAAAGCCTGGCTGGTGACCTGCCTGCCGCAGGCGGCTACGCGTGACGCACAGCGCCACAGTTTGATGCTGGCGGACGGCAGCCTGCTGGGGGATTTGCCCGAGGGCATCAGCGCCGAGCAGGTGCGCGACTGTAAAGCGACCAGCCTGCTGCACAGCCCGGGCGGGGATGTGCTGGTCGATCCGCTGACCTCCTCGGGAAGCGCCTACATTTTCGGCTGCGGTCACGTCTCTCAGAGCCTGGCGGAGTTCACCGGCAAGGTGCATTTCTGGACTGTGGTGCTGGATGACCGCCCCGAATTTGCCAACCGGGAGCGCTTTCCACAGGCGGATGAAATCGTGCTGCTACCTTCGTATGAGAAATGCTTTGCCGGCCTGGATATCGACCGCAGCAGCTTCATCGTCATCGTCACCCGCGGTCATTTACATGATCAAACCGTGCTGGAGCAGGCGCTGCGCACCCCGGCCGGGTACATCGGCATGATCGGCAGCCGGCGCAAAGTGATCTTGATCCTGAAAGACCTGCGCGACAAGGGTTTTAGCGAAGCGGACATTGCCCGCATCCGCGCGCCCATCGGACTGCCGATCGGCGGCGAGACACCCGAGGAAATCGGCATCAGCATTGTGGCTGAGATGATTCAGGAGCGCTCCAAACTGCAGGCCGCTTAGCCGCGGCTGCGCAGCCAGCTTTCCAGCGCCCCCGCGCTGCGCGTGTTGAGAACGCACTCAGCCGGCACCCAGGCGCGCTGCGCCACGGTCACACCGTAAGCCATCAGTTCCAGCTCTCCGGTCGAGTGGGCGTCGGTGTTGATGCTCAGCGGGATGCCCATTTGCCAGGCGCGCCGGCAGTACATTTCGTCCAAGTCCAGGCGCGAAGGATTGGCGTTGATTTCCAGCGCCAGCCCTGCTTGGGCGGCGGCGGGTAGGATGGCTTCCCAGTCCAGATCAGCGCCCTCGCGGTTGGGCAGCAGCCGCCCGCTGGGATGTCCGATGATGTCCACATGCGGGTTGCGAATCGCCTTCAGCAGGCGTTCAGTGATCACGGCGCGCTCCTGACGCAGGCTGGTGTGCAGCGAGGCTACCACCAGGTCGAGCCCCGCCAGCACCTCGTCGCTGAGGTCGAGAGTCCCGTCGGCGCGGATTTCGACTTCCACACCCGAAAAGATGCGGATCGACTCGCCAACCCGGCGCTGGGCTTCATCCACCTCAATCTGCCGTTCGCGGATGCGCTCCGGGGTCATCCCGCGCGTGATGCCCAGCCCGGCGGAATGGTCGCAGATGGCAATGGCTTTCAAACCCAACCCACGGGCGGCTTCGGCCATCTGCAGAATGGTCTGCGAGCCGTCGCTCCAGGTGGAATGCATGTGCAAATCAGCTCGAATCTGCGCCAACTCGACCAGCACGGGCAGGTTGCCCGCCAGGGCTGCCTGCACCTCGCCGCTGTCTTCGCGCAGCACCGGCGGAATGCACGGTAAACCCAGCGCGGTGTACACTTCCTCTTCGCTCGCACAAAGCATCTCGCTGCCGTCCTCGCGGGTGATGCTCTGCTCGGAGAGGGACAACCCCTGACGCTGGGCCAGCTCGCGCAGGCGTACGTTGTGGTCTTTGGAACCGCTGGCGTACTGCCACAGCGTGCCGAAGCGCTCCGGCGGCTGCAGCCAGAGCTGGATATTCAACCCGTTGGCCAGTTCCACGCTGGATTTGTTCTCTCCCTGTCCCAGCACACGAATGACCTGCGCATGTTGGGTGAAGTCGCGCATCACGGCAGCGGCCTGAGTGGCGGCGGCCACCAGGTCCAAGTCGCCGATGGTGTTCTTGTAGCGGCGCAGCGAGCCGGCGGCTTCTGCGCGCTGCACGTCCGGGTGGCGGCGCAGCCAGTCGAGCCAGCGCTGCGCGATTTCCCAGGCGGTGCCTAGCTGCATGCGCTTGGGGCGCCGCGCCAGAGCCTGTATCCCGGCCAGGATGCGCGCCTCGCTCTTTTCGCCCAGACCGGGCAGCGCGCGCAGGCGTCCTTCGCGCGCTGCCTGCTCCAGATCAGCCAGGGTGGTGATCCTGGCCTGCTTCCAGAACAAGGCCGCCCGTTTGGGACCGACATCCGGCACCTCCAGCAGACTGAGCAGCGAAACCGGAACCTCGGCTTCCAGTCTTTCTAGAAAATCCAGGCGTCCTGTGGTCAGCAGCTCACTGGCTTTCTCGGTGATGGCTTTGCCAAAACCGGGGATTTCTGCCAGGCGTCCCTGCTGGTGGATGATGTTGATATCCTCGGGCAGGCTGCGCAGCGTTTCGGCCGCGCGTCTGTAGGCCAGGGTCTTAAATACCACCTCGCCGTTGATATCCAGCAGGTTGGCGATGCGCTCGAAGACGTCAGCCAGCTCGTTGTTGGTCACGGCAGCACATGCCAGGGGTTGATGAACGCTCCGCTCTGCCGAATCTCGAAGTGCAGGTGTGCGCCGGTTGAGTTGCCGGTGCTGCCCGACAGACCGATGCGCTGTCCCTGGCCGACGGATTGACCGCAGCTCACCAGGATCGACGAAAGGTGCGCATACAGGGTGGTGAATGTGTTGCCGTGATCAATCATGATCATGTTGCCGTAGCCGCCGCCGATGGGGGCGGCGTACACCACCACACCCGCATCCGAAGCGAATACCGGCGCGCCCTCACCCGCCGCGATGTCAATCGCCAGGTGCCCGTCCCAGAAATCGTTGCCGGAGAGGTAATGGTTGTTGGCCGGCCAGACGAAATAACCACCGCCGATGGCGCCGCCGCTCACCGCGCAGCCGCCGGGGATGCTTTTGTTCGCGCCAGCCCCGGAGCGCCAGATGGTCGGCACGACCCACGGTTGGGTTGGCCGCCAACCGCCGGGAATCATCACCCATTCGCCGGATTTGACCTGCGGGTCGAGTAAATCGAGACTGTTGCCCGGCCAGGTGAGGACATCCTTGGGTTTGGCGCGGTATTTGGCCGCCACGCCTTCAATGGTGTCCTGGTCTTTCCACTTGTAGAAAATTCCATCCGTTGGAGGGATGCGCAGCACCTGTCCCACCGAAAGCTGGTGCGGATTATCGTTGAGCACATCCGCGTTGGCCCATAGCACGGTCTCTGGTTTCAAGTTGAAATACTTGGCGATGCCGAACAACGAATCGCCCATTTCCACCGTATATTCCACCGCTTTGGAGCGCGGGCGCTCGGGGATGGAGGTATGCGGGTTGGTGACCCGGGTGAGTGGTTCATCCGCATCTGCTGCCTGCAAAGGGGGCAGTTTCACCTGGCTGACGTCGAAATCCGGCGGCTGCGTGGGCAGCGCCAGCGCAGGTTGGACCTGTTTGGGCTGAATATAGGCTGCTAGCACCGCCGGCGGGCGGCTGAAAAGAACATAGACCATCAATGCCGCCATCAGGACGGCGCCCCCCCACAGGACGACTGCAAGCGCCCCTCCCGCGCCCGCCAGTTTCACGACCCCGGCCCTCCCTGTGGGCGAGCGGTTCGCAGTCCGGTGGGTTTAACTTTCACATACCCTCCATCAAGGTCTCCAGGAACTCTGCATTGGTGCGGGTGCGCATCATACGCTGGAGGATGGCCTCGGTGGCCACCGCCGAATCCATGCCGGCGCCCTGCGGTGCAGAACCCGTCATTTGAATGTACATGCGGCGCATCAACCATACCCGCTGCAGCAGGTCAGGTCCCAGCAGCAGGTCTTCGCGCCGTGTGGATGAGCGCTCAATGTCGATGGCCGGGAAGATGCGCCGTTCCTGCAGCTTGCGCGACAAATGCAGCTCCATGTTGCCGGTGCCTTTAAATTCTTCGTACACCACATCATCCAGGCGCGAGCCGGTGTCCACCAGCGCGGTGGCGATGATGGTCAGCGAGCCGCCCTCTTCCAGGTTGCGCGCCGCGCCAAAGAACCGTTTGGGCGG
>CAZCBJ010000141.1:0-10205 GCA_964496705.1 uncultured Anaerolineaceae bacterium | reverse complement strand
GCCATGAAAGTCAGCAGATTGATCATAAAGCACGATCATGCGCATACGCGCCATGATGTTGCCATTGCGCGTATCGCTCATATCGGGGAAATGCTCGATGAGCGGGTCCACCATCGGGCTGATCGGCATGGTGAGCGATTGCACGCCCAGCGCGTCAATCACCAGCCCGGCGTGGTCGAGCGAATCCTGTGACGAGGTGCGGTAGGGCAGGCGCAGGGCAAGGACATTCCGGGGGCCGAGCGCCTCGGCAGCCAGGTAGCAGGACAGCGTTGAATCAATGCCGCCGGAGAGGTTGATCACCGCTTTGGATAGACCGGTGCGGGTGATCTCGGCGTGCAGAAAGCCGGTCAGAATGCGGCGCACCAGGTCAGTGTCAATGGTCAGGTCAATCATGGGCAAGCCCTCATTTACCACCGGGGGTATCCTGCTTTTCGAGGATGCGGTTCAGCTCGCGCTGCACCAGCGCAGTGCGCTCGTCGCGCAGCAGGGGCAGCCGGGCGCGGGTGCGGTGCAGTTGGTTGAGGTCCAGCTCAGCCAGGGTCAATGCCTCCTCATGCAGCGGGGCCTGTACCAGCATCTCGCCGTTGGGATCGAAGACGGCCGAGCCGCCCCAAAAGTTGAGCCCATCCTCATAACCGACCCGGTTGGCATGAGCGACGAAGGCGGTGAACAGGCTGGCGTAGGCGCGGTTGATGTGATCCACCCAGCGGGCTGATTCAAGCACCGCGCCGGCCCCCAGACCGCGCCCGGGCGAGGCAGAGGCGAAGAGGAATAGATCAGCGCCGTCCAGCCAGAGCAGGTAGGGGGGCGAAGCGTGCCAGAAGTCCTCGCAGATGAGCATGCCGGCGCGTCCAAAACGAGTGTCGAAGGCGCGCACCGAGCCGCCCGAGGCGAAAAAGCGCCCTTCGTCGAACAGGCCGTAAGTGGGCAGATACACCTTGCGGTGGACATGCACCACCGCGCCGCCGGAGAGGTAGGCCGAGGAGATGAAAAAGCGGCTGCGGCGGTCCTCCTCGGCAAAGCCGACCACCAGGTCCAGGGCGCGGCTGGCTTCCAGCAGCGGCTTGAAAATCGGGTCGCCAGCCTGCGGTTTGTGAGCCACCGCCGGCACCAGGTCCTGGAGAACATAGCCGGTCAGGGAAAGCTCGGGGAACACCAGCAGGTCGGCGCCGCGGGCTTTGGCCTCGGCAGCAATCGCCAGATGTCTTTCCAGGTTATCCTCCACCCGCCCGAGACGGGTGTTGAGCTGCGACAGCGCCAGGCTGAGCTTCATGATGGCTCCGTTGAAGTGAGCTTGCGCGGGCGGAAAACGAGCCAGCAGGCAAGCAGGCTGAGCAGGCACAGCCCTGCCGCGATCCAGACATCCGCGCGCAAACCATTCCACAGGAGCGCCGGGTCGGCGCGTAAAAGGTTAAAAATAAGCAGGTTGACGTTCAACCCCAGCCAGGCCAGGCAGGCATAGCGCCCTGGGGTGGCGCGCGGGAAACGGTGAATCTCCAGCCAGGCGAAATAGCCCACCAGGGTCAGCGCGGCCAGAGTCTGGACGGGGATGCGCATGGCAATTGCGCCGCTCTCATCGCGGCAGGGCAGACCCCACCAGGCGCCCTCGGGGATGGCCGCGCCGTAGGCGCAGCCGGCCAGCCAGCAGCCCAGCCACACGCCGATGGCGAGCGGCGCAGCCAGCGGGGTGAGGTTGTCGGCCAGCAGGAGGGTTGGCAATTTCCAGATCAGCGCTGCCAGGATCAGGCCGATCAGCCCGCCGAGCATGGCGCCGGTCCAGTTCAAGCCGCCTTTGTAGATGAGCAAGGCTTCGAGGGGGTGCTGGGAAAAGTAGGCGCCGTGAAAAGCGACGTAGTCCAGCCGCGCGCCCAGCAGGCTGAAAGCCAGGCTCAGCAGGGCGGCATTCAGCCAGCGTACCGCCTGCCAGCGCGGAACGCGTTGAACCACCCGCCACAGGCCCAAGGAAGCTCCCAGCCCGACCAGAAATGCGAATGCGCTCACGCCGACCTCGTTTTGTGATGATACCACAGGTTGATGAGCAGCGTGTGTTCACTGGTAAAAAGTTTATTTTTCCAGGGCAAGAACCAGTATAATGATCGGGCTGGTTCAGGAGGTCAACATGGGTACACTGATTCGGATTGGGTTGGAGAACGGGCTGCCGGGCAGGCGCTCGCAGGCCTGGCTGCTGGATTACCCGGGCTGCTTCACCTATGGGGCGGACGGCAGCGCGGCGCTGCTCAACGCGCCGCGCGCGCTGCTGGCTTACGCTGAGTGGGTTGACCGCCGCGCCCGGCCCTCCTGGATGGCGGACCTGACCGATTTCGACATCCGCCTGGTGGATACCTGGCAAAATTACGCGATCAACGATCTTTTTGAGCCGGCTGTGGATGGATACGAGGTGGAGGCCTGGTTCCGCGATGACTGGCGACCGCTGGGCGGGGTTGACATCCAGCGCGGGCTGCTGCTGCTGGGGTGGAGCCGGGCGGACCTGCTGCAGATCACCGCAGAGCTGCCGGATGAGAAACTGGATGCGACTTACCCGGGCGAGCGCTGGAGCATCCGCGGTATCCTGGGGCACATCGCCAACGCGGACACGTGGTACCTGGACCGGCTGGGGCTGGCGGAGGGGCTGGGCAGCGGCGAGGAGATGGGTGTGTTTGAGCGGTTGGAGCGGGTGAGGGCCAGGCTGCGCGAGGTGTTGCCACGGCTGGAGGAGGTGCGCCGGGTGGTGGGGGTGGAGGGAGAATTTTGGAGTCCGCGCAAGCTGTTGCGCCGCGCGCTGTGGCATGAGCGCGACCACATTGATCACATTTGCAAAATCCTGTAGATTCAGGCCCGTTAACGCACTTCCGGGAGCAGCACTGCTCCCGGAAGGCTAAAAGGAGGATCGGAGAGACCTCAAGAATACGGCTGCGGAGCGCCCTAACCCCGCGTCGTCTCATCCTAAAAGTAAATTGAGCGCCAGACCCATCACTTCTGTTTGGTAAATCCCGGAAGGCTGAATGTGGCAAAAAGCAGGAAGACCATTCCAACAATCAAGACCACAGCGGCAGACATCTTGCACCTCCAACAAAAGAACACGACGATGAAACCGGTATCTCTTCTCTTAATTGATTAAACACGATTTCATCCCAAAAGGTTCATTACAATTTTGCAAGTTTCAGACGATGGCGGGCGGGGAGAAGTTCCCGCGGCGATGCGATAAAATCCCCACGGGCATGGGTGCAAGAAACGTGCCAATTTGGGGATGTGTGGGAAGAGAAGAGAAGGCGGCAGCAGCACCATTCCATCATCCATTGTGAGGGGCGATTTTCTATGATAAAATCGCTCTGTTCAGAAATCCCGGGAGGGATGGCCGAGTGGCTTAAGGCGCCTGTCTTGAAAACAGGTATGGGTAACACCATCGTGGGTTCGAATCCCTCTCCCTCCGCTGGTTCTGGCTGTGACGCAAGCCGGAATCACCCGCATCCGGGGAGGTGCCAGAGAGGCCGATTGGGCTCGCCTGCTAAGTGAGTGCTGGGGAATAACTCAGCCGCGGGTTCGAATCCCGCCCTCCCCGCCAGTGGTATACATACAGTCAGCCGCGGGCCCCCGTGGTGGGGGTGATATTCGTATCCCGTCCTCTGCGAGGATGCTGCGCGACCCTCCCCGCAGGGTTTTTGCGTATGCTTCACATGCTGATGATCTACGACGGGCGGTCGTTGGTCAGCGGGGAGCATTTGCAAAATCGCAGCGTAGAGTCCATAGGGATTTACCTTCAATCGTTGTAGAATGATTGTTGTGTGCGTGAATTATTTTGGCCCTTTCGTCTGGGTGTTCTCAGGAGACAGGATATATGATCACTTTGAACCAGGTTGAAGAAGCAAACTCGATCAGAAATAAGCATATTATCGATATAGCGATTTCGTTTTCTGCGATGATTCGAGTATTCGAAAAAGGGACAAAACACTAGGTCGCTAAAAAATTGGAGCATTCTTTTAGCCTGCTCCCAGATATTAAGTATGAGACCAATTTTGAGAGCTTTCACGCTAATTTCTGCGAGTGGTTTATTAATAATGTTTTCACAGCCAAGAAGGTCTTAAAGAATAAGCAAATTAAGCCAAGCCGGGCTGCATCCTATGGGCAGGCCGCTAAGGTCTTTAGCATCGCCTTGAAAGTGTATGTTTATTATTGCAACCTTCCAGATTATGAAACTGCTACGAGACTTCTCCCTATGCTTCACTGTGCAATGGATACCCCGATTTTGGCGCATTTGAAAAAGAGATATCCAAATTGTCCACCAATCGTTTTTCAGAAAAATAACTGGTGTGCGAACCGCCCGACGGATGTAAAATTAAGGCATCCGTCATGTCCACGCCTGCCGCTGACCAACGGGCGGCGGCCATCCCCATCCCATCCAGGCTGGAAAGGGTAACCTTTGACCATTTCTTCTCTCGAACGCAAAACCCGCAAAGGCTTGCCAGCGATCCGTTTACTGCAAACTTCCCTGCCGTTTAGCGTGCAGCGCAGGCTGCTGAAATGGGGCCTGGCCCGCGTGCAGTTGGACGCGGGCGTGACGCGTGAGGCGGTCAGTGCGGGCGGTGTACCGTGCGAATGGATCATTCCCCAAAACGAGCGCACGCAGCGGGCGCTGATCTACCTGCACGGCGGCGGTTTCGTGCTCGGTCAGACGCCCCTCCATCTGCAGATGGCCGCCGTTGTGGCGCAAAGGATGCGCCTGCGCATGCTGATGGTGGACTACCGCCTGGCGCCGGAACAACCCTTTCCGGCGGCGCTGGAGGATTGCGAGGCGGCTTACCGCTGGCTGCTGGGTCAGGGCTTCTCGGCGCAGCAGATTGGGGTGGCGGGCGATTCGGCGGGCGGCAACCTGACCCTGACGCTGCTGATGAAGCTGCGCGACAGCGGCGGCCCGCTGCCCGCGGCAGCAGCCTGTCTCTCGCCGGTGGCAGACCTCACCAATAAGAGCAGCCCGGGCAACGGGTTTAAAGACCCGCTGCTGCCGCGCAAAGCGGTGCGTTTTTATACCGCGTCTTATGTGGGTAACAGCGATGCTCGCGATCCCTTGATCTCACCCGTGTTTGGCAACTGGCGCGGTTTGCCGCCGCTGCTGGTGCATGCCGGGGAAGATGAGATGCTGCGCGAGGATGCGGCCCGGATTGAGAGCCTGGCCAAAGCGGCCGGGGTTGAGGTGCGGTTGGAGGTGTACCCGCGGATGTGGCATGTCTGGCAGCTGAACCTGGCGCTGCCGCAGGCTAGGCAATCCTTGGACGACATCGCGCAGTTCCTGGGATCGCGCATCCTGGCTAGCTGATCAGTGCACATCATGAACATTTTTAGCTGATGAGATCAGCGAACATGCTACAATCACATGATCCACCGTGCCGAAAAAAAACATTGGCAAGCAAATAGAAATGGAAATAGCGTTCAAGGATACAAGAGAAGCTGTTGAACGAAAGGAGCCGTCCATGCACGAACGAATGACCGATAAAAGTGTGCAGCCCACCGACGAGGACATGATCCGGGTGATCGGGCAGCCCATCGCTGAGGCGTGGAGCGACCTGCGCCGCTTCCTGGTCGAGACTTATGACATCGTCCCTGTTTTGAACGATGGCGGTAAAAAGTACGGCTGGAATCTGCAGCACCGCAAAGGCGGGCGCCCGTTGTGCGAGATGTACCCGGAGAACGGCTCGTTCACCGCGCTGGTGGTGCTGGGAAAAGAAGAACTGGATCGGGCGTTGGAAAGGTTGGATGCGTTTGGCGCGACGGTGCGGCGGGCGCTGACCGAAACGCCCCGCTTCCACGACGGCTGCTGGATGTACATCCGCGTGGCAGACCCGCTGACCTGCCAGCAGGATGCGCAGGACATCCAGCAATTGATCCTGATCAAGAAGAAGCCGCCGCGCAAGAAGTCCTGAAGGAGAAAGATAATGAAGACAACCATACTTCCGGAGCGCCCGGACGCCAAATCTCCGGCGGGCGCGGATATCCGTTATATGATGAGCAGTCCGACGGGCAACATGATCCACAGCACCGTCCCGCCGCATCAGATCAACCGGGCGACGGTTCACGCTACGGTGAATGAATTCTGGTTCATTTTGGAGGGACGTGGTGAGATCTGGCGGGATGACGGCGAGCAGAGCAGCATCACCGTCCTCGTCCCGGGAATTGCCATCGATATTCCGACCGGAACTGCCTTCCAGTACCGCAACACATCCGACGCGGAACTGAAATTCATCTGTGTCAGCATGCCGCCCTGGCCGGGAGATAACGAGGCCACTTTTATCCAGGGAGTCTGGCAGCCCACCATCTGAGGCTGCCCGGATATCGGAACGGGAAGCTGTTTCGACTTCGCCATTAATCAGCGCGCAGCCGCACCTCCGCGGCCTTCAAACCCTCGGCGAGGGCTTTGACCACGATCTCACCGGTCTGGTCGCAGGTGCGCACCACCGCCATCATGCGGCCCTGGTAGGCTTTGCGCCGGCTGCCCACGTATAACTCGTCGGAGTCGGGCCTGGCCGTGCCCACCGCCAGCAATTCTCCCGCACCGCTGACTTCCAGGCTGATCTCATGCCCGGCCCAGCGCACCCGCTCGCCGGCCTGGTCCACCACCTCGACGGTGATATAGGCCAGGTCGCCGAAAGCCCGCGCCAACCGGACGCGGTCAGCGGTCAGGCGCAGCGCGAGCGGCGCGCCGCTGGTGTTGAGAACGGCACGCCCTGACTCATGACCAGACCGGTGAGCAATCGCCTCCAGTTTGCCGGGCTGGTAGATCACCTCAAAAACGGCTTTGTTTTCGACAACCGGCTGACGCCCGGCGGAATCGCCGTTGACCAGCAGTTCGACCTCTTCATCGGCTGTGTACACCTCCACGCGGGTCGGCTGCCCCTCCTGCCCCGGAAAGCTCCAGCTATCCACCACCGGCTCCCAACCCCACGGGTTGAAGATGGGCTTTGCCGCGTAAATTTGCGGCTCAAAGACGGCGATGAAGGGTTGCTGGCGCACGCCCCACAGGAAATCGCGGAAGTAGGACTGCGGGCGCTTGAAACCGCAGATGTCGATGTCGCCGCAGTTGGCCAGGTGGATGGGATAGGGGGTGGGGAACATCGCCGGGCCGCCGAGGGACACGCCGCCAATGCCCGACTCGCCCAGGTAGTCCAGCGCGGTCCACACGAAATCACCGATCATGTACGGCAGGCGCTCGGTCTTTTTCCAGAAATTGTAAGCCCAGTGCGGGAAGGTTTCGGTGCCGCACATCACCCGTCCGGGGAATTTTTCGCCATCGCCCTCATAGCGCTTGATCAGGTAGTTGTATCCGAACACGTCCAGCGCCTCGCCAAACGGAGCGGTGACCTTGCCCCAGTGATCCGCCTGCGGGTCGGGCTGATCGCCGCCCAGAAAATCGAAGATTTTGCTGAAGGCATCCTCACCCGGTTCAGGGACAAAGCTCTCGAAGATGGCCGGCAGCGCCGAGGTGACCGGGCGGGTGGGGTCCAGAGAGCGCACGAAATCTGCCTGGGCGCGGGCCAGCGCATACCCATCCGAAGCGCCGGTGCGCTCTCCCACCTCGTTGCCGATCGACCAGAGGATGATGGAAGGATGGTTGCGGTCGCGGCGCACCATTGACTCGGTATCGCGCCGCCACCAATCTTCAAACACCAGGTGGTAATCGTTGGGGTTCTTGCCCATGCGCCAGCAGTCAAAGGTCTCGTCAATCACCAGCATCCCCAGCCGGTCGCAGGCATCCAGGAAAGCGGGGGCGGGCGGGTTGTGGGCGCAGCGCACCGCGTTGAACCCAGCCGCCTTCATCAGCTCCACCTTGCGCTCCTCGGCGCGGTCGTAACTGGCCGCGCCGAGCAGCCCGTTGTCATGGTGCACACAGCCACCCTTGAGCTTGAGCGGGATGCCGTTGAGGTGAAAGCCATGGAGCGCATCCACGCTGATGGTGCGGATGCCGAAGCGGGTGGTTTCGGCATCCAGCAGACGGCCGTCGACCCATACCTGGCTGGTCAGGGTATAGAGCTGCGGCTGCTCCAGCGACCAAAGGCGCGGCGACAGCACCAGCAGGGTCTGATGGGCGGTGAATGCGCCGCCCGCCGGGATGCGCAGCGGGGTCTCCACCGCGGTCAAAGGTTGCCCGGCGGGGTCCTGTACCGCCGTTTTGAGCAGCAGGCTGACCGTTTCAGCCGAGGAATTGACCAACTCGGTGGCCACTGCCAGCGAGGCAGCCGCGGGATCCACCGCTGGGGTGGTGACATACACCCCCCAGGCGGGGATGCGCACAGCCGGGCCCAGGCGCAGCCAGGCATGGCGGTAGATGCCGGTGCCGCTGTACCAGCGCGAATTGGGTTGGGCGCTGTTATTGGCCACCACCTTGAGCGTGTTCTCGGCGCCGATGGCCAGCTTTGGCGTCAGATCCACGATGAAACTGGTGTAGCCGTAGGGATGCAGCGCCAACACGTTGTCGTTCAGCGACACCTCGGCGTTCATGTAAACGCCGTCCAGCTCCAGTTGAACCGTCGCGCCGCGCCACTCCCCGGGGGCATGGAATTTTTTGCGGTAGGTGACCACCCCGCTCCAGGCATAACCGCCCGCGCCGCCGGTGGGGTGATCCGCGCTGCGCGGTCGTTCGATGGAGGCATCGTGAGGCAGGTGAACCGGCTGCCAGGACGCCGTGAAGGCAGCCTGCATGCCGGTTTGATCGGTGTATTCCCAGCCTGAGTCGAAGTTGAGCTTTTGCATGGTTCATTCTCCTGCAGAAAGAGGTAAAGGATTTGAGTGGAAAAATCGGGGATTTCTATCGCAAATATATCATATTTGACCGTTCGGATAACCCTCGGCAGCCGACATGCCGCGATTGAGATACAATCCACGCCATGCAAGACTCGTGGAATGTCGTGCTGGCCTGGTGTCGGGAGCGGATGGGTGAGGTGCGCGTGTTGTCGGACCGCAGCAATCAGCACCCCGGGGAAAGAACCGGGGCGCTGCGGATTGCCACGCCGGCGGGGAATTGTTATCTCAAGCTGCAGCGCAACCCACTGTTCTGGGAAAACGAGGTGCATGCCTACCGACACTGGGCAGGCGTGTTTGGAAATCGTGCTCCAAAGCTGCTGGCGGTGCGGGACGAGCCGCCGCTGGCGCTGGTGATCAGCGAGCTGCCCGGCAAGCCGTTGGAGCGCAGCGCACTCGAACCGGCGCAGCAGCGCGAAGTCTGGCGGGCGGCGGGGCAGGCGCTGGCCGGGCTGCATGGGCTGGGCACAGGCGATTTTTTCGGCCCTGCGCGGCGCGACGGCAGCCCGCAGGGTGCACCGAGACGGGACGCGCTGGAGCACCTCACCGCCGAGATGGAAGACTGGATCGAGCGCGGCGAGCGGATCAAGTGCCTGGATGCCGATTCGCTGGCGGTGATGCGCGCGGCTTGCGCGCTGTTGCCGGCCTTCGCCGGGGAGCGCCCGACGGCCTGCCACCGCGATTATTGCTCGCCCAACTGGCTGGTGGACGAGAGCGGCAACTGGGCGGGGGTGATTGACTTTGAGTTCGCCGGCTGGGATGTGCGCAGTGCGGACTTCGCGCGCTATCCAGACTGGGAATGGATGACCCGTCCTGACCTGGAGGAAGCCTTTTTCGGCGGTTATGGGCGTGTGCCCGGCGCGCAGGAAGTGCAGCAGATTTGTTTCAGCCGCGCGCTGTACGCGCTGGGGGCGATTGTGTGGGGCGAGGAGAACGATTACCGCGTCTTTGCCGCCGAAGGGCGCCGGGCGCTGAGATTCCTGAGGGAGCGGTTGATCGGGTAGAGGCGATTGCCTGAGACCCTTCGCTGCGCTCAGGGACTCACGGGGCGGGTGATTCCCTGAGACCCGCAGGGGCGAAGGGTTTCACAGGCGGGTGATGCCCTGAGCGGGTCTGCTGCTGGCGCAAAATGATCCGCCAACGCCAGTGATCGCGAAGCATCTCCGCGGGAAGGGGCTGGTAAACGACATGAGACCCTTCGCTGCGCTCAGGGACTCACGGGGCGGGTGATTCCCTGAGACCCGCAGGGGCGAAGGGTTTCACAGGCGGGTGATGCCCTGAGCGGGTCTGCTGCTGGCGCAAAATGATCCGCCAACGCCAGTGATCGCGAAGCATCTCCGCGGGAAGGGGCTGGTAAACGACATGAGACCCTTCGCTGCGCTCAGGGACTCACGGGGCGGGTGATTCCCTGAGACCCG
>CAZCBJ010000140.1:0-10299 GCA_964496705.1 uncultured Anaerolineaceae bacterium | reverse complement strand
ATGGCATTTTATCTTTTCTTATCCTGTCCATCTTGGTGATCCTGTTCGGCATCCACCCAACGATGGGTTGCCAGGCTGGTCTCTACCAGAAACCACCCAACCCATTCTTGCATTTGGGACTAATGAACAGGATATACAGGATATACAGGATATACAGGATAGGGATGGCTTATGGCTTTTGTGGGTTACGACAATGCCCCGCCTCCACCTCCCCATCTTCGGCGAAATGATGGATTTCACTGCGCAGGGAACACAACGATCTTTCGCTATGCTCAGGGGTCACGGATGGTGGGATTCCATGAGTATTGTGTCCACAAATTTCTGCCCAAAAAAAGCCCGCAGTCCCTTCAGTCGCTGCGCTCCTTCAGGGATTCACGCGGGGTGATTCCTTGATTGAGTAGAGAACTGAGCGGGTTTGTCAAGTGATGCGCTTTTACGCATGCTGTCAGCCAAGGGACGGATGAGGGTGAACAAGGCCCTTCGCCTCTGCGGGGATCGGGACTCACGGGGGAGAAGGCCCTTGTGTCCTGGCGGCAGTGCCATATCGACATGGTCAGTCACCCGCCCTTACACCGGCTGGTGATCGCCGAAGGCAATCACCACGACATCGTCGGTGAAAATTCGCAACGGGTGGTGCGTGAAATCGTAAGGACGGCAGAAAATACGACGGGGAGTTATTATTGATCTTGGCGCTGATGGTCTATTTCTTTGAGAAAAGGTGGTTGAAATATATCGTCTGTCATCAATTCAGTAAAAAAAAGGCTTTGGAGCAGACACCCTATTTCTTCAACGATGAGGCGTCAAAGCCGTTCGCCTCGAGATGCCTGCGCACGATTTCGCGCACCTGTTCGCGGTCTGCCAGTTCAGAGTCAGTGCAGATCAATGGGTCGCCCTTGACCCACTGCGTATCCAGAAAATTGTTTTTAAGGTACAGGATGTATCGCTGCTCACAGATGACCACTTGCATGGACTGGAACTGGTAAAAGGGAGGCCTGGCCACGCGCTTGTCCACCACACACCACCAGTCCGGCGGCGAGCAGTCCACGTCCACCACGGTGGCGCTGATTATCGGGCGGTTGGCAGGCGGATCAACGGAGAGCAGCGACTGGCCGACCATCCAATTCGGGGCGGACATGCCCAGGTAATCCAGCAGCGTGGGGGCGATGTCCAGATTCTGGGTATTGGCCTGAATCCAGCGGGCATGCTCGCCGCGCGGAAAATGTATCAGCAGTGGAACCTGCCGGTCAGCCACCCACTGGTCAGCGTGGTCGGCATAAACGATGATGATGGTCTTATCCAGCAGGTCGTTGCGCTCCAAACCCCTGGCCAGATCCTGAAGCAGATAATCGAAGTCCAGAACCGCGTCATCGTAGAAATCGGTCATCCAACTGGTGGATTGTTTCTGCCCGGCTGAAAACTTGCGGTGCCTGGGCCAAAATTCCTCCCCATGCGTGCCCATGAGATGAACATTCACAAAGGTGGGCTGCTCGGCATTGCGCAGCAGGCGCAAGACGTCATTCACCTTTTGGCTGTCATTCCACTGCGGCACGCTGTTGGGATCCACCGGCCGTGTCATCTCGCGGTACGGATCAGGCATCATGCGGATAAAAAAGATATGCTCCAGCCGCTGGATGATGCGCTCAGAAAGGCGCGGGACAAAATAACCCAGCGTTTCCAGGTGGTATCTGCGGACGAATGCAGATGGCTCATCGCTGCGCTTATGCTGGCGCCCGTTGACCTCATCAAAGCCGTCCTGCAGATTCACCGCATCTGCATCAACATAATAAGGGAAGGCAATCTGCACCGTGCGGTAGCCGGCGCGCTGCAGGATGCCGGGCAGGTGCTCGTAGGCATTCTCGCCGTGCAGGATATCGGGGGAATAGAGCAGGCGGGTGGTGGCGGGGTATTTCCCGGTCATGATGGAAAAGACCGAGCCGGTGGTGGCTGAGGCGTTCGACCAGTTGTTGCCGCCCACCAGGCTGGTTTTGGCGAGCTGCTCCAGAAATGGGGTAGTCTCGCGCTGATAGCCATACAGCGACATGCGGTTGGCCACCAGGCCGTCGCTGCCGATGAGGATGATATGCGGCGTGCGGTTCAGTTGAGCTTTTATATCCCCTGCGGTCGATCCCGCTGAAATCACGCGCATGAGGCCCACCACCAGCCCAATAGCGCAAAGGCAGGCCGCCAGCCAGCGCAAGAATTCATGCCAGTCGCCCTGGCGGTCGGAGACGCGGATGCTGCGCAGCGTTTGCCAGTACGCATAGACCAACAGCCCCACGAAAAGCAAGGTTATCCCGGCGCGCGCCCAGCCGCGCGAATGGATGATGCCGAATTGGGTCAGAGCGTAGGCGAAATTGTCAAGCAGCAGCAGCGTCAGCCCGGCGAACAGCCCTGCCGGGAGCAGCGCGCCAATATGTTGGAAGACCTGTGCGCGTTGGGGTGGGCCGGGAATCAGACCCAGCAGGCGCAGCACAGCCTGCGCCGGCATTGCCAGCGCGGTCAGCAGCAGCGCTGCCAGCATAAAAACCTCCAGCTTCTTCCACAGCGTCAACCCATCCAGAAAAGACGGCTGGCTGGCAAAAAACAGCCACTCCATGAAAACATAGGCAAAGACCGCCAAGATGGTTTGAACGAGGAGCGACAGCCAGGAAAGGCGAGGGCGGGAGGGTTGAGACATACCATTCATCAGCAATCGAACGACGCGGACAATCGCCGATTATACTCCCAACCGACCAGGCAGGGCGAAACCGTTTAGCGCGCGTGGGCGGGTCAATTGCACCCCCGGGCTGCCGATTTCCTCCACCGCCAGGAAATCATTGCTGCTGGCCAGAGCCACGCCCAGCTCGGTGCGCAAGGCGCGCAAAAGCGGCACAATCACCTGCGAGACCGGTCAAGGTATGGATGCCAGCAACCCTTGCACCTCACCCAGCGCGGCAAAGGCGGTGCCGTCCAGGGCGGCGGCGGCGCTGCCGCAGGCCGCGCCCCAGCGGGCCGCCTCGCGCAGCGGCAGATCCCGCTCCAGCGCATAGATGACTCCCGCCAGCAGCGCATCTCCGGCGCCGACCGTGTTGCGCACTTGAATCCGTGGGGCGCGCACCCGCACCACCTCCCCGCCGCGCGCCAGCACCAGCCCGTCCGCACCCAGCGAAAGGGCAACCACCTGCACGCCGCACTGGAGCAAAAACCCGGCAGCGTCTCGGGCGCTGGACTCATCACGCACCTCAATCCCGCTGAACTCACCGGCTTCAAGCGCGTTGGGCTTGACCAGGAACGGACGCGCGGCGGCCCCGCGGCGCAGCGCCTCGCCGCTGGCGTCCAGCGCAACCCGCGCTCCGCGCGTCTGCACCAGGTCGGTCAACTGCGCATAAAAAGTATCCGGCAGACCCGGCGCTAGCGCTCCGCTCAACACCCACCAATCCCCCGCCTGCGCCAACTCCGCCGCCCGGGTCAGCAGCGCCTCGCACTCGCCCGGCTCGATCATCGGCCCGGCCTCGTTGACCTTTATGAGCCGCCGGCTGTCTGCCTCCATCACCACCGTGTTGGTGCGCGTCTCCCCGCGGATGAGGGTGAAATCGGTGCGAATCCCCAGCGCTTGAATATCAGCCTGCAAGCGCGCGCCGGTCGTCCCGCCCACAAAGCCCAGCGCGACGCTGGGCAGCCCCAGCGCGAGCAGCGCACGGGAAACATTTATCCCTTTGCCGCCTGGGTCGGCGCGGCTGGCGCTGGCGCGCAGCACCTCGTCGAAGCGAATATCCGCCACCGTCAGGGTGCGGTCGAGGCCGGGGTTGGGTGTGACGGTGTAGATCACCGGTACTCCCCTCCCAAAGATTGGTATTGCGCCGCCACCAGCCGCCCCAGCGGCTCCTCGGGGCGGATGCCGCTCACCTCGGCCAACGCGGCTGCCAGCCCCCGCGCCCGGATGCGCGCCTGCAAATCGGCAGCCAGGGGATCGTCCGGCGGGTTAAAGCGGTAACCGGCGGCGATGCCCAGCGCAAGGGCGCGCGGCTCCACCCCTGCCTGCTCGGCCAGGCGCGCCGACCCCACCAGGCGGTCATCTGCGGCCAGCTTGCGCAGGGGGTCGCGCCCCAGTCTGAAGATGGTGTCGCCCAGCGCGCGGTTGGCAAAGCGGCGGGTCAAATCCGTAATGTGCGCCTCCAGCCAGGCGGGCTCCACCCCGTAACGCGCCACAATGCCAGCTTTGGACTCGGTCAGCGCCTGTTCAAAATCCGGCCGCACCGCCGGGTCAACCAGCGCCTGCCAGCCGTATTCCAGACCGCGCAGGTATCCCAGATAGGCCAGCATGGCGTGTCCGCAGTTGTGGATGTACAACTTGCGCGCGGTGTAGGCGCCGAAATTGTCGCAGACCTGCATGCCCACGATCGGTGGCGGACTGCCCAGAAATCCGGCGCGGTCCACCGGCAGCTCCTTGTACGGCTCGACCAGGATCAACGAAACATCCTGCGCGCGCAGCTCAGGGGTCAGCGGGGGCACCATGCGCCCGATGACCGTGTTGACAAAACCCACCCGGCTGAGCATCTCCTCGCGGCTTTCCGCGGGCAAATGACCCGCCACCTGCGCGCGGAAGATGTCTGCCGCGTCGTGCAGATTTTCGCAGATGATCACATTGAGCGGCGCAGCCTGCGCCTTCCTCATGGAGATGCCCGCCGCCACCAGCGGCGCGATCAACGGCAGGACGCGCGCACCCACAGCCGTGGCGGCAATATCCGCCGCAGCCAGCGCGCAAGCCACCGCCTCAGACTGGCGCGAATGCAGCGCGCGCACCGGCGCCACGCTCACTTCCTGCTGTCCCGCGTTGTCCACCATGCGGAGGGTGTAGGCGCGCCGCGAATTTAACGCCTGGATCAGCGGCTCATCCACATCCACAAACAGCACCTCATAACCCGACTCGCAAAACAACTGGCCCAGGAATCCGCGGCCCACATTGCCCGCGCCGAACATGACGGCTGACTTCATCGCGCACCTTTCAGGGCAGGGTCTGGCGCAGAAATTCGGCTTCGGCGGCGTTGGTCCATTCGCGCCCGTCCTGGAGCAGCGCATACACGTTGGGCAGCACATGCTTGAGGTCGGGCAGCGCGGTCAGGGGGAAATCGCCAATGTTCGGGTAAATGACCACCTTGCCGGGATAGGTGGTTTCTTTGACCGCTGTGAGACCGTCGCGGGCTGCGCTGAGCGAGCCGACCGCCGCCACCGAGCGGTTGGTGGAAAGTTCGCCGTTGGCCGCCTTGCCCAGGGTGAAAAGCATATCACTCAGCTCCGAACCGGATTGACCGATGGCGCGCACCCCTTTGAGGTAGGCGTCGCTCAGCTCCATCTCGACCATCGTTCCGCGTCCCACCCCGGCGAAGACATTGATCGTCCCGCCCGGCGCGGCATGACTGGCGCAATCGGCAATGACCGCCGGGACAGGCGCCAGGACGACTACATCGTCAAAGCCGCGCGCGAAGAAGGGCGCC
Source organism: uncultured Anaerolineaceae bacterium (assembly GCA_964496705.1). GTDB lineage: Bacteria > Chloroflexota > Anaerolineae > Anaerolineales > Anaerolineaceae > CAZCBJ01. Next base: position 4,825 of record CAZCBJ010000140.1, on the reverse strand, counting down.
ATGCCGGCTGCGTATTCATCCGCGCGGGTGGGATTAAGACAAACGAACTGGATGCCGCGCGCTGCCGCTTCGGCGTTGAAAGCGGTGCACAGGTCCTCCAGGCGCATATCGCTGATATCGGTGCAGACGATGACCGCCGGCGGATCGGCGAACTGGATGGCGCGCTGGACGTGCATGCGCCCGATCGGGCCGCCCGCCCCGGCGAACCACACGCTGCCGCCGGGTTTAAGCGTTGAGCGCAGCCGCGGAAGATAGGCCCCGGCCAGGTCGCTGCCGGTGGAACCCGTGTACACCCAGTGGTCGTAATGCACGCGGCCGATGTCCAGCCGCACTTTGCGCGGCATGGGCTGGTTGGCCAGCACGGCGAACACTCCGCCGCGCGCCAGGCGCGGGCTGGCCTGCTCCACCCTGTCCGGGTGCGCGCCGAGCAGGATGATGTCGTCCACCTGCTCAACCGGCGGATTGTGAATATCCGCAACACCCACAAATTCCACCCCCAACTCGGCTGCGCGAATCCGTAGCCAGGCAGCCAGCTCCAGCGGCACATCGCTGAGCAGCACGCGCGCTGGATGCGACTTGGCATCAAAGCCCGCGCTGAAGGTGTACGGCAGCCCTTCCCCCGGGCCGATGATCCACAGCGTGCCAGCGTTGAGCACCTTGGTGCGGTATTCCTGCCGATAGGCAGCCACCACACACGCCCAGGGCTCAGCCAGGGCGCTCTCAGCGTAACCCATCCCCGGCGCCAGCGGCAGCAGCATGTTGCCGAAATCGCTGGCGATGATGCGCTGGTCAATCAGGTTGTACTGGGATAAACCGCCCTGGATCATGTAACCGTAGGCCAGGTTAACCCCGCCGGTGTACACATCCGCCTGGATCGACAATCGGTCGCCGATTTTATACTGCCCGCGCAGATTTTCGCCGACCTGCACCACGGTCATTGAAATCTCATGCCCCAGCACCACCGGCTCGGCGCGCATATCGCGGTAGATGCGCGGGTGAGCCTGCCCCTGGTTGATGACTTTGGTGTCCGAAAAACACAATCCGACCGCATCATGGCGCACGATCAACTGGTCAGACCCGCAAACGGGCAGCTCAACCTCGATCGGTTTCCCATCGCGGCCCATGTTTTCCAATCCGGCGCCGTACAGCGGCCAGAGCAGGTAGCGCGGTGGAAGGAGAGTAGCGGCTTTTTGGTATTCAGCCAATTTGTCTATTGGATTCATGGATCAATACCTTTCAGGGTCTCACGCGAAGCACTGAGACACAAAGATTTTTTGCATTATCGCTTGGTAAGGCTCAGCGGTCTATTTGCCAGAACCTTGCGCTCGTAGTCCTTGACCTCGTCCAACATGGCGGTACCCACCGGAGCGCCTTGACGCAGGCAGAAGATATCCCAGACCGCGCCGAAAGGCAGTCCCTTGAGTTCTTCGAGCAGCGCAAGGCGGGCGGTGTAATCGCCGGCATATTCGGCTTCGCGCAGCCGCTGCAGCGGCTCGAGCAGCGCAGCCAGCAAAGCGCGCTGCGCGTTGCGCGCTCCGATCGCCCAGGCGGCAATGCGGTTGATCGAGGCATCAAAGTAATCCAGACCGATGTGCACGCGGTCAAAATAGCCGCCGCGCACCACCTCCTGCATCAGCGCCTGGAGGTCATCGCTGAAGGTCACCACGTGGTCGCTGTCCCAGCGCACGCCGCGGCTGACATGCAGCAGCACGCGCGGCACGTAGAGCAGCACGGCTGAAAGCTTGTCGGCGATGGTCTCGGTGGGATGGAAATGACCGGCGTCCAGGGTGAGCAGCACGCGCCGCGAGACGGCGTAGCCGAGATAGAATTCGTGTGAGCCGACCGTGTAGCTCTCGGCGCCGATGCCGAACAGCTTGCCCTCCACCGCATCCAGGTTGTGGCGGGGGTTCAATGGCTCTTCCAACACCTGATCGAGAGCCTGGGCGAGCGTCTGACGCGGTCCGGCGCGGTCCACCGGGCTGTCTTTGAAACCATCCGGAATCCAGATGTTGGTCACGCAGGGTGTTCCCAGCTCCCGGCCAAAATATGCGCCAATGCGCCGGCAGGTGATGCAGTGATCAATCCAGTACTGGCGCACAGTCTCATCCCGGCTGGAGAGGGTGAAGCCCGCGGCAGCCAGCGGATGCGAAAAGAGGGTCGGGTTGAAATCCAGACCGTGATGGTTGGCTTTGGCCCACGCCACCCAGGCGGCGAAATGCTCCGGTTGCAAATCGGTGCGCTCCACCCGGCTGCCGCCGGTTTCGGCATAGGAGGCGTGCAGGCTGAGGCGGTGGCGCCCGGGGATCAGGCGATAGGCGGCGTCCAGGTCCTGGCGCAGCTCGGTGGGGTTGCGCGCCTTGCCGGGATAGTTGCCAGTGGCGGCCAGTCCGCCGCCCAGCGCTTCGCCGCTCTGCTCAAAGCCGCCCACATCGTCACCCTGCCAGCAATGCAGGCTGAGAGGGATATCAGCCAGACTCGCCAGGGCTGCCTCGGTATCCACGCCCAGCGCAGCATAGCGCTCACGCGCCAGAGAATATGCGGATTGGATGTGTTTTTCATCGGGAACGCTCATGGTCAAACCCTTTCTGGATCAATCGAGGTCGTCTGTAAAAAATCCAGCGTCTTGCGGTGGTGAGGCGACAGCACCGGCCCGGCCAGCAGCGGATCGGCGGTGTCGCGCTGCCTGCCTGAACTGGGTCAGCAGCTCTATGGCCGCATCCGCGGTCATCTCTGCCGTGCCGCCGCGCTGGTACCGCTGATAGCCGCTGCGTTGCGGACCCTGCCCGGTCTCGTGCACCACACCCACCGCCGCGGTGATAAAACCCTGTTCGACCAGAATCTGCGCCAGATGGCGCTCGGCGGGGTGCAGGTCCCAGGCGAATTTTGCGTGGGTCAGACCCATCACACCGTTGCTGTGCGGGTAGCGTCCGCTGAACAAAGCCGAGCGCGACAGACTGCAACTGGGCGCGGCGCAGTAGCTGTTCTCAAAGCGCACCCCCCGGGCTGCGAAGGCGTCCAGATGGGCTGTTTGAGCCGTATTGATCCCGTAGCAGCCCAGGTACTGACCCAGATCATGGCAGTGGACAAGCAGGATATTCGGGTGATGGGTGGGCATGGGAACCTTTCTGACGGGTATTATAACCCGAGGTCACCCACGCTGAACAAAATCGCCCCTTTGCACAGCCTCCCGGCAGTGCAGTTCAACCGGCTTCCGGGATTACTTCGGCGAAGACCTGGCTGGCGATGGCCCAACCGACTGCACAGACTTCCTCGCCCACGCGCAGCCGGACGATCTGGTTGATTGGCTGCACTTCCAGCACCTCGGCAGTTGTCTCGGGCAGCAAACCAATGCGCTCGATATAGCGCAGCGCTTCGGGTTTTTCCTCAATGGATTCGTGCACGCGGCGGATGATGATACGGGCGCCGGGATCAAGCCCGGTCAGCGCCACCCAATCGCGGGTGGTCTCCTCAAATCCAGGCAGGGGATTGCCGTGTGGACAGGTGGCGGGGTAATCCAGGTTGCTGTCCATTTGTGTTTCCACCCGCTCCGAAATGGTGTGCTCGATCTGGTCCGCCTCGCTGTGCGCCTCCGACCAGGGGATGTTGAGCATGCGCACCAGCAGCCATTCCGCCAGCATGTGGCGGTGCACGGCGGTCTGGGCGGCCTGCTGCCCGGCAATGGTCAGGCGGACTTCCTTGCGCGCGTTCATCTCAATCCATCCGTCGCGCAGCATGCGCTTGAGCGTCAGCGTGACGGTGGGCATGGAAACATCCAAAACCTCCGCCAGGCGCGCAGCGATCACCCGGTGACCATCGCGTTCCATGCGGTGTATGACCTGGAGATAGTCCTCTACAGTGGGGGTGGGTTTGATTTCCTCTGCGCTCATGTGCCAAATCCGCTTGACAGGGGACAAGAATCAGGCTACAATGATATTAGTATATACTAAGTTTTTTTGTTATCATTAACACTATATTTTTCTTTAGCCCTGTTAATAAAAATTGTAGCATATCCTGAATTGAATGGCAAGAATGGCTCTATTAGGAAAACCCTTTCACACGCGCAACCGGCATGTCCTTTCTGCAGCAACCAGCCAATCGCTGGACCGGCTGGCCACCCACCCGCTGTGGGGCGTGCTGATTCTGCTGGCAATCCTGGGTGTGGCGCTGTGGATCACCTACCGGCTGGCGCTGCCGGCTGCCGCCTGGCTGCAGCACGCCTTCAGTGTGCATGTCGGTGGGGTGCTGCGCCAACTGCTGGCCGCCGGTCCGCTCTGGCTCGAGCGGCTGGTGGTGGAAGGCATGCTGGGCGGGGTTGGCACGGTGATCTCCTTTGTGCCGGTGCTGCTGGTGTTCTTCAGCATGATCGCCCTGCTGGAAGACAGCGGTTACATGAGCCGCGCCGCGCTGGTCACCGACCGCTACCTGCAGCGCATGGGGCTGCCAGGCAAAGCCTGTGTGCCGTTGTGCATGGGTTTCGGCTGCAACACGCCGGCTGTGCTGGGCTGCCGCATCCTCTCCGAGCGGCGTTCCCGCCTCTTGACGATGATGCTGGTGCCGCTGGTGCCGTGCACCTCGCGCCTGGCGGTGATCACCTTCCTCGCACCGCTGTTCTTCGGGCAGCGCGCGCTGCTGGTCACCTGGGGTCTGGTGGTGCTCAACCTGGCCATCCTGGGACTGACCGGGATGGTGATCCGGCGCCTGATGCCCTCCAAAACCAGATTATCGGAACCCGATGCGACCGGCCTGACCCCATACCGCGTGCCCAGCATCCTGGGGATTGGCCGCCAGGTCTTTCACAATACGCTTGAATTCCTTTCCAAAATGG
>CAZCBJ010000139.1:0-10306 GCA_964496705.1 uncultured Anaerolineaceae bacterium | reverse complement strand
GGTAACATCATCAACGAAACCCGCCCGGTCAGCGGTTTCACCCGCATCAACTTCAGCGCCCTGGGCGACGCCGAGATCATCCAGGACGGCACCACCAGCCTGGTTATCCAGGCCGATGAAAAGGCCATGCCCCATTTGACCAGCGAAGTTCGCGGCGAAACCCTCTACCTCGGTGTCAAACCTGGCGCCACCTTTGGCAACGTGGGCAAAATCCATTACACGCTTCACGTCGCTGACCTGAACGAAATCAAAGTATCGGGCGTGGGCGATGTGACCATCGGCGCGCTGGAAACGGATCGTTTCGATACGCAGCTTTCGGGCATGGGCAGGTTCGTGGTTGCCAATCTGCAGGCCAAAAGCTTCACGGCTGACTTCAGCGGTTCCGGCTCAGCCGAAGTCGCCGGCAAGGTGGATGAGCTGACCGTCAAGGTCAGCGGCGCGGGCAGCCTGGAGGCTCCGGACATGCAGGCGCAGACCGCCAAAGTGCGCATCTCCGGTATGGGCAAACTCAACCTATGGGTGGTCGAGAGCCTGGATGTATCCATTTCGGGCGCCGGGTCGGTGCAATACTACGGCGACCCGCAGGTCAAGCAACAGATCAGCGGTGCGGGCACGGTCAAACGCCTGGGTATCAAGTAAATTGAATCGCCGCCAACGCCTACTCGCCACGCTCAACGGCCAGCCGGTGGATCGCCCGGCGGTGTGCTTCTACGAATTGAACGGGTTGGATGAGCATCCCAGCGACCCCGACCCATTCAATATCTTTTCCCACCCCTCCTGGCTGCCGCTGATCCAGTTGACCCGCGAAAAGACCGACCGCATCGTCATGCGCCAGGTGCCTTTTGTGGATGCTGCCCCAGATGCGCTGGAGGAACGCACCAGCCGCGAATGCTTCGTCCTGGACGGCAGCCAGATCGAGGTCACCCGGGTGGACGCGGGCAGCCGCATTCTCACCGCGCGCACCCGCCGCGACCCCGACACCAACACCCTCTGGCACACCGAGCATCTGTTAAAAAGCGCGGACGATCTCGAAGATTACCTGGGGCTGCCCAATGCGCCTTTCAGCGGGCAGCCTGACCCGCAGCCCATCCTGCAGACAGAGGCTGCCCTGGGCGATACCGGCATCGCCATGCTGGAGACAGGCGATCCGCTGTGCATGGCCGCCGGGCTGTTCGACCTGCAGGATTACCTGGTGGTGGCGCTGACCGAACCGGCTCTTTTTCACCGCTTACTGGAGCGCTGCGCCGCCCAGATTTACCCGCTTGTCGAGGCGGCAGCCCGCGCCCTGCCGGGGCGCCTGTGGCGCATCTGCGGGCCGGAATACGCCACCCCGCCCTATCTGCCCCCGCGCCTGTTCCGCGAATATGTCGTCCGCTACCTGCAGCCGATCATCGCCAGCATCCAACGCTATGGCGGCTATGCCCGCGTCCACTGCCACGGCCGCATCCACGCCGTGCTGGATGACATCGCCGCCATGAACCCCGACGGTCTGGATCCCATCGAGCCGCCGCCCCAGGGCGACATAGAGCTGATCGAAGTGCGCCAGCGCCACGGGCGCCAGATGGTGCTGTTCGGCAACCTGGAATTCAGCGACATTGAGACGCTGCCCACCCCGGCCTTTGCCGAAAAGGTGCGCCGCGCGCTGGCCCAGGGCACCGCCGGAGAGGGCCGCGGATTTGTGCTCATGCCTTCAGCCTGCCCAATCGGCCGCGAGCTGTCCGCCCTGACCCTGCGCAATTATGAAAGCATGGTCGAGCTGGCTGAAAAGTTCTGAGCCGCTCAACCGCCCCCGGCCAGCCTGCCGCGCGCCATGAACAGCCCGGAGATGGTGCGCCCGTCGCGCAGCCGCCCGCTCTCCACCAGCGTTTCGAGCAGCTCCAGCGGCACGCGCTCATGCAGAATCTCATACGGCTCATCGCCGGTGCGCGGGTCGGTCACCAGGTCGCGCGCCAGGTAGATATGGCTGCGCACGCTCAGATATTTGGACCACGGCTGCACCTCACCCAGGTAATCCAGCCGCCCGGCGCGGCAGCCGATTTCCTCCTGCAGCTCGCGGTTGGCCGCCTCCGCCGGGTCTTCGTCCTTTTCCACCGTCCCGCCCGGCAGCACCAGCACCGTGCCGCCAAAGGCTGCCGAGGGCTCGCGATTGAGCAGCACCTCTTCCGCGTTGATCAGCGGCACAACCAGCACCTCGTCCCCACATTCCACCCGCTCAACACCCCGCTCATCGGTGGCAATGGTGAAATACTTGCTGCGGTACAATACCCGGCTTTTATCCATATTCACCTCCTGCAATGCGCATCAGCGCAGCGCGGCGCTCGGGGATCATCTCCGCGCAGGCTCCCGCCGCCACAGCCGCCAGCCCGCCTGGCAGCCCGGCCAGGTACTCTGCGGGGGCGATCTCGCCCGCGAACATGCGCTGCGCGGCAGCCAGCGCTGCTTCCAGCTCTGCCCGGCCGATGCGCTGATAGATGAACAGCGCCAGCAGCGACCGGCGCGTGTCAAAGGAACCCCGGCCCTTGCGCCCGTCCGCGAAGAGGCGCTGCACCTCCGCTGAGTGGCCGTCCGGCAAGCCCCCGGAATGCGGCGGCAGCAGTCCCACCATGCGCTCGAATTCCGCTTCTCCGTCCGGGGCATCGCCCATGAACAGCGGCAGCGAGGCGTTCCCACCGCTCAGTTCTGCCAATGCTTCAATCAGCGCGATGGCCACCAGCTTGACGCGCACATATTCCCGGCCTGTGTCCAGGTTGCGTCGCACGCGTTCCAATTGCGCCCGGTAATCTTTCTCTGCCGGCCAGCCCCGCCAGCGGTGGATCACCCGTTCCGGCTTGAGCGAAGCGAAAAACGCTTCGGTGCGCTGCAGCGCGGAGCGGTAATCGCGGATGGTGTATGCGCTGCGCTCGCGCAACACAGCGTTCATTTCCGGCAGCAGCTTCCAGGTGGACTCCAGAAAAACCCCCGCGTCCGAATCAGTAAAATTGGCCACGTCGGCATTGGCAAATGCCACCGCCAGGCGGATGGTCTCGTCAAGCGCGGCTTCGTCCATGTCCACTTGAAACTGCGCGGTCGCCCGCCGCACCCTCTCAGCCAGCGCTGTGAAATGCGCGCTCTCGCGGAAGGGGATGGTGGCTTCAATGCAGGTCGTCAATTGAACCAGCGCGGCTGCCGGCGCCAGGCGGTCCAGTTTTTTGATCATGAACAGCGCGCTCAGGAATTCGTTCAGACCGCCGCCGGACGTAAGCGGTTGCGCCTGGTCACGAGCGAAGATTTCCAGGCACATCCCGACCGGCCATACTTCCGCCGCCCCGCGCTGCAGCCGGATTTCTCCATCCCGCTGATCCAGCCATGTCTCCAATTCGGCGCGAATCTCAGGCAGCAGCCCGCCATCCAATTGCAGGTAGACGATATCGTGAAAGAGCGCGGCAAGCCCGTGGATTGGATTGCGCCCGTCCCACAGGCTCAGCGCATGTTCCAGATTGTGGTATACCCGCCCGCGCGCGTTCATGGCATCCAAAATGGTGGCTGCCAGCCGCTGCAGCTCATCCGCCGCGATGGTGACCCCCAGCCCGTTAAAAGAGGTTTGCAGACACGCTATCAGCTCGGAGGGGCAGTGGCGATTCATGAATTGATTATAGATTTAAATTGCAAATCTATCCCAAAAACTGTACAATTAATCCATCGTTGTCGAAGAATTTGGCCAGCAGCGTTGCCGCACGAAATGGGAGACGGGCGCGCGTGTAAGTGGAGCGCAATCATGTCTGAACAAATTGATTCCTGTTTCGCCGACCTAACTGCAGATTTCCTGGTGCCCATTGTGAGTCAGGCTCTGGGGGTGACCACCTGCGCCATCCAGGATTTCCAAGCCCAACCCATCCAGCGCAGTTACGCCACCCCCTCCCAGGTGATGCGCGTCACCGGCACTGCGCTGTGCGATCAGCACCCCTCCGCCTGGTCGCTGTTTATGAAGCGCATTGCCAATCAGGAATCTGACAATCCTTCCGCTGCCGGTTACTGGAAACGGGAGCTGTACGGCTACAAGAGCGGATTTCTGGAGCGCCTTCCCGGAGGGATTACCGCGCCGCGCTGTTATTGCATCACCCGCCGCCCCAACGGCGATTTCTGCCTCTGGCTGGAGGACCTGCGCGACGATTTTGACGGGCAGTGGCCGCTGGAGCGCTTTGCCACCACAGCGTGCCATTTCGGGCGCTTCAACGGCGCCTATCTCTCCGGACGCACCGTGCCGCGCAACTCGTGGATTGCGCAGAACTGGCTGCGCAAGATGCTGGAGGAGTACGCGCCGGCGGTTGCCTTCGCGCGCGCCAATCCCCGCCATCCGGCGGTGCGGGCGCTGCTCCCTGCCAACAGCGCCGGCAGCTTCCTGCGCCTGTGGGACGCGCGCGGCGAGCTGTTGGACATCCTCGACCGCATGCCGCAGACTTTCTGCCACCAGTTCGCCACCCGCGACCATCTTTATGCCCGCGGCGAGGAAACCGTCCTGATCGATTGGGAGTACATGGGCTTTGCGCCGCTGGGCAGCGACATGGTCTGTCTGGTGGCGGCCAATGTCGCCTTGCAGCCCGGGCTCGCCAGCCAGGCACGCCGGCTGGATGCGGCGGCTTTTACCGCTTATTATGCCGGGCTGCGCGAGATGGGCATCCTCGCGGATGTCAAATCCATCCGCCTGGCTTACGTCATCTCCACCGTGCTGCGCTTCAGCGTGACCATCCTCGGTCAGGGCCTTCCCCAGCTCATCGAAGGGGAGGAGGAGGGCTTGCCGGAAAGGGTGACCCGGCTGCGCCTGCCCTTCGCCGACCGCCAGCGGGAGATTGCCAGGTACTGGCTGGGTCTGGGCAGTGAGCTGCTGCGCCGCCTGGGCCTGGCGCGCTCGGCGCGCATTTTCATCTTCGGACGCGCGCGCCAGGCTGCCTGATTTTTTGATCAATCCTCCTTTGGCGCTGGATCGCTCAGCAGCCCCTGTTCGCTGGCCGCCAATACCGAGCCAAGCCGGGTCCGCGCGCCAAAGCGCTGTTTGAGCGCGCGGATGTGCGCCTGGACGGTGTTGCGGTGGATATGCAGCCGGAAGGCAATCTCACGGTCGGTCAGGCCCTGGGCCATCAAATTCAACACCTGGCGCTGGCGGTCGCTGAGCGGCGGCAAACGCTTCCTGGGCGCCCCAGCCGGCTGCGCGCGCAGCGAGGGCGGACCTGCCCGCGGTGCGACGGTCAGGACCACCAGCCGTCCCTGACAGGTGGCGCGCAGTTGCATCCCCTTCCCGTCCGGGCCGTCCAGCCAGGTCTGCAGGGCGGGGGGCGTCTGCCACGTTCCGCTGCGAATGGCCGAAAGCAGTTGCTCCAGGCTGAGATGGGAGTGAAAAATCAGCAGGGTATCATCATCGGGAACGAAAATAGCCAGGGTCATAAAATTTATATAGAATATATGCTATTTATTAAACAGCAATTTCCCCGCTTTGTCAATGGGTGAAAAACGCGCAGTTCGACCCCCACCCCATACTCAAGCGCACCGCGCATGCGGAGACCCTGCCCACAGGGATGCTTCGCAATCGCTGGGCCAGCCTTGTGCAGGCTGGTCGAGCTAACATTGTATAGGCGGGTCTGTGTGAATAATGAGTATGTTTTTTATGGAACAGACCCGCCTCTACGCTGATCAAGGACTCACGAACGGTGAATCCCTGAGCCCCGCAGGGGCGATCGCGCAGAATCCCCTTGGGGAAGGGTTTGCCCCCATGCCATTTCCAACCGCACCGCGCGCCGGAACTTGAGTTACGGGGTAAAATGAATAACCAGCGCTTCTCGATTGAGGTAGAAATGACTCTCATTTCCCTCCAGTACCCTGACCTTTGGAAGAGTTTTTGGTAGCATGAGCACTCAACCCCATCTCCCCACCGGCATTGTGATTTTCCTCTTCACCGATATCCAGGGCAGCACGCCGCTCTGGGAAAAACACCCCGACTGGATGTCAGCCGCGCTGCACGTGCATAATGCCTTGCTGCGCCGCGCCATTGAAGCCCACCAGGGGGTCGTGTTCAAGGTGGTGGGCGATTCTTTTCAGGCCGCGTTTGCTTCTCCCGCCAGGGCTGTCAGCGCCGCGGTCGCTGCGCAGCGAGCGCTGGCGTCTGCTCCCTGGAACGAGCTGGGACCCCTGCGCGTGCGCATGGGGCTGCACGCCGGGGAAGCCGAGCTGGACCCGCAGGGTGATGAATACCTCGTCTCGCACACCAAGAATCGCGCCGCGCGCATCATGTCCGCCGGGCACGGCGGTCAAATCCTCCTGTCCAGCGTGGTGGTGGAGCTGCTGGGCGGACAACTTCCACCCGAGGTCCTGCTCAAAGACCTGGGGAGTCATTATTTGAAAGGCCTGGTGCAGCCCGAGCATCTCTTCCAGGTTATGCTGCCTGACCTCCCGGCAGATTTTCCCCCGCTCCGCGCCGAAGACTCGCGCTCCAATCTCCCCATACCAGCCACGCCGTTCGTCAACCGCACGAGCGAGTTGGAAAAGATCATCCGGTTGCTGGGCGATCCGTCCTGCCGCCTGATCACCCTCACCGGCATCGGCGGCAGCGGCAAGACCCGCCTGGCGATCGAGGCCGCCAGGCAAGCGCAGCTTTTTTTCCGCAACGTTTATTTCGTCGGGCTGGCAACCATCACTTGTCCAGACGACCTGATCCTCAACCTGGCCGAAGTGCTCGAACACGCTTTTCACATTCCATCAGGCGTTCCCTTGACCCTGGAGGAGGCCAAAAGCCAGTTGCTGCGCTACCTGGCGGATCAGGAAGCCCTGCTTGTGCTGGATAATTTCGAGCAGCTTGCGGGCTGTGCCAGTCTGCTGGAGGATATTCTCACTGCCGCCCCGGGGATCAAGATCATCGTGACCTCGCGCGAGCACTTGAATCTATCCAGCGAATGGGCAATTGCGGTGGATGGGCTGTCCTTCCCCGGCCTGGGCGACAAAGAAGCCATTTCTGATTACGCCGCGGTGCAGTTGTTCGTGAAAAGCGCCGAACGTGCCACGCGCTTTTTGGTCGGCGAGGAAGATTGGAACGCCATCGCTCGCATTTGCCAACTGTTGGAGGGAATGCCTCTGGGCGTTGAAATGGCGGCAGCCTGGGCAAAAATGTTCTCCGTCCAGGAGATCCTGGCCGAGATGGAGAAGGACAGGAATTTCTTGGTGGCAAGCTGGCGGCAGACCCCTGAGCGGCACCAAACGCTGCGGGCTGTCTTTGAGACCTCCTGGCGACTGCTGGCTGACGAAGAAAGGCAAGCCCTGTGCCGGCTGGCCGTTTTTCAGGGCGGATTTCAGCCTGAGGCCGCACTGCAGGTAGCTGGCGCTTCGCTGTTCATGATCGCTGGCTTGCTGGACAAATCGCTCCTGCGCCGCATCGCCTCGGGGCGTTTTGAAATTCACCCCGTGCTGAGACCTTACGCGGCGGAAAAACTGGCTGCGCAGCCGGCTGTCCAGGCGGAGACGCGCCAGCGGCACGCGCGCTACTTTGGCGATCTGCTCAGCCAGCACATCTTCCCCGGGCTGAAAGGCGCAGATCAAGCCGATGCACTGCAAATGACCCGCGCGGAAACCCAAAACCTGCGCCTGTCCTTCAAAGAGCTGATCGCAGCGCATGATTTCAAACACCTGGAGGAGATGCTGCCGGCTTTGATTTTATCTTTCGACATGAACAACCAGCGGGTCGAGACGCTAGAATTGATCAACCTCTTCGCCGATCTGGCGCAAGAGCTGCGCCAGGAGCTTGCCTTGCCCGCAGGATCACAGCCTGCCGGCGAATCTCCCCTCTTCCTGCGCGCCCTGCTCGGTCTCACGCTGTCGGCGATCCGTCATTTTGCGAACAACTACCTGCTGCAGTTGACCACGCTGCAGGAAGAAGAAAGCCTGCGTCTGGTGTTGGACCTGCCGGACTCGAAGATGAAGGCATACACCATGCTCCTGAGCTGCCGTATGTCAAGCTACCTGTCGGTTGATCAGCGCGTGGATATCCTGCAGCAGGTCTTCGCAATCTTCAAGCGCCTCAACGATCCCTGGGGGGCTGCCCTGACCCAGTTGATCTGGGCAGACGAGATGAACTTTAGCGAAATTGACCTCGACCTGGCGCAGGTCGCTTATCAGGCCAGCCTGAGGGTCTTCCAGGAAGCCAGGAACACCTGGGGGCAGGCATTGTGTCTCAATGGAATGGCGATGATCGCACAGAAAAAAGGGGATTATGAAGCCGCCAGCCAGTTGTGCGCTCAGGCACTGGAATTATTCAGGCAGTTGGGAAACCTGGAACGGATTGTTGCCACCCACCATTTCTTGGGGGAGATCGCGATCCAATTGGGCAACCTGGAAGATGCCCGCCTGCATTTTGAAGCAAATTGCAGGTATTTTGCCTCGTTGGGAGACCGGAACAGCCAGCAGGTTTACCAGGCGCGCCTGGACAGTTTGAGCGAAGGCAACCCGGCTGCAACCGGTCCATAGGCTGGGTGGAGGGAAAACCAACCGCTTCCACCCCTTGACTCGCCCGGCTGAATTGCGTACTATAAGATCAATGGGGGATTCAGTCAATTCACCCCGCGGCGGTCCCGCTGGGCTGGTCGCATCCGCAGGGCCTGGCTGCGGCGGAGGCGCCGCCCCCGCCAGCCCCTATCCATTTGGCCAGTGTAAACCTGGCTGTACAGCTTCCAAAAACTCCCCTCCTGGCAGGGGAGTTTTCGGACTGCCGGCGCTATGATCAATTCAGCGATACTTTCAAACAAGGAAACCGCCATGACCCTCTTGATCCTCCTCCTCATCCCGTTCACCCTCGGCGCACTCGGCTCTTGCGCCCTGCCGAACCTGTTCTCACCCGCTGAATTGAAACAGATGGGCGTGTACCTGGATACCCCCAACGCTTAAAACAAGAAAGAAGGAAACCTTGCAAGAACCCTCCTCGTCACGTTTCACCCGCCGTCACCAGCGCCGCTCAGCCGGCTGGATGGGCGGAGCCGTGCTCATCGCTCTCGGCGCGCTCCTGTTCGCGCAAAACTTCACCGCTTTTACCCTGCACAACTGGTGGGCATTGTTCATCCTGCTGCCGGCGCTGGGCGCCTTCACTGCGGCCTGGCGCAATTACCAGGAAGCCGGTCGCGTGACCGCCGCGGTGAGCGCTTCGCTGTTTGGCGGCATCCTCTTGTGCCTGGTGTCGGCCTCGTTCCTGCTCGGCCTGAATTGGGCCATCGTCGGACCGGTGCTGCTGATCCTGGCCGGCGTGGTGGTTTTGGTCAACGGGTGGCTGAAGCTCTAATGCCGCACCGGGTCGGTTGCGATTTTTGCCTCTGAGAATAGTTCCCTATCGTATAATGGTGGAGAAACGCATCCCCCATCATTTTCGGAGGCAAGCATGCAGATTGATCCCTTGGTCATTCCGCTCTATCCTGACGCACCGCCGGTGCCGGGCGCACCCGCCGAACGCGAGACGCCGCTGCCCGGCACGCGCTTCGTGCGCAACATCACCCGCCCCACGCTGAGCATCCATCTACCCGACCCAACCGCGGCCATCGGTGTGGGTGTGCTGGTCTGTCCGGGCGGCGCCTACCACTTCCTTAACTGGGACGACGAAGGCACCAAAGTGGCCGCCTGGCTGAACCAGCGCGGCATGGCTGCCTTCCTGCTCAAATACCGCGTCTATCTGACCCCGCCGGAGGATGCCGACTTTTTCCGCGCGTTGGACGAGACTTTTGCTGACCCGAAGAACCAGCCGGATGCTTTGAATACACTGATGTCCAGCCACCGGCCGCTGGCGGTAGCAGACGGCCTGCAAGCGCTGAGCATCATTCGCCAGCGCGGCTCGGAGTGGGGCGTTCTGCCGGGGCACATCGGCATGCTGGGCTTTTCGGCCGGTGCGGACCTGACTCTGGGCGTTTTACTGAACGATGACCCCGCCGCGCGTCTGGATTTCGCCGCGCCCATCTACGTTCCGCCGCGTGAGCCGTATGCCGCGCCGCAGGACGCGCCGCCGGTTTTCATCGCCGTGACCGGCGACGACGATCTGCTGCCGGGAAGCCTGCAGTTATACACAGCCTGGCATAGCGCCGGACGACCGGCAGAGATGCACATCTATGCGCAGGGCGGTCACGGCTTCGGCATGAAGCAGCAGGGTCTGCCGGTGGACGGCTGGATCGAGCGCTTCACCGACTGGCTGGGTTCGCTGGGGATGCTCAAGGCTTCAGCGGCTGAGTGATACTTAGAACACTTTAACCAAACTTATTACAGGATAGGATTATCCTAAAAACAAAGAGACCCTTCGCTGGCGTTGGCTTAT
>CAZCBJ010000138.1:0-10343 GCA_964496705.1 uncultured Anaerolineaceae bacterium | reverse complement strand
TGCGCAGCACCCCAAAGCGATCGCGAAGCATCTCTGCGGGAAGGGACTGCCCACGATTGGTTTACAAATCTTAGTTGACACAGTACCGAGTATCCAAAGTGGCCTGTATATTCATGGTAGACTTCAGGCAATGCAGGGCTATCTGTCTGCCGCAGCCGTTTCTCATCCCAACATCGCCTTTGTGAAATATTGGGGAGATTGTGATTCCAGCCTTCGGTTGCCGGCCAATGGCTCCATCTCAATGAACCTGGGAGATTTGTTCACCCGGGTGAAAGTAACGTTTGATCCCGATCTTCCGTCCGATCGTCTGAGCATAAATGATGCGCCGGTCATAGGTCTGGCATTGGAACGAGTATCCCGTTTTCTGGATATTGCGCGGCAAATCGCCGGGCTGAAGATGCACGCTGAAGTCATCAGCCACAACAACTTCCCAATGGGTGTTGGAATCGCTTCGTCAGCCGCTGCTTTTGCCGCGCTCAGCTTGGCCTCCACTCGCGCACTGGGACTTGAACTCCCCCAAAAGGACCTTTCACGGCTCGCGCGGCGCGGGTCAGGGTCTGCCTGCCGCTCCATCCCAGCAGGCTTCACCGAATGGCAGTCCGGTTGCGATGATCAAACCTCCTTTGCCATCTCATTGGCTCCCCCGCAACATTGGCAGCTGGTGGATTGCATCGCTGTGGTACACAGCGCAGAAAAAAAGATTGGCTCCACCCAGGGTCATCAAATCGCTAACACCAGCTTGCTGCAGACAGCCCGTGTTTCGGATGCGCCGCGCAGGCTGGCGCTGTGCCGCAAGGCAGTGTTGGAACGCGATTTCGGACTGCTGGCAGAGGTGATTGAATCCGACAGCAACCTGATGCACGCGGTGATGATGACCTCCACACCGAGTCTGTTCTACTGGGAACCTGCCTCCATCTTCCTGATAAAAGCCATCCCTGCCTGGCGGCAGGAAGGGTTGGCAGCAGCCTACACATTGGACGCCGGACCAAATGTGCATGTCATCTGTGAAGCCAATTGTGCTGATGAGGTTCGACAGCGCCTGGCCTCCACACCCGGAGTGAGTACTGTAATGACCTCTCAGCCGGGAGGCTCAGCCCGCTTCACCTAAGAATTGGCTTAGAATCGCGAGAAAAATTTTGCACGCAGCATCGAAGGGGATATAATATGACCTGTTAGCAGTGCAAAAAAGGATGATGGCAAAAGATGATTAATCTGATGTTTATATTGGAATTCGTCCTGGCTCTGGGCCTTATGATATTCATCCACGAGCTGGGACATTATCTGGCATGCCGCTTGGTTAAAGTGCAAGTGGAAGAATTTGGTTTTGGTTTTCCCCCCCGCCTGACCAGAATGTTTCGATTGGGCGGAACCGATTTCACCCTCAACTGGATCCCATTTGGAGGATTCGTCAGGCCCAAGGGCGAAAATGATCCCAATGCTCCAGGTGGAATGGCTGCAGCCAGCCCCTGGAAGCGTCTGATTGTCTTGTTTGCTGGAGCAGTGATGAATCTGGTATTGGGCATTGTCATCTTTGCCTTTATCTTCTTGCGCACAGGCGTCCAGCAAAGTAATATCGTCCAAATCAAATACGTCAATGAAGACTCTCCTGCATTAGCGGCTGGGGTGCTGCAAGGCGACATCGTCGTTTCCGTCAATGGCATCTCGATTGACAGCACGGAGAAATTGAGCGGTATTGTCGCCAGCAATCGCGGAAAAGAGATCAGCGTGAAACTGACCCGCAATGGTCAGCCCATTGAACTAAAAATGACGCCCCGCGAAAACCCGCCCAGCGGTCAGGGTCCGCTGGGTATTCAGATGGGGTATCCCGTCCGCCCAGTGACTTTTATCGAGGCAATCCCCACCGCAGTCGTCACCGCTTACGAGCAGGTCGCCATGTATATCACCCTGCCGATCAAATTGATCCAGGGAAGCCTGCCCCGCGAACAGATTCAAGTGGTCGGTCCGGTGGGTATGTATCGGATTTTTGAAGAAGCTCGCAACATGGACAGCGAAATTGCCGCCACCTCCCAGGGTCCGGCCACCCCGGTGATCACCCTGTGGCTGGTTGCCACGCTTTCCATTTGGCTGGGCTTTGTCAACCTGTGGCCCATCCCGGCGGTGGACGGCGGACGAATCTTGCTGACCCTGCCCGAGATCATCTTGAAACGACGCATCCCGCCGGAAAAAGAAAACATCATCAACTTCGTCGGATTTGCCCTGTTGATCGGTCTGATGTTGGTGATCACCGGAAAAGATATCATCAACCTGATCTGGCCGGCGCAATAGACGGGAGCAAGGATGAATACCAACCCATCCCATAAAATACAGGTACCCATCACCCAGGTGATTGATGCCTTATTGGATATCACCCAACCCTTCCCGGCCAGGTACATTCACCGTCTCTCCGACCTCACCCCCGCCGAGATCAACTCGCTAGAATCAATTTGGGCTAATGTCGATCCGGACCGGCGCGCCGCCCTGATGGAAGACCTGGAAGACACCGCCGAGAATGATACGTTGGTCTATTTTGATGACATCGCCAAGCTTGCCCTCTCTGACAGTGATGGGCGAGTGAGGGCTACCGCATTGCGGATGTTATGGGAGAGCTACGATACGAAACTCATTCCGGTGTTTGTGCGTATCATGAAGGAAGACAACCAACCCTACGTGCGCGCTGCCGCAGCCGCTGCCCTGGGAGTGTTCGTGTACCTGGGGGAGTTGGAAGAAATGTCACCCGTGATAGCCCGATCTGTTGAAGACCAATTGATCACCGTGCTTAATGGCAGCGACGAAGCGCTGGTTCGGCGCAGAGCGTTGGAATCGTTAGGCTTCTCAGGTCGTCCAGAAATCGCCGGTTATATTCGCCAGGCATTCAACAGCGAGGATTCTTCTTGGGTAGCCAGCGCGCTCTTCGCCATGGGTAGATCCGCCGAAGAGCAATGGGAGGATCCCGTTTTACAGATGATCGACCAAGAAGAGGAGGAAATCCAGTTGGAGGCTGTTCGCGCCGCCGGTCAATTATATCTAAAATCGGCGGTGGATCCTCTCCTCGAGCTGCTTGATGATCCTGATGAACTGGATGAAGAAGTCAGAGCGGCTACCATCTGGTCACTATCGCAGATCGGTGGGCGCCAGGCTGCCGCAAAACTGGAACAATTGTTGGAAGACACAGACGATGAGGATGAAGCCGATTACATAGAAGAAGCATTGGAGAACCTGGCCTTTTCGGATGAAATGGAAGGTATGGATTTATTCGCCATAGACGGCGATTTCGAAGATTTAGTCGACTCACCCAAAAAGTCCCCGGGTAAAAGCAACGGCAATAAAAGACACAAAAAGAAATAGATCGGGCGTATGCGTTTCTGGATCATTTTTGGATTGATACTCTCCGCTCTCACCACACCTGCCAGCCAGACCGGCCTGGACGTGTACGATTTGGGCGTTGATTATCAATTCGGGCAGAAGATAACCTTTCGCGCCCAAGTACAAAGCGCTGAGCAGGTGAAAGAAGTGTATGTTCTTTATCAACCTGAAGGCCAGGATAGTATCGTCCGGCGCATGGCATTCAATCAGGACGGCCTGGCAACGCTTCAAGTTGATTTATCACAATCTCCTATCCGGCCTTTTGTGAATATCTCCTACTGGTACCAGGTGAAAACCGTTGCTGATTCGGTGGTGGACAGCTGGAAATATCAGTTTTTATATGAGGATAACCGCTTTGAATGGCAGCAGTTGGACGGCAATAGACTGGAAATCCGTTGGACCGAGGGCGACCTGGCATTCGGGCAATCCATATTGGACACAGCCCGGGCAGGAATCTCATCCGCCCAACAATACCTTGACATCCAGCCCCCGCCATTGATCCGGGTGTACGTCTACCCAACATCGACCGATTTGCAGAATGCGCTGCAGCTCGTTCAGCTCCCCTGGGTGGGCGGACATGCCAGCCCGGATCTGGCCACCATTCTCATTTCCATCCCGCCTGCTCCCGAAAGCAAAATGGTCATGGAAGCCAAGATCCCCCATGAGGTCATGCACATCCTACAATACCAAAAAACCGGTAGTAATTATGTCAACCTGCCGGCCTGGTTGGCTGAGGGTATGGCAACCCTGGCAGAAATTTATCCCAACACATATTATCAGATCAGCCTGGATGAGGCTGCCAAGAAAGACAACCTGCTGCCCATCCGCTTTCTGTGCAGCGCTTTTCCTCCTGAAACATCTTCCGCTCATCTCGCTTATGCGCAATCCGTGTCATTTACCCGATATCTGTATAAAAATTATGGTCGCTCTGGTGTGGAAAGTTTGATCCAGACATACAATGATGGCATGGGTTGCGAAGAAGGCGTGGAAAAAGCCTTGGGGATTAACCTGGAACGCCTGGAGTACAACTGGCGGCTCGAATCATTGGGGATGAACACAGCCGCCCTGGCTTTGCGGAATCTGGTGCCCTACTTCGTGGTTTTTGGCGCTTTGCTAGTCGTGCCTATTCTGTTTAGCCTGGGCCGCTCCAGGAATAAAAAGGCTGAATGACGCGGAGAGAAGATGACCGACCCCGACAACGATTTGGTTCGCCTGCAGGCCATGGTTCAGGGACACGTCCAGGGGGTTGGGTTTCGTATGTTCACCCAGCAGGCAGCCCAGGCGCTCGGATTGACCGGTTTTGTTCGCAACACTTACGATGGCGATGTGGAAGTGGTGGCCGAAGGACAGCGCGCTGCGCTGGAATCGTTACTGAATGAATTGCGGCGCGGTCCGCGAGGGGCTTACGTGATTAACGTCAGCGTGCGTTGGCTTCCCGCCAGTGGTGAATTTTTACGATTTGGCACGTTGCACACGATCTGATCACTATTCTTCTCCGGCCAGCAGTCGCACCTTTTTCCAGGCAGGCAGGTCTGCCTCTTCAGCCAGGATCAAGCGCAACTCATAAATTTGATCGCGCAGGGCAGCCGCCCGCTCGAATTCCAAATCGCGGGCCGCTGCCTTCATCTGGTTCTCCAATTCGGAAATGACGCGTTTCAGTTCATCCTTTTGGATGCGCCCCTCACGCCGTCCCGCGACATACTCTCCGCGTTGTTCAGATACTACCGGGGTGAGCCTTAATCCCTCGGTGATGTCGTGGACAGCCTTGATGATGGACACTGGTTCAATTCCGTGTTGCAAATTGTAGTTCTTTTGCTTTTCACGCCTGCGGTTGGTCTCATCCATTGCGATTTTCATCGAATCGGTCACCCTATCTGCATACATGACCACCTTGCCGTGCACATGACGTGCTGCCCGACCGATGGTCTGAATGAGCGCCGTACCAGAACGCAGAAAACCTTCCTTGTCCGCATCCAAAATGGCAACCAGTGAGACCTCAGGCAAGTCCAGTCCTTCTCTCAGCAGGTTGATGCCGACCACCACATCATATACACCCAGGCGCAGGTCGCGTAGAATGCCCACCCGTTCCAGTGTTTCCACCTCTGAGTGCAGGTAATGCACTTTGATGCCCATTTCCATCAGGTAATCGGCCAGATCTTCTGCCATCCGCTTGGTCAGGGTGGTGACCAGCACTCGCTCCCCCACCTCAACTCGCTTGCGGATTTCGGTGATGAGATTATCCACCTGCCCGCGTGTGGGACGGATTTCCACCTCGGGATCCACCAGACCGGTGGGGCGGATGATTTGCTCAACCACCTGGTCAGCTTTGTTCATCTCATAAGCTGCCGGGGTGGCTGATGTGTAGATGGTCATGCCCATGTGTTGTTGAAATTCATCGAAGGTCAGTGGGCGGTTATCCAGCGCGGATGGAAGGCGAAAACCATAATCGATCAGCACGCTCTTACGCGACCGGTCGCCATTGTACATCCCGCGAATTTGGGGCACGGTCATGTGCGATTCGTCAATCACCAACAGATAATCACTCGGAAGGTAGTCCATCAGCGTCCAGGGTGGTGAGCCTTCAGCACGTTGGTCCAGGTGGCGGGAGTAGTTTTCGATCCCGGAACAATAACCCACTTCGCGCAGCATTTCCAGGTCGTAAGCTGTGCGCTGTTCAATTCGCTGCGCTTCGAGCAGACGATCATTCTCTTTGAAATATTTAATCCGTAAATTCAATTCTTCTTCAATATCACCGATAGCAATCTTCAGGCGATCCTCATGAGCAATGTAATGTTTGGCCGGATAAATATCCACGCTCATTGGTTCATCAAAGAACTCGCCGGTCAGTGGATTGAAAACCAGGATTCGCTCCACTTCATCGCCAAAGAAAGCTATACGATAGGCTTTGCGGTCCTCATAAGCGGGGAAGACCTCCAGCGTGTCCCCGCGCACCCGAAAGGTGCCAGGGCGTAATTCCATGTCATTACGCTGATACTGGCTTTCAATCAACTGGCGCAGTAATGCATTTCGTCTGTAAATTTGACCGGCTTCCAGATTGATAACGACTTTACCATAGGCGGATGGATCACCCAAACCATATATACAGGAAACCGAAGCCACGATGATCACATCCCGCCGCGACATCAATGCGGTGGTGGCTGCCAGGCGCAACCGGTCAATTTCCTCATTAATCTCCACCTCTTTTTCAATGTACAGATCATGCTTGGGAACATAGGCTTCAGGCTGGTAATAATCGTAATAGGATACAAAATACGAAACCGAATTTTCCGGGAAAAATTCCCTGAATTCGGCATATAGTTGAGCGGCCAGGGTTTTGTTGTGCGCCATGACCAGGGCGGGTCTCTGCACACGTTGGATGACATTGGCGATGGTGAAGGTCTTGCCGGTGCCGGTTGCTCCCAGCAGCACCTGGTGGCGCTTGCCCTCCAGAACGCCGTCCACCAGTTGTTCAATGGCATCCGGTTGATCACCGGTGGGTTGATATGGTGCATTCAGACGAAATTCCACGGCACCCCTCCTTGGATTAGCTGTCGATGGCGAGTTGACCAAAACAAATATCGCATTTGGAAAATATGTTCTAACCCGGCTATTATACCAAATATGCCGCTCGTGGACAATGGGGTCAAGAGCGTGCAAGCGGCAGTTCGAGGATGAATTGTGCTCCTCCCTGCGGTTGGTTGGCCGCGCGGAGCGAGCCGCCCTGTGCCACAGCCAGTTGGCGGGCTATTGCCAACCCCAGGCCGCTGCCGCCCTCGCTGCGGCTGCGGGACTTGTCCGAGCGGTAGAAGCGCTCAAAGATATTCGGCAGATCCTCCTCGGCAATTCCCGAACCGCTGTCGCTGACCTTCAGGTTGGCTTTCTGATCGACTGCCTGCACAACCAACCTGACCACGCCCCCTTGTGGAGTGTGTCGCAGCGCATTGCTCAGCAGATTGTTCACAATTTGCGCCAGTCGGTCTGCATCCCCCTGCACGACCACTTCGCCCATCGACTCGGGTGCCTCCAGTTCCAGGCGAATGCCAAGTCTCTCAGCCGCCGGACGGAATTGAGAAATAAGGCCACGGGCAAGATCGATCATATCCACAGCCACGAAATCCAGATGCAATTCACCCGCATCAACCAGCGCCAGCGTACGCAAATCCTCCACCAGCCTGGTGAGAAGATGATTCTGCTCCAATACTGGCGCAAGGTTTTCAACTTGCAGCGGATAAATCCCATCTTGCAGCGCTTCCAGATGAGCCCGTTGAACAGCCAGCGGCGTGTTCAATTCATGTGCGATATCAGCCGTCATTGCTTTGCGCCGGGTATCAGATTGTTCCAGGGTGTCCGCCATCTGATTAAAAGTTCTTCCCAATTTGGATATTTCATCCTGTCCTTCAACAGATACACGGTGCGAGCGGTCGCCCTGTCCCAACCTTTGCACTGCGCGGGTCAGTTGCTGAACCGGTCGTAAAATTTCGCCTGAGAGCAGTAGAGCCAAGAACAAGCCTATCCCAACACTCAGTAGGCCGGCGCGAAGTACAGCCTGGTTGATGCTGCGAATCAGCAATTGCTCTTCTGCGTTCGTGAATACAACCGCGCCTTCTGCGAATAAATAACCGATGGTCTGTTGCTGGCGGGACTGCAGAACGATGGCTTGCTGCAATTCAGACTCGGTCAGCTTCTCAACGATCCCCGCAGCCAGCGTATCGCCAATGACCAAGCCAGAATCATCGGCCAGCCGCAGACGCCGGATCATCCGGCTGCGCATCGCTTGACTGCCATCCATCCCCATGCCCATGCCGCTCCCCTGGCTGGGCAAAGCAACAAGCCCCGAAACTCCATCCCACGAGTTGCCATTGTTGCGATAAAAGCGCTCTAGGCGCTGCACCAGCGAGTCCAGCCCCACCATTCCTCCGCGCGACATGAACACGCGTACCTGGCGATTGGTATCCTGACGAATGAAGAACACCAGGCTGAAGATGGCGATTAACACCACCCCGACGAAGGACAACACCAACCGCGAACGCATTGAACGATTCCACATGGCTTAACCTACAAATATAATTCCTGGTTTACAAAAGGAACCAATGCCAGGATAACAGTGTGGGTATATAATGCTGCCCGATCAACCACATCGCCGGTCAAGATACCAATCGCACCGTTGGCGCGTTTGGAATTTTTTCGCCCAAACACAATATCATCTGCTTCGCCCAATTCTTTGCCCTGGTGAACCATTTCGGCCACCGCAGGGGGTAACATAAATGTTCCGCTGCGCGCCTTTCCCACCAGGTCGGGTGTAAAAACTACCACCCAGGCAAAAGCAGCTAACTCGCCGCCCATCTCCTCGACTCCGCCCTCCACTCCCACCCAATAATGGGCATCTGGCTGCTGGATAAAGGCATTTTTTGCGCGCTGGAATGCTCCCCGCAGGGTGGATTCATCTGTCATCGGTTGGTCGCTCACCCCGCTGGGTGTTTTGATCGGAATGATTTCAAATTCCATTGAGGGAAACATTGCGCTGAATCCGCAGCTCACCGCTTCCAGTTTCACCGGATTGGTCGAGGCTACGATAATCCTGATCATTGGCTTTTCCTGAAACGATAACCGACACCAAACACTGTCTCGATAGCACTGGCACAACCTCCCAGCTTGGCGCGCAAATTCTTGATATGGGCATCGATGGTGCGTTCATAACCCTCATACGCGCTGCCTTGAACCGACTCAAGCAACTGCAGGCGGGTAAATGTGCGCCCAGGTTGCGAAGCCAGACTGGTCAGCAGATTGAATTCGGATGGCGTCAAAGCGATTTCAACCCCGCCACAGCGCACCTGGTGAGCGTCCAAATCGATCTCCAGGTCATCTAGAATAATGCGCTGCTCCTTTGTCTGGCGCAAGGATGCCCGGCGCAACACCGCTTTGACCCGCGCAACCACTTCGCGAGGAGAATAGGGTTTGACCACGTAGTCATCTGCTCCCATTTCCAGACCGGTTAACCGATCCGCCTCACTGACCCGCGCGGTGACCATGATGAGAGGCACGTCTCCCTGTCTGCGAATCGATTCTGCCACATCCAAGCCATCCATCCCCGGTAAGTTCAGATCCAGGATCACCAGATCCGGTTTAGATGTCTCGAACAACGACAGGCCTTCATCGCCTCGTTTTGAAAATATCACCTTCATCCCGGCATTTTCAAGGTAAGATTTTAACACCCGAACCAATTCTGGCTCGTCTTCGAGAATTAAGATGGTTGGCATGTCTCGATTATAGCAGACAGGATAACCAGCAGCCTGGCTCGCCATTCGTCCTGCTCAGGATTCACCGCCATCCAGTACGCATTTTTCCCGGGTCGGGTCTGATGACCGATATTGAGCAAATTGCGCGAGGTGACGCCGGCTGGCAGGGGCGGGAAGCGCAGCACAATCTGCTCCCCCTCCAGGGTCACGCTGGTCAATCCTGCCCGCTCGGACATCACTTTAACCTGTATCTGGTAAAAGAGGTTGCTCACCTGGTCTGGCAGCGGTCCAAAACGGTCTGCGAACTCCTCTTGCAGAGCCTGGAGATCCATCTCACTCTGCAGATCAGCAATTCTACGGTACAGTCTCAAGCGCATGGTCTGGTCAGGCACATAATCCGCCGGGATACCCAGCGGTAGCGGTAAATCCACGTTAACTGGCAAACGCATTTCTAGCTCAACCTTCGTATTCTGCGGACCGGGTAAGCCGTTCACACGGCGCATTGAACGCACCGCCTGGGCCAACAGGCGCGTGTACAGGTGAAAACCGACCGTCTGGATGTAGCCATGTTGGCGGGTTCCCAGTAGCTCGCCCGCACCTCTCATTTCCAGGTCGCGCATCGCGATGGAATATCCCGCGCCCAATTGGGTGTTCTCGGCGATCACCTCCAAACGCTCCTGCCCTTCAACGGTCGGCGGTTTGCGGCGATGGCGGAAGAAATAAGCATAGGCGCGTTGGGCGCCG
>CAZCBJ010000137.1:0-10344 GCA_964496705.1 uncultured Anaerolineaceae bacterium | reverse complement strand
CCGCCCGCCGGGCCGCCCGCCAGAACATCGTCGACGCCCTGGGGCACGTGTAGGCGACAGATCTGACGGCGTGATGAGCGCCAGGGAAGCGTGGGACGCTAGTGCCAAGGGAAGTGTTGTGGGCTCGGCTGCTAGGGGCCGTTAGCGGCTAGGGGGGGCTTGGGGCGTTGTAGGGGCCAACGCGAGGCGGGGGGCAGTTCCGCTGCGCCCAACGCTGTAGCGCATCTGGCGGCGAGTCTTCAGCCGGGTGCTGACGTCGCTCGCGAGGCTCTGTCGGATGGTCCAAGCTCGGCATCAGCGACGGCCCCGGTCGGGTGGTTCCGATTGCTCTACGCGTAGTACACGTTACGGAAACCCCAGGGACGGTAACACACGGTGTCCTCAGTCCCGGGCCAACTTCACCGATCCCCCCCAAAAGCGTTCGGCGACGGGACCCTTGCCGGGCCCCGCCGCCGAACGCTAACCCCTTCTGACTTACGCTACCTGGGCAGTGGGCAAAGACTGCCGCCGCCGCGGCTCGCCCCCTCCACCACCACGAAGGCCCCGCGGGTCAGGCCGGGGTAGATCGGCTGGGAGCAACTGGTGTGGATCGAGGCGTTCTCCTTCCCGTCGATCCACAGGCGGATCTCAGGGGTCAGGGTGCCCTTCTTATCTCTACCGGTCACGGTGAAGGTGCTGTTCGTCGTCGGCGTGCCTTCGTACAGGAGCTTCCCTTCCTTGTCGGCCGCGATCACGGTGGCGTTCGCTGGCCCCGTGTAGCGCAGGGTCAGCCAGGTCACCTTGCCCGAGCACGGGCCGCAGGTGCCGGTTGGCGGCGGGGGCGGCGGCATCGGGCACAGGGTGCCGCCGTAGCGGCTCTTGCCCTCCAACACCTCGAAGGGCCCCGCCTTCAGCCCGGGTCCAATCGCCTGGGAGCAGCTGGTGTGGATGGTGGCCACCAGGGTCGACCCCACCCACAGCCGGATGTCCGAGGTCATGGTGTCGCCGCTGTCCTTGCCGCTGAATGACAAGGTCGCCCCCGGGCTCACTTCGCTCTTGAACAGCTCGCGGCCGTCCTTGTCGCGGACCAGGATCGTGGCCTTCGTGGTGCCGTTGTACCGCAGGCGCAGCCAGGTCACCTTGCCGTCGCAGGTGCCGCACTGGGGCGGCGGGGTCACGGTGGGTGGGCAGAGCCGCCCGCCGTTTCGGCTGTAGCCGTCGACCACCTTGAAGTCGCCCGCCACCAGCCCGGGGTAGATCGGCTGGGAGCAGCTGGTGTGGACGGTGGCGTTCAGCCGCCCGTCGACCCGTACGGAGATCTCGCTGTCGAGGGTGCCGTCGTCCCGCACCCCCTTGAAGGTGAACGAGTCCCCCGGCCACACCCGGCCCGCGAAGGCCTTCTTACCATCTTTCTGGAACACCTCCACCAAGGCCTCTCTCGCCGTGCCTCGGTACTGGAGGGTGAGCTGGGTCACCCGGCCGTCGCACGGGCCGCACGCCTCGGGGGGGCACAGGGGCGTGCCGCCCGAGTCGCGGTGGGGCGCGCACAGCAGGCCGTTGTTGTACCGGTCGAGCTGCTCGTACAGGGGCTCGCCGATCCGCCACGCCTCGCTCGACGCCGCTACCTTGCCGCCCAGCGGCCACTTCATGAGCCAAGCGTCGGCCAGGGCTAGGGTGTTGTCTATGCAGGAGGTGGTGTTGCCCACCAGGGCGTTCAACCGGGCCGATACCAGGGCCCGGAACAGGATGTAGGTCACGTCGCCCGAGGGCGGGGTGCCCATGTGGGCGATCGCCTGGGCCTTGGTGTAGGTCACGCCGCCGATCTCGATCGACTCGACCGGCCAGGCATCGGGGTGGTTCCGCCAGTAGCCCGGCGTGCCCGTGCCGGGGCCGACCCTGCCGGTGTAGTGGGCGACGTCGACGTCCTCGACGGTGTAGCCCTCGAACTTGCCGGTGGCGGTGGCTTCGTTTTGGTGCAGGCCCTCCTCCACGGCCAGGGGCCCAACTACGCAGGTGCGCGACGCGCCCGGCGCCAGAGGTTCCGGAATCGCCGGGCAGTGTCCCAGGTCATAGCTGTCGTCGGTCAGGGTGACGGTCGACAGCGGCACGTCGCCGTTGTTGGTGACCGTGAACCGGAAATACACCCGGCTCTCGCAGGGGACCGGCTCACAGGTGGTCGGGGTCGAGAAGAAGCCGCTCGACGTCGACAGGGTGGTGGGCGGACACAACCGCCCGCCGTACCGGCTGTAGCCCTCGACCACTTCGAACGGGCCGGCCTTGAGGCCCGGGTAGATGGGCTGCGAGCAGCTGGTGTGGATCGACCAGGTCTGGGACCCGATAGTGAGGCGGATGTCGGGGGACAGGGTACCCTGCTTATCCTTGCCGTTCACGGTGAAGGTCTTGCCCGGTTCGACGTAGGCGGCGAAGAGCTTCACGCCGTTCTTGTCGACCACCTTCACCCAGGCCCTCGAGGTGCCGTTGTACTTGAGGGTGAGGGTGGTCACCCGGCCCTCGCAGGTCCCGCAGTCGGGCGGCGTGCCCGGCGGCAAGCTGGTGTCGCCGCACACCGCCAGCACGAGGCCCGGCGCTTCGTCCGCGTCCTCCCACCGCATGCCGTCGCCCGAGACGTGCTTCTCCACGTCGATGGAGGGGGCCACGCCGAAGTAGTGGCTGGGGTCGGTGTCGGTGCGCACCCCGCCGAGGGGGTCGGTGCCGGTAGCCGTGGCCAGGTTCGCGTACTGGCCCGCGACCGCCGTGCCGCTGGCGGTGCAGGTCATCGAGGCGCCGGCCGCCAGGGTGGTCTGGGGACAGGTGATCGCCACCGCCGGGTTGTCGGAGACCGTGACGCCGGTCAAGGGCACGTTGCCGGTGTTGGTGACCACGTAGGTCCAGGTCACCGTGCTCCCCACCGGGAGGTAGGGCCCGGTCGGGCTATCCGCATCCGCGCCGTTGGTGGCCTTCTCCAGGTCGATCGCCGGCCGACCCAAGTAGAACCCGAAGTCGTAGCTGTCGTCCGTGGCTCCCTGCACCGGGTACGCGCTGGTCTTGTTGTCGACCCCGTCGGAGTCCAGCAGGTCGTTGGTCCCCTGATTTGCCGGGCTCGGCAGGTAGCCCGCCGGGGGCACCACGCGGATCTCGTAGCTGCCCGGAGGCGCGGTGCGCAGGTTCTCGTCGAGGAGCAGGTTGCCAAAGGAGTATCTGCCGGTGGCGTCGGTGTAGGTGACGAGTTCGGTGATCTCGCCGTTGGGCCAGGTGATCTTCAGGGTCACCTTGACGTTCGCGATCCCCGGCTCGCCGTCATCCTGGATGCCGTCGGCGTCCAGGTCCTCCCAGACGAGGTCGCCCAGGGCCGCGGGCTTGACGTAGTAGCCGAAGTCCGCGGTCAGGTCCTGGGGGAACCCGGCGTCCAGGGTCACGGCGTAGGGGTCGAGCTGGCTGTGGTAGTCGGCGCCCGGGGTCCCGAGGGAGTGCCACCAGCCGTTGAGGAGGTTGGCGTCATCCGTCACCTTCACCAGGTAGTAGGCTGCGCCCGAGCCGTCGTCTACGGAGAGCCCGGTAAAGGAGTAGCTCCCGTCCGCCGCGGTGACCGTCGTCGCCACCAGGGGCTCGCCGGGCTCGAGGAGGCCGTTGCCGTTGTTGTCCTGGTACAGCGCCACGGATACGCCGCCGATACCGGGCTCGCCGGAGTCCCAGTACCCGTCGGCGTCGGTATCCTGCCACACCAGGTTGCCGATGGTGCCGGGGCCCCGGTAGCCGAAGTCCTGGAGCAGGTTCACGCCCCCGGCCGCGATGGTCACCACCGACTTGCTGTCGAACCCGCCGTCGGGGTCGCCGGTGTTGGTGAGGCCCGCGGGAGTGGTCACCGCAACGGTGTAGGTGTCAGCGGCGAGCCCGCCGAAGGCATACCGGCCGTTCTCGTCGGTGGTGGTCACCCCCAGCACCACGTTGCCAGGCCCGTACAGGGTGACGGTCACGCCCTCGATGCCGGGCTCACCGGCGTCCTGGACGCCGTTGCCGTTGGCGTCGAGGTACACGGTGTCGCCAATCAATCCTTTGTCGGCCGCGTGCCCCAGGGGCGCGTAGCCGAAGTCCTGGGCCAGGTTGTCGACGCCGGCGACGACCCACTTGCTCAGGCCGTCGAGCCCGCCGTCGGGGTCCCCGGTCTGGGTGAGCCTGCCGAGCACGTGGTCGGTGTCGGTGACCCACACCAGGTAGGTGCCGTCGGGGAGACCCGTGAACAGATACTGCCCGGCGGCGTCGGTGGTGGTGGCGGCAATCACCTCGCCGGCGTCCACCGCGCCGTTGCCATTGCCGTCCAACGCCAGGGCCACGGTCACCCCGGGGATGCCGGGCTCGTTCGCGTCCTCGGTCCCGTCGCCGTTGGCGTCGAAGTACACGGTGTCGCCCAGCACCCAGGAGCCGGCGGTCCGCGGCCGGTACCCGAAGTCGGCGTTCAGGTAAACGTCACCGGGGGCCAGCACGATCGGCACCGTGGTCTGGTGGTCGAACACCCCGTCGCCGTCCGGGTCGCCGGTCTGCTCGTAGCCGGCCGGAGGGTCCACCTTCACGGTGTAGCTGCCCGCGGGGTAGTCGTCGAAGATGTAGCTGCCGTCGGGAGCGGTGACCGTCGAGTCGATTTCGGTCTCGTAGGTGCCGTTCTGGTCGTTGTCGATGAACAGCCGCACCGTCACGCCGCCCAGCCCTGGTTCGCCCGGGTCCTGCACGCCGTCGCCGTCGGCGTCGATCCACACCCGGTCGCCGATGGCACCGAGCAAGTCGTTCCTCTGCACGTCGGCCGTCGGGCCCCAGTTGTAGCCGAAGTCGGCGGTCAGGTTCTCCTCTCCGGAGCCCAGGGTCACGACGTAGGGCATGACTTGGTTGCCGAAGTCGCCGTTCCCGTTGACCGGGTAGGTGGTCCGCACCAACCCGGCGGGCAGGGTGCTCGGGTCCACGTCTACTTGATAGGTCCCCGGCGCGAGCCCGGTGAAGAGGTACCCGCCGTCGGCGTCGGTCACCGTCGTGTCGAGGAGCACGGTGCGGTCGACGTTCCACAGCCGGACCACCCCGTTCCCCAGGCCCGGCTCTCCGGTGTCCTGGTACCCGTCCCCGTTCTCGTCGAGCCACAGGTAGTTGCCCAGGCTCCCCAGCCGATACAGTCCGGCGTCCCAGGTGCGGTCCACCTGCCCCGCGGCGAGGGTGGTCCACACGGTGGTACCCGTGGCGGGATCGGCGTCGCTGTCGGCGCCGTCCAAGCCCTGGTCCTGGAGGGTGAAGGCGTAGCCGGCCAGCTGGCCGAACACCACGTAGTAGTCGCCGGGGGTGAGGCTCGAGAAGAGGTAGCCGCCATCGCTGCCGGTGGTGGTGGTCGCCACCAGGGTGTCGGCGCGGGTATACAACTTCACCGGTACCCCGGGGATCCCCGGCTCCCCCGGGTCCTGGATGCCGTTGCCGTTCAGATCCTCCCAGACCCGGTCGCCGAGGGCGGCGGGGAAACTGATGCTCATGTTTGGGTCGATCTGCATCTGGAAATCTGGGCCGTTCGTCCCGTTCACCAAGCCGAGGCTGGGGATGTGGAATGTATGCCCCTGACCTTGGGGTGCGGCGACGAAGGAGCGTGACGGGTTGGTCTGGCGGAAGGGCAGGATCTGCGATGCATTCAAGTCGAGGGTCAGGATGAGGATCTCCGGAGCGGTGCCCGGAAAGAATCCGGGATCGAACCAGGTCACGCGCACCGTGATGCTTCCTCCGCCGGCGCCACCCACGCTCCGCTGGCCGCCGTAGTTGTCGACACCGAACTGGTCGAAGAGGACCGAGGATTGCGAGGTGCCGAACACCCCGTTGGCGTCCGTCACTTCCCCGGCGAGCACCCGCCGCCCGTTGGCGAACCCGGTGCCAGCGAGCATGTCCGAGTCCCTGGCAGGGTCGTAGTACATCTCCACGAAATTCGGACCGCCCCTTCCTGTGGAGAAGTTGGCGAAGGACCCGTTGCTGACGCCGACTTTAGGAAACCCGGCAACGAAGGTGAACTCATAGGCCGTGTTGAGGCCCGTGCCGGGTACGCCGGAGCCCTCGAGGGTGAATTCGCCGAGTTTGGCGTGGCTCAAAAGGGTGAAATCCTTGGGGGTCACGGATAGGGGAATCGCCCCTACGGCCAACGCGTTCCCGGGCAACCAGTCGAAGGCGCCCATCTGAAACGGCAGCCGCGGGCCGGGCCCGTCTGGGTCGAAGAAAAACAGATCCGCGGTCCATCCCACGGTGGGGAGCCCCCCCATCAGCGCGGCTGCCACCCAGGCTAGCAGTCTTGTTCTCATCGTGCCCTCCTCCTCGATCGGTAGATTGGCTGTCGGGTCGCCCGTGGCGCCCCGCCAAGGAGGGGTGCCGCACGGTGGGCAAACGGCTTCCTCTGACGGAGGCGTTGGGAGGCCTCTCTGCAAGGCTTGGGCCGCTGGAGAGGTGGGGCTTGAGGCCGACCTTTGGTCAGATGGGGGCCGGGGCGGCGGCCCAGGGGGCAGGCCGAGGAGGGAAGAAAATTGCCACTTGTGGGTTGTTTGCGGTGCTCCCCCCTCAGTTGCCCTTCCGAAGCGCAGCGAGCGTCGCGCGCGCGTCCTCGGCGCCCGGAAACGTCGCCGAGAGCTTCAGTGCTTGCTCCAGCGTCCGTGTCGCCCTGGCGGTCTCGCCGGCGCCGGCGTAAGCCTTGCCCAGGTGGTAGTGCACCAGCGGTTCCTGGCCGAGTCGCTGGGCGGCAAGCTCCAGGTGGGCCACTGCTTTGAGGTAGACGCCTTTCTTCGCGTAAATCCAACCCAAGGTGTCGTTGGCGGCGGGGGAGGCGGGCGCAAGTTCCACAGCCCGCTCGGCGAACTTGAGGGCCTCGTCGATGTTGCCCCCCCGGTCGACCAGGATCCACGCCAGGTCGTTGAGGGCCGGCACCGAGTCCGGCGACAGCTCCAGGGCGCGGCGGTTGGCGCGCTCGGCTTCGTCCCACTGCTCCAGTCGTTGGTGGAGGCGGGCCTTAAGAAACCAGGCGGGAAGGTGCTTGGGTTGGGCTGCCAACCCGCGGTCCACGTCACCCAGGGCCGCCTCCACGGCGGCCGGGCCCTCGTGGAGGCGAGCGAGCAGCAGGTAGGCCTCGGCGGCGTTTGGATCCAACTCCACCGCGCGTTCGAGTTCCTGGCGAGCCTTTGCCCGGTCTCCCGCTGCGGCGCGGGCGATGCTCAGGATCACCCGGGTTCCCGCCGAGTCGCCGGCCCGGGCGATGTGGCTTTCCGCCAGCTTGACGGCTTTCGTCGGCTGTTTCTGGTTCAGCGCCACGTCTACCGACAGGGCGAGTGCGCTCAAACGACCGGGGTCGAGTTCGGTGGCCTGCCCAAAGGCAACTAGGGCCTCGCCGAGCTTGCCCTCGGCCAGGTAGCAGAGGCCCAGCAGTTCGTGGGCTCGAGCGAGACCCGGCAGCTCCTTGGTTACGGCCGCTAGAATCCGGCGGGCTTCGGCCGGCCGCCCTAGACCCATCAGGCCCTGGGCGCGAATCAGGAGCGCTTCGCTGTGAAACGGCGGGGTCTGGAGCAGGGCGTCGGTGGCCCGGACCGCCTCTTCGAACTCGCGCAGGTCCAGAAGCACCTGGGCCAGGAGCATGCGGGACTTGGCGGCAAGCGGGGCGTGCTCCACTGCCTTGAGGAGATCTCCCTTCGCCAGTTGGAGGTTCCCCTGGGCGTAGTGGGCCATGGCCAGGAAGTGCCACGCCTCGGCAGCCTTGGGGAAGTCCGTTACCGCTTGCTGCAGGCGCGCGGCCGCTTCCGCCGCCTTGCCTTCCCGCAGCAGAAGCTGCCCCTCGAAAAACGTCCCGGCGGTGCTCTTTGGGTTGCGCGCCCGCACGGCGGCCAGGGCCTCTCGGGCGGACTCCAGATCCCCGCGGTCGAGGCTCACCTCGGCGACCTTCTCCCACCCCCTGGTCCCGTTCTTCTCCACGGCGGCCGCCTGGCGGAATGCTTCCACTGCCTTGTTCGCGTCGCCCGTCGTGAGCCAGAAGTTGCCGTAGGTGAGCCACACCTCCGGGTCCTTGGGCTGGGCGGCGAGCAGCCGCTCGAAGGCCGTGGCCACGGTGGTGCGGTCCCCTTGCAGGTGGGCAACCTGGGCGAGCAGGACGAGGGCGCTCGGGTTCGCGGCATCCTTGGTCAGCAAGGCGTCCAACCCCCTCCGGGCTTCCGGGAGCCGCCCAGCCGTGAGGAGCGTCGTCGCCTTGACCAGGCGGTGTTTCAGGTTCTCAGGTTCCAGTTGAATCGCGCGGTCGTAGGCGATCAGGGCATCGTCCAGTTTCCCCTCGCGTCGCCATAGCTCGGCCTGGGCCAAATGGGCTTCGGCGTCCTGGTCATTGACCGCGAGCGCGGCCGAGACCCGTTGCCGGGCCTCGTCGAGCTGGTTCCCCAAGAGGTACAGGTTGGCCAGTCGGACGAGTGCCCGTGCCCGTTGGGGGTCGAGCTCCACCGCTTTGGAGTACGCTTGAAAGGCGCCCGAGAGCTCTCCCTTCTGCAGCAGGGCGTCTCCCAGGAGTTCGAAGAGCGGGGCGTCGGCCCCCGGCCCCCCGGTAACCGCGTTGCGTAGCTCGATCACCGCCTCATCGAGGCGGCCGGCCTCCAGGTAGGCAGCCCCTTTGGCGCGGTGGCTCTCCCGCTTCGACTCCGGGCTTTGGGAGCACCCGAGGATGGACAGCGCGAGCAGCAGGGCAACGGAGCACCGAAGGCCCATGGAGATACCCCCTTGAGTTGGCGAGTCGTGGCGGGGAGATGCCTGCGCTTGTAGCACACGCCGACGGGCGCGGCAAGCCGAGCCAGGCTTTCCATCGATGCGGTACGCGGCTCCTCTCCTGGGCCCCGCGCCCTCCGAGGGGTTAGGTGCCGGGTCTCCGGGGCCGCTGTCGCTTGGGGAGTTGGAAGACCCAGCGACCACCCGCCCCGCTGGTGGGCCAGCCAGAAGTGGGAACCCGGGGACTGCCCAATGGTGGAAAAGGATTACCCACTTTTGGGGCCCGGGAAGGCGCCCGAGGGTCCCTGACGGGCGAGAAAAGGCTTTCGTAGGCAGATGTCAACTTACTCGGGGCTTGGGCACACGGGTTGCATAGCCCCGTGGGCCAGGAAGAGATTCCCCCCGCCCGCCGGTCGCCGGGCGGGGGGAGGAGCGGCGCAACAAGACGTAAGTACGGTTTGGACGGAAGCGAAGCAGGGTCGAGGTTTCGACCGAAACGGCAGGACAACGAAAGGAGGCGGTTCCATGCGGAAGAATCTAGTGGTACTCGGCTTGGCGCTCGGCGTAGGCCTCTCGGCCAACGCCGACGCGGTGCTCTTCGACTACACTGGGGGCGGTGGTGCGGACCCCACCAAGGTGATTGATGTTCACACCTGGGACTGGTTGCCGAGCAGCGCGTTGGCCCAGGGCGCGGTGCCGATCGGCCCCGTGGCGAGGAGCTTCACCCTGTTCACGCACGCCGCCCTGGGGTCCTTTCTGGATGCGAATAGCCTCGCTATCACCAACCACGGCGGGCTAGGCACCAACTACGAGATCACCGCCGTCGGCGCCTTCGGTGAAACGGGTATCGGCCTCTTCCCGGGAGCCGCGGTGTTTAGCTTCGACCCGGCAAACCCGAAGAACTTCTTCGAGATGTACTGGCACAGCGCGCCCAACGCCGACAACGACAAGACCGGCGTGGCCGACACCGCGGGGACCGGTTTCAACGACGGGACCAGGATCGCCTGGGGCAAGATCACCGGAGCTTTCGGGTCCTTCGCAGCCACCCTGGCTAACCCTACGGGTACGCCTCCCGGCGTGAACCTGGATCAGTTCGGCTCGGACGACTGGGGTGGTCAGAAGACGGTCTCCGGCGCCGGCGGATCGGACGTCGCGGTGACGGTGGGGGAGGTGGAGTTCAACCCGAGCTTCTTCATCAACGTGCCGGCCGGGCTCTCCTTCTTGCTGCACTACAACACCTCCCAGGTCACGCCCTTCCGGCAGGTCGATCCGGCCAACCGGTTCTGGGACGCGACCACCGCAAACTACGTCATCCCGAACATTGGCTTGGTGAACGGCCTTTCGGGGACGGACTTCCTCTTCCAGGCGGATGCCAACCAGAGCATGCAACTCGTTCCGGAGCCGGGCACCATGCTGCTGCTGGGATCGGGGCTGCTGGGCCTGGCTGGCGTCGCCCGGCGGCGGACCAAGGTGGCTTAGTTTCTCGGTCGATCTCCCCAGCCTGAGGCGAGAGAGGGAACCCCAACCGGGTTCCCTCTCTCTTTCTTGGCGCCGGGTGCGGACCCGTCTTCTGGCCTCAGAGCCTGTGAATCAATAGGGGCCGCCGTGCCGCGTCGGCGGGTCTCGGGG
>CAZCBJ010000136.1:0-10355 GCA_964496705.1 uncultured Anaerolineaceae bacterium | reverse complement strand
GACAGATCCCAGCATCATCGACGCGTATTGAAGGAAAACTGTCTTCTTCTGGTCAGAAGAACACCTCCGCGAATATCGCAAAAAGCATGCCCGCGCGCGCGGCACCTACTTCAACCTGGAACAACTGGCATTCGTACTGCGCCCGATTCAGCGCGCGCTGTTCGGTTTCGATTGAGGTCAGGATAAAGATCGCTTGAGCGAACCAGTTTCCAATATCAACAAAATGATGGCCCAGGCGCCGCAAATCCCGATGAACTTCGGCATGGCGGTGTGCGTGGCGGGTAATTTTAGCCGGGCTCAACTGGAGGACGCGCTGGCACGCGCCGTCACGCGCTATCCGCTGGCGGGTTCAAGCTGGATACCCGGCCAGCCTGGCGCGCCAACCCCCGACCGCGCGCCCAACCCCATCCCGCTGCGCGAGAAGCGCGGCTGCGCCGACACGGACTGGCAGGCAGCCGCTTGTGCGGGGCTGGGCACGCCGTTCAGCATGGACGCCGGCACGATGCTGCGGGTGGATTGGCTGCGCGGCACGGATTTCCACGACCTGGTGTTCACCTTCAATCACTTCGCGCTGGACGGCCTGGCGGGCTGGTACTTCGTCCGCGACACGCTGCGCCTGCTGGCAGACCCCGGGCTGAGCCTGCCGCCGCAGCCGCCCCTGCCGGATTTCGAACAGCTCATCCCCGCCCGGGCGCGGCGCAGGCTTTCCTACCGCTTGCAGCGCGGGTTAATGCGCGCGATGGTGCGCCTGGGTGCTGCCCGCGCCCGCCGCCGCCCGCCCAAACCTCCCCTGCCGCCCGCCGACCCGGGCTCGGTTTGGTCGCATTTCAGCCTGCGCGCCTGGGAGCTGGACGAAGCCCACACCGCCCGCCTGGCGGCGCGCTGCAAAACCGAAGGCACCACCGTGCAGGGCGCGGTGTGCGCCGCCTGGATGTGCGCCGCAGCCGAAGCGCGCCTGGGCAGACGCGGCTGGCGGCGCAGCGTTTCCAGTCCGGTCAACCTGCGCCCGCGCCTGCTGCCCGATCACCCAGAAGCCTTCGGCAGCTACGTGTCGATGGTGAAGACCGCCGCAGCCTGCGCGCCTGGGCGCAATTTCTGGGACATCGCCCGCGAGGTGCGCCGCAAACTGGCCCGCGGGGCGGCCAGCGACGACGTGTTCAGCTACATGCTGCTGCTGTTGGACAGCTTCACCGCGCTGCCGCCCCAGGACATGCTGCCCATGATGGATGAATTTATGAATCAACCGGTTGGCTACGACTTCTCGGTGACCAACATCGGCCGGCTGGACGACCTGCCCGCCCGGCTCAACGGGCTGCGCGTGACCGCGGTGCATGGGCCGCTGGTCAATTCGCAGCCGCGCGAGCGCACCGTGTGCGTTTGCACCTTCGCCGGGCGGCTGCGCATGAGCCTGGTTTTCTGCGACCTTTTCCTGGAGCCGGGGTTGGCAGAGCGGCTGGGGGCGGAAGCGGTGGAGAAGCTGATAGCCGATAGCAGTTAGCATATAGCCGTTGGTTGTCGGTTATCGGTTGTCGGTTATCGGTCATCCGTTGTCAGTTTTTGACGATGATAATTTTAGCTAAAATCATTCCCTCACAAAGGCGCTAAGGCACAAAGAAAACTCTGCTCCTCTGCGTCTCTGCGTGAGATATAATTTCCACATGAACACTTCCTCCCTGCGACCCGTCTATTCGATCATCGACCCGCTGCCCGTGCTGGAAGGCGCGGGCGTGCATCTGAAGCGCAGCATTGCCACACGCACCCTCGATTATCTCGATCCCTTCCTGCTCTTCGACCACTTCGGCTCCGACGACCCCGCCGATTACCTGGCCGGGTTCCCCATGCACCCCCACCGCGGAATCGAAACGGTCACCTACATGCTGGCCGGGGCGGTGGCTCACCGCGACAGCCTGGGCAACGCCGGGATGATCGAAGCCGGCGACGTGCAGTGGATGACCGCCGGGGGCGGCATTCTGCACGAGGAAATGCCCCAGCCGCGGGATGGGCGCATGTACGGCTTCCAACTGTGGGTCAACCTGCCCGCCCGGCTGAAGATGACCCGTCCGCGCTACCAGGAGGTCAAGGCGGCGCAAATCCCGCTGGTGAGGCGCCTTGACGGCGCGCTGATCCGCGTGGTGGCGGGCGAGGTGGACGGCGCGCGCGGCCCGGTGAGTGAGATCGCCGCCGACCCAGCCTACCTGGATGTCAGACTGCCGCCCGGCCTGTATTTCACGCACCCCATCCCCGTCGGGCACACCGCCTTCGCCTACCTGTTTGAGGGCGCAGCGTCCTTCGCCGGCGGCGCGCCGTTGGGTGCGCCCAAACTGGTGGTGCTGGGCGACGGCGGTCAGGTGGGCGTGCAGGCCGGTGAAAACGGCGCGCGCTTCCTGCTCGTCTCGGGGCTGCCGCTGGGCGAGTCGATCAGCCGCTACGGCCCCTTTGTGATGAACACCCGCGCCGAAATCCTCCAGGCGCTCGAAGATCTGCGCAATGGCACCTTCGTCAGGTCTTGAAACGCAATTCACGCTGCGCCGCGCCTGCAAGCAGGACTGCGCGGGCCTGGCGCGCGTGCAGGTGGAGAGCTACCGCGCATCGTACGTGGACATGTTCCCGCCAGATTTCCTGGAAAACCTGACCCTCGCAGAGCAGGAACAGGACTGGCGCGACTGGCTGGCGGCCAACCCGACCGATGTCCTTCTCACCGCGGCGGCTGCTTCGGGCGAGGTGTGTGGATATGTCCTGGCTCGCGTGCAGGTCGATGCTCCTCCCGATTATTCAGCCGAGGTGTTGGCTCTGCACGTCAGCCCGGCACAGCGCGGGCGCGGCATTGGGCGGGCTTTATTGCGCGGCGCGCTTATCGAACTGCAACAGCGCGGCTGCGCCAATGTCATGCTCTGGACTCTGGAAGGTAATCCCATCCGCCGCTGGTACGAGCGCCTGGGCGGACAGAAGATCGATTGCAAAACCTGGGACATGGACGGCTGGCTGATTCACGAGGTGGCATACGATTGGGATGATCTCTCTGCGTTGATTGTTTTGTTGGACACTGCTCACGGAGGCTGACATGCGCATCGGCGCCATTTATCCCCATTTCGAGTTTGGCAGCGACCCGGCTGCGATCAAAGACTACGCCCAGACCGCCGAGGCGCTGGGCTACACCCATATTGGCGCCGACGACCACATCATCGGCCCCAACCCCAACCGCCCCGGCGGCTGGCGCGGCTGGGTCACTTACCAGACCGAGTTCCACGAGCCGTTCGTGCTCTTCGCTTTCATGGCCGCCGCGACGCGGACGATAGAATTCGAGACCTGCGTGCTGCTGCTGCCCCAGCGCCAGACCGTGCTGACCGCCAAGCAGGCCGCTGCCCTGGACCTGCTCAGCGGCGGGCGGCTGCGCCTGGGCATTGGCATCGGCTGGAACATCATCGAATACATCTCGCTGGGCGCCGATTTTCACACCCGCGGCAAACGCGTGGAGGAGCAGGTGCAGCTCATGCGCGCGCTGTGGACTCAGCCGTTGGTGGATTTTCACAGCCCCTGGCACACCATCCCGGATGCGGGTATCAGCCCGCGCCCGGCGCACCCCATTCCCATCTGGTTCGGCGGCCAGTCTGAGCCGGTCATCCGCCGCGCGGCGCGCATCGGCGACGGCTGGATGCCGCTGTATGCTGAGCCTGACGAGGCGCGTGAAGGGTTGGAACTGCTTGACCAGTGCCTGGCAGACAATGGGCGAACCCGCGCCGATTTCGGCTTCGAAGCGCGCCTGCACTACGGCAAGGGCCACCCGGCCGAATGGGCGCGGCTGCTGAAGGGCTGGCGGACGGTGGGCGCCACGCATATCTCGCTCATCACCACCCACTGCGGGTTTCAAACGCCCGGCGAGCACATCAACGCGCTGCGGCGCTTTGCCGCGGAAACGGGGATGCACGTTTAGAAGCGGTAATGCAAGATCACCAGGTTGCAGGAGGTCTCAGCCGCCACCCGTTCGGGCAGGTTGCCCAGGCTGGAGAGGAAGCGCTTGCGTGAGCCCACGCTGGGGATGACGATCATGTCCTGATCGCTGGTCTGCTGCTGCAGCGTCTTCATCGGGTTGCTGCCCAGCGCTTCGATGCGGTAGCCTTGCGGCAGGCTGCCCCCCGCCAGCATCTGTTCGATTTTGTGGTGATATTCTCCATCGCTCAAAACCAGCAGCGGCGCGTTCAACGCCGTGGTGACCGTCGTCACCATGTCCAGCGCGCGGCGGGCGACAATCTGGCTCAGGCTTTCGGAAGGCAGCAGCAGCACCACCTGCTGGGTGCCGTTGATCGGCGCATTGAGCCGACCAACCATCACCGGGATATCCGTGCCCCAGATCACCTCGTCCAACACGGCGCCCATAATGCTGCTGCGAATGGTGGATCTGCCGCGCCAGCCCATCAGGATCACCGAGGCGTTATTCTCCATCGCCGTGTGGATGATCCCCTGGGCGGCTGAATGGTCCACCCGCGGGATGAGCTGCAGATTGGTTTCTGGATCGCCGAGGATGTCCGGGATATGCTCCAGCGGCTCTCGCGGCGCCGGCTCGCGCACACGTCCATCCACCTCCGGGCTGACGTGCACCGCCAGAATCGTCCCGCCGTGAGCGCGAGCCAGGATGGAGGCTAACACCAGGCGGTTTTCCTGGTTCTGCGGATTGATGATCGGCACCAGGATGCGCCGGAAAAACGGCGATGCTTCCGGTTGCGGCTCTTCAGCCGAGAGCTTCCTGGCAAATTTTTGCACCAACAGCGGCGAAGTGATGGATGTCAGCAAAATCATCATGATCGCCGAGTTGAACAGCGTCTCATTGAATAAACCCTGCTGCAGGCCAATCACCAGGGTGGGGATGGTCACCGCCGCCTGGGCGTGCGACAGCCCGTAAGCCACCCAGAAC
This sequence comes from uncultured Anaerolineaceae bacterium, assembly GCA_964496705.1. Classification (GTDB taxonomy): domain Bacteria; phylum Chloroflexota; class Anaerolineae; order Anaerolineales; family Anaerolineaceae; genus CAZCBJ01. The sequence goes on along the minus strand of CAZCBJ010000136.1, from coordinate 5,446 downwards.
TCGCTGCGGGTATAGCGGAAGATACGCGCGGTGATCCAGGCAGCCACCAACTTGGAGACATAAGCCACGCAGGTCACCGCCAGCGCCACCAGGATGACCGCGCCGCTCTTCAGAAAAACCATCGGGTTGGTGATCATTCCGCTGTAAAGCAAAAAGACCGGGATGAAAAAGGACTCGCCCAGAAATAGCACGTGCCCCACCACCGGACTGCGCCGCGGGAGCGTGGTGTTGACCGCCAACCCGGCCAGGAACGCGCCCACCACCTCATGCACACCGATCAATTCAGCCAATAAAGCGCTGATGAAAAGGATCAACAGCACAAACTGGAATTCCACCGCGCGGCCTTTCAGACGGTGGAAAATGAATTTTCCCAGCCGCGGCAGCCCATATAGGATCAACAGGGTGTAAATGACCAGCATGACGCCCAGGCGGATGAAATAACCCAACTCCAGGTTGCCCTGGCGCAAACCCAACACCGCCGCCAGCACCACAAACGCGCCGATATCGGTCATCACCGTCGCGCCGACCGTCACCGACACCGCCTCATTGCGCACCACTCCCAGGCGGCTGAGAATGGGGAAGGCGATCAGCGTATGCGAGGAAAAAGCCGAGCCCAGCAGCACTGCCCCCAGCCAATCCAGCCCCAGCAGCCGCCCCAGGGCGGTGCCCATGATCTGAGGTGTGAAGTAGGTCAGCAGCCCGAAGATGGCTGCCCGCCCGCGCACGCGGGTGAACTGGCGAATGTCCACTTCCAATCCGGCGGTGAACATCAGGTACACCAGCCCGATGGTCGCCAGGAACTCAATCCCGCTCTCCGGACTGAGCAGGTTGAGCACGTATGGTCCCACCAGCATTCCGCCCAGGATGATACCGACGATCCCAGGCAAACGCACCCGCTCCGAGAGCATCGGGGTGATCAACACCACCGCCATGATGGTCAGGAAAATGGCAACCGGCTCGCGCAATGCTTGAATCACAAGAACCTCAGCGCATCTCCTGTCCGCCGGTGACGTTGATCGCCTGACCGGTCATGTAGCTGGACTGGTCGGAGGCGAGAAACACGACCACGTTGCACACGTCTTCGTAGGTGCAGCCGCGCTTCATCGGCACCTGGTCAATGTACTTCTGGCGCACCTCTTCCTCGCTGATGCCCCATTTGCGCGCATACTGCTTGAACAGCGCGTTGGGGCCATCGTTCCACAGCGGCGAGTCGAGCAGGTTGCCCGGGCAAACCGCGTTGACGCGGATGCCGTCCTCAGCCAGGTCGAGCGCGATGGATTGGGTCAGCCCGATTCCGCCGAACTTGGAGGCGGCGTAAGCCGAATTCTTATAGCTGCCCTTCTTGCCCGATTTGGAGTTGATCTCGATGATCACCCCTCTGCGCTGCGGCTTCATCACCCGCGCGGCGTGCTTGGCGCACAGGAAGTAGCCAAACAGGTTGACCATCAGCACCGCTTTCCATTTTTCGGCGGGAAACTGGCTGATCTCCTCGGCGATCAGGATGCCGGCGTTGGCCACCATGATATCCAACTGCCCAAACGCCTGCACGGTGCGCTCCACCAGCCCCTCCACCTGGGTTTCGTCGGTCACGTCCACCTGCACACCCAGGCTGCGCTGCCCAGTCTCAGCCTCCACCAGCCGGGCGGTCTCCGCGGCTTTTTCCAGGTTGATGTCAGCCACCACCACGTGGCAGCCCTCCTGCGCCAGGCGCAGGCAGATGGCGCGCCCCAGCCCCTGAGCGCCGCCGGTGACGATGGCAATTCGATCGGTCAGCACGTTCATATTTCCACCACCACTTTGATGCCCTCGCGGGTTTCGGCCTCGGCAAAGGCCTGCGCAGCCTGTTCCAGCGGATAGCGGCTGGTGACCAGCGAGCCCAGCTCCACCAACCCTTTCTCCACCAGCGCCAGCGCGCGCGGGTAAGTGTTCTTCATCCGCCGCACCAACTTGAGGGTCAGCCCCTTGCGCCGCGCCGTGGAGGCGGTGAAGGTGGTGCGGTCATCGGCGGGAATGCCCACCAGGATGACTTTGCCGCCGTGTTTGGTCGCCGCCACGGCGGTTTCCACCGCGTCGTTCTCACCCGCCACCTCAAAGGCCACGTCCACCCCGCGTTTGCCAGCGGCCTGCCACACCGCCTCGTTCTCGCGCCCGTGATCCGAGAGCAGCACGTCGCTCGCGCCCAGGCGGCGGGCGGCTTCGGCGCGGTGGGTCAGGCGGTCGGTGGCGATGATCTGCACCGCGCCGCTCAGCCGCGCCAACTGGACAATCATCAACCCAATCGGCCCACAGCCGAACACCCCCACGCGCATGCCCGCGCGCAGATGACCCAGGTCGACGCTGTGCAGCGCGATACCCAGCGGCTCAAGCAGCGCGCCCTCGGCCGCGCTGAGCACATCCGGCAGCGGGAACAGGCAGCGCTCCGGCCAGGTGACGTATTCACAGTAGCCGCCGTCAAAATGTCCGTCCCCGGCGAACTTCAGCGCGCTGCAGAAGTTGGGATTGCCCTCCAGGCAGAACTCGCACTCGCCGCAATTGATCGCCGGGTCAATGGCCACGCGCTGGCCTTTGCGCGGCCCGCTGGCCACCACCCCGGCCATCTCATGTCCCAACAACACCGGCCTGCCTTCCTCCAGGTGGGCGGTGCCGATGCCCCCCTCGGCGAACCAGTGCAGGTCCGAACCGCACACCGCCACGGCGCTCAGCCGCACCAGGGCTTCGCCGGGAGCGTGAACGGGCAGCGCTTCTTCATGCAGGCGCAGATCGCGCGGAGCGTGCAAACGCAGTACTTTCATTATCTACTCCAAAATTAAAATAAGAAGATCACGAATGACTCGAATAAACGAATATAGCGTGTCATGGATATCAAAAGCAATCTTCATCACCTGAAACGATAGCTCGGGATAGATAATTTTTTGCTTTATTTCCGGAGATAAGTTCATTATGCAAATTTACTTACCCAGCATAAATTCGTCTATTCGTTAAATTCGTGATCCTCTACTCCCTACCACAACACTTGCCACAAAGTGGGCATGAACATACCCCCATTTTAACCGCAAAAGCCCAATCAAGAAGCTGGCTCTTGAAAGCCCTTGAGCATTTCGCCGTGAATATACGGATTGGCCGCCAGAATATCGAAGGGCGGGGTCATGTAGTCGGAGCTGCCGTCCAGCTTGGTCACCCGCCCGCCGGCCTCCTCCACGATCAGGGCGCCCGCGGCAATATCCCAGGCCTTGATTTTGATCTCCCAGTAGCCGTCCAATCGTCCAGCCGCAACGTAGCACAGATCCAGCGCAGCCGAACCCAGGCGGCGCACCGCCTGACTGCGGCGGCTGAAGCGGATGAAGTTGTCCAGATTGTTGGCCTCGCTCTCCCACATGTCGTAGGGGAAGCCAGTCACCAGCAGGCTGTGAGCCAGGTCGGCGGAAGCGGAGACATGGATGGGCGCGCCATTCAGCCAGGCGCCCTTACCCCGCTCAGCGCTGAAACATTCATCGCGCAATGGATCATGGATCGCGGCCAGCCGCACCAGCCCGTCCTCAGCATAGGCGACCGAGACGCAGAAAAAGGGCATGCCGTGCGAGTAATTGACCGTGCCGTCCAGCGGGTCAACATACCAGCGGCAGCGGACCTGTCCCGCCAGGATGCCAGCCTCCTCGGTGATCAGGCTGTGATCGGGGTGCGCGCGGCGGATGGCTTCAACCAGGTAGGCTTCCGACTGGTGATCCACCTCGGTGACCAGGTCGATGGCGCTCTTGTACTGGATGTCATGCTGCTGCCCGTAACCGCGGCGTACGATCTCGCCCGCGCCTCTGGCGAGTTCAATCACAAAATTCAATGCAGGTTGCATAGCGTTGAATGATCCATCCTGAAAAGCTCAATCACAGACACCCCAGGTCGCAACGGATTTTGCGCCGGTCTGCGAAATTTGCCAATGTTTCTGCCAACTGGATATCCCGCCGCCTCAACGCTTATCTCAGCGCCGCTTGGGCAGGTTGAGCTCGTTGATGATGCGGGTAAGCTGTTCCAGCTCGGATTGGATATCATCGCGGTCGTGAATGGCCTGGAGCAGCAGCGCATCGAAGGCCGGTTTTTGTTCCTCGGGCAGGCTGGCCAGCAGGCGCTCAGTGCGCGCAATCTGCGTGTTCTTGTGGCGCAGTTTGTTCTCCAGCCGGTCGTGGTAGCCGTTGTAGAAATCGGCATCGGTCATCGGGCGCGGCGTGGTGGGCGTCCCGCCGGTTAACACCTCGGCAACAGTCAGCAGAAAATCCTCGGCGTCAATCGGCTTCTCGACGAAGCGCACGCCGCCCAGGTTGAGGGCAAACTTGCGGTCTTCAGGAGTGATGTAAGTCGCCGAAACGAAGATGACCGGGATCTGGCCGGTCTGCGGATCCTTGCGCAGCGCATGCACCAGGGCATAGCCGTCCATTTTGGGCATGAGGATATCCGTGATGACCAGCGCCGGACGTTCGAGGGCAACCTTCTCCAGCGCTTCCTGTCCGTTGCGCGCCGTAACCACCGGATAACCCTTGAAACGCAGGGTAACTTCCAATAATTCCAGGACGTTGGGCACGTCCTCCACTACCAGGATGGGTCCGTAAGGGATTGTCATGATTATATTGTAGTGAAAAGAGACCCGCTTGGCAAGCAACACAAGGCCAAACGGGCTTACAGATTCATTAAGTGAAGCGCTCTTCAGTCCACACGTCGGCGTTATTGTGATAACCGGCCTGCTCCCAGAAGCCGAGTTGATCATGGGTCATGAATTCCAGCCCGCGCAACCACTTGGCGCCCTTCCAAAAATACGGCACCATCAGGTCCGCGCGCCCCGGGATGGCGCCGACCACGCCGCGCAGCGGGTAGCCGTGTTCGGGGGTCAGCGGCTGACCGTCGTAATGGGTCGCCAATAGAAAATTCTCCTGCAGCGCCACCGACAGCGGCAGGTTGGCAGTGAATCCGTATTCGGCGTGCTGCAGCACAAATTTCGCGCCGGGCTTCAGTTTGAGCAAGCCCTGTTCCTGCAATGTTTTCAGCGTCACCCCCTCCCAGGCCGTGTCAAATTTCGACCACCGTGTAACGCAATGAATGTCCATCACCAGGCGAGTGCGCGGCAGCTCGCAGAACTGGTCCCAGGTCAGGCGCACGGTCTGCTCGACCTCGCCCAAAATGGTGAAATCCCACACCGCGGCATTGAAGGTGGGCACGGGTCCGTAGTGCAGCACGGGGAAACGTTGGGTGTAGGCTTGGCCGGGCGGCAAGCGTCCCTCAGAACGGTTTTCATCTTCTTTGCGGCGGTAAATGCTGTCGAACATGGCATCGGTCTCCTGGCGCAAATTATAACCGTTTCTGACCGTCAAGTCTGCGGGGTCCTGCAGCCGTACAAGGGACTGCCGGGTGGATCGAGACCCTTCGCCGCTGCGCGGCTCAGGGATTCACAGGGCAGGTGATT
>CAZCBJ010000135.1:0-10436 GCA_964496705.1 uncultured Anaerolineaceae bacterium | reverse complement strand
TCGGCGTCACCGTGGGAGTGAAGGTTGCTGTCGGTGTATTGGGGATGGGAGTGTTAGATGGCTGCGTGCACGCATTGATCGAGCATCCATCTGACCAGAGTTCACCTGCGCCCGGATGGGTCGATTCCTGTTCAGCACGGAACATGTAATTTCCGGCAACCCCGTTGGGATTGTAGCTCAGGGTTATACACGCGCCGGCTTTCAACGGCCCGAAAGATCCTGAGGCCACAACCGAACCGTTCTTCGGATTACCAGACGGGCTGTAATACACTTCCCATTTCACACTTTCCACCATATCTCCCGAACCATGGTTACAGACAATTGCGGTGGCATTCTGACAATCGCCCGAGCAGCCGCTCTTGAATACAAGCGAGGCCCCAGTTGGGTTGCCGCGCCCTGACCTTTCGGTTGCTGTGGGTTGTGCGGTCGTCTTGGCTTGACCAGTTGCCGTAGGCTCCGGGGAAGGTTGTTCTGTCGGAGTCGCTTCATTTTCTTCACTGGTTGGTGTTACCTCCGCAGGCGGCTGTTCTTCTGGCTGACCTTGAGAAAGAGTCGCGGTTGGTTCCTCGACTACAGCTAGGACAGGTTGGCTGACCATGGATAACATCATGCCCGCCATTAAAAAGACAATCCCCATCAAATAAAAAGTGCGGAAGAATCTACGAATAAGCTTGGTTTTCATGTTGATCTCCTTAACGTTAATATGCTTCAAAAACAAATTTGTATCCAATCCGATCTATGTTGACGATCATGTCCTGAGCGGACACCAACTGGCCAAATTTTCGCCTTATTAAATACACAAGATATTTTGATCTGCGATATGCCTCAGGCGATACTTCACCCCACAGAGCGGAGGAAATCTGATCATAACGAACTACCCGCGGAGCATTCTTTGCCAGCAGCAGCAATAAATCAAACTCCTTTGGTGAAAAATATAATTGGTGTTGATTAAGCGTCACCTCCCTTGTATCCATATCGATAACCAGGCCGTTTTTCATGGAAATTCTATTCATTTCGCCATGATTTTGATGATTTCTACGGAGTATGTTTTTTATCCTCGCCAGAACTTCCGAGCCTAGAAAAGGCTTGGAGATATAGTCATCAGCACCGCTGCTCAATGCTCTGACAGCATCTTCCCTTATTCCATTAGCGGTGAGAATAACAACCGGAACCCCATCGGTTAGCCTGATTTGCTCAAGCACCTGCCATCCATCTACTACTGGCATATGAAGATCCAATAAAATCAAATCTGGCCTGATTTGTTCAATTTTAAAAAACACTTCATGCCCACCCAAGGCGACTGAAACATCATAACCAGCCGCCATGAGCATTTTTTTAATCAAATTGGCAGTATCAGGGTCATCCTCTACAACCATAATCCGCGGGCGGGATGGATTGGACGGTGAATCCAGGTCCGTCCCTACGTCATATACATTCCATTCAGCAAGCATTGTTCCAGGTTGTAAAAGCATGAAACACCTTATAATATGATAATATGGATAAACAATATCCCAATACCAGTATTATAGCAATTTATTACTGAATGTCAATAAGCAATCTTAATAAAAAAAACGAACTTATCTAGAACTAATTCGACTCTAATATGTTGATATTACTGGGTTGGACAATTCACCGATACCTTCTATCGTGACAGTGACAGTATCCCCTGCGATCAGCGGACCAACCCCAGCTGGAGTTCCGGTTAATATTACATCACCAGGAAAGAGCGTCATGACAGATGAAGCAAAGACGATTAACTGAGCGATCGAGAAAACCATATCGCGTGTTGAAGCCATCTGTCGTAATTCGCCATTGACTTTTGATGAGATAAGAATATCTCCCGAATCCAATTCCGTTTCAATCCACGGTCCCAACGGGCAAAAGGTATCAAACCCTTTCCCGCGTGTCCATTGCCCATCCCGCCGCTGTAAATCACGCGCGGTCACATCATTCGCGATGGTGTATCCGAAAACATAATCCATCGCCGTTTGTATCTCCACCCAGCGCGCTCTACGACCGATAACAACCGCCAGTTCAGCTTCATGTTCGACCTGACTGGATTGCGGAGGCAGCACTATCGCAGCTCCATGGCCAATTACCGATGAAGGGGGTTTTAAAAATAGAAGAGGAATATCCGGAATCTCAGCATCATGCTCTCGTGCATGCTCTACATAATTTCTTCCAACACAGATGATTTTTCCCGGCTCCACAGGCGAAAACAGCCTCACCCGGTCAATTGGAATGGAAGCATCCAGGCGTCGATAATAGTCAAATACCGACCCTTCAAGCGGTCCAACGTAGTTTTCATAAACCCACCCAAATGAAGGCGCATCGGTGCCTTGTTGAAAACGAACAAACCGCATGGAAACCTCACTTTTCAGGTATAATCATTTTGCTCGGGCGGATAGCTCAGTTGGTCAGAGCGCATCTCTTACACAGATGAGGTCGCAGGTTCGAGCCCTGTTCCGCCCATTCCACTAAAACCAATTGCGTTTATTAAATATAAACACCAATATTCCAGCGATTACCAGAAACAATAGGATCACAAAGCCGGCCGCCCAGGGATGTGTTTGAAAAGGGAGGAGCACATTCATTCCAAAAAAGCTGGTGACGATGGTTGGTATGCTAAGAATGATTGTGACCGAAGTGAGAAATTTCATCACGACGTTAAGATTATTGGAGATGATCGACGAAAATGCATCCATCAAGGATGAAAGGATGTTCACCGTGATATTAACCATTTCGATAGCTTGCTGGTTTTCGGTAATTACATCTTCCAGTAGATCTTCATCTTCTGGATACAGCTTGAACAACTGACTTCGCTGCAAACGCTCGAGCATCAGTTCGTTAGACTTCAAGGCAGTGCTGAAATATACCAGGCTTTTTTCATGTTTTAATATTTCCAACACCTCATTATTTTGCATGGATCGCTGTAATCGATCTTCCAGCACCTCAACACTTTTGTTGATCTCACGCAAATAGCTTAAATATTTGTTCGCAGTCGCCAGCAGAATCCTGAGAACCAATCGATTACGCTTACCAGTTGAAAGATTTCGAACGCGCCCGCTTGAAAATTCCTGCATGATGTCGTTCGGCCAGCGGCAAATGGTTAATATGAAACGATCAGTCAGCACGATCCCTAATGGTATGGTGGTGTACGGAATATCGGCCTTCATCCCTTGAAAATATGGGATTCGGATAAGGATGAAAATCGTGCCATTATCCTCGCGCTCTGTGCGCGGTCTTTCATCAATATCCAGAGGATAGGTGATGAAATCCTGCGGAACACCCCATTCTGTGATCTGCTCAATCTCATCCGAGGTGGGGTCGACAAGATTCACCCAGCTATTGGTGACAAACTCGTCATATTCCTGCAGCCCATTCTCAGTATTTTTGTAAATTGTGAGCATGGCATTCTCCTATATAAAAAGGATGATCTGGCAGGCACCGACCGATCAGTGATCATGAAAACAGGGTCGGGGTCGTTCGACCTTAAAAATCCACAAGGTTATATTCTACCGCCATTCAGATAAAATGTGCGGTATAATCTTTTCACCGGGGATGACAGGCTTCGACGGGAGAGGCTGGCCCCGGAATGCGAGCCGAGAGGCGCCGACCTCGTTAAACCAGCGCAAAAAACAAGTGCCAATCGCACAAACTACATGGCAATGCCCCTGGCTGCATAAGCTGGGCAAAGCCAAACTGATCTCCTCGTGAGGTCACGTCTACCTACCCCGCTCTCTGGCCGGTGGAAGAGTAGGCGTCATAAAGTCAGAGTGCTGCGTAAACCGCCGCGACTTACGCAAAAGAGGGCTCTCGGGTCCTAGCGACTGGCCGGCTTCAGGTTTGTTCATTCTCCTGGAATCGGCGAGAGCAAAAATGAACTACGCTCGTAGATATCCGCGGGTTGAATCTTTCGGACGCGGGTTCGATTCCCGCCATCTCCACTATATTTTGGGGTATTCTGCCCGACCAGTTGAATTTCAACTAACGAAACATGGCAGCAACTCGGCATGTTTCAACCGGATACCTGCCCATTGCGGTTTCGTCAGAAAGCACGACCCCAGCATAACCGTGAGCCAGAATGTCATGAAGATAACACACCTCTGAGCGAGTCGGATGTGGATTTTCAACCATATGCTCTAAAACCTGCCCGGCCATCAACATCGGAATGGGGATTTCGGATGGAGCCGGTAACCGACTAACGGCAATTGCCATCTCGCTCAACCCCAATTCAGATCCAAGGTCTCCCCGGCAGATCCATAATTGATCAGCGTATGTGGAAATCTCTTTTGATTCATAAATTGCCGGCTGTCGTTCCAATTTCGCGATCAACCTGGTCTCAGACCCAAGAATAGCGCGATAAGATCGCATCTCCTCAGCATCTCGAACATAGGAAATTGCCAACCAGATGCCGGGAATCCTGGAGAATTGCCCGACGATCTTCTGATCTTTTTCCGTCAACTGCGTCATACGATAGGAAGAAGCTGTCAGGTGGACTCCTTTGCCTGGGGTGAGTGGACCGCCTTGAATGATCCTGGCACGAATCCAATCCTCGCCCATCCCCTGAACGCGCAGCCGGTTTTTACCATCGTTCAGTGTAATTTCGCCGAAGGAGGTCTTTGCAGCCTGAAAAAAATCCGAGTGAGGCACGGGCAACACGCCAGGTTCTTCAGACCTTTCGCCAAATACAAACAGAACGGACTCCCCCGCCTCAAGACAGAAAGGCGGGAACACTCCCAATCTCCATTTGCTGCCTTGCAGGTCCAAAACGATTTGTATTTGTCTTTGGGTTGTGAAGGCAGTTATTTTTTCGAGCCAACCGAGTAAAGAGCCAATCGTGAAAAACGATGTATTCAGGCGAAAATAATCGACCCCCGCATCCGCCATGGCTTCCCATATTTCAGGTTTCTGGCTGGCAGGGCCCAAAGTCGCAACGATGGAATAAGTCAATTGTTCTCTCACCTACAACAGGCTGTTCTGTATTTCAAAACCCTTAAGGTACGATCCTTCCGGGAAATACAGGCTGACCGGATGGTCGCAATCTTGCGCGAATCTGGTCACAATATTGGCGTTTACGCCGGCATCCAGCGCTGCGCCCATGACCACCTTTTGGAAAAAGTCCGCAGAGATTCCTCCCGAACAAGAGAAAGTAAATAATAATCCACCCGGGTTGAGCAGTTTGAAAGCCAGCAGATTGATGTCCTTATACCCTCTGGCAGCTCTCTCCGCCTGCGCTGCGGTGGGGGCAAATTTGGGCGGGTCAAGAATAATGATATCGAACTTCCTGTTTCGATCCCTCAAATCCCTTAGATAATGAAAAACATCTGCCTCCACCATGCTGATATCACATCCTGAAAATCCATTTAGTTTAATATTCTCATCTGCCAACCGTAAAGCCTCTGCAGCAGAATCCACTGAAAGAACACTGGAAGCCCCACCTGCCAATGCATACACGGAAAAGCCGCCTGTGTAACAAAAACAATTCAAAACACTGCAGTCCATCGCCCTCATACGCAACCATTGCCGATTGAAGCGTTGGTCTAAATAGAATCCTGTCTTTTGCCCGCTCTGAATATCCACATAGAACTTGAGGCCGTTTTCTTCAATCAAAATTGGTTGTTCGGGTTCTTTACCATACAAAACACCTGCCCACTCCGGCAACCCCTCAAGTTTTCTGATATCTAAATCAGAGCGCTCGTATACATTTTGACAGCCTGTCAATTCGATCAGGATATGACAGATAGACTGCTTCCAATATTCCACCCCTGCCGAAAGGAATTGCGCCACCAGCACATCCGCGTATCGGTCAACGATCAATCCCGGTATACCATCCGATTCACCATGCACCAACCGATAGGCATCGGTTCTCGCGGAAATCCCCAATCGCAGTCTGCGCTCAATGGCTACGCGCAGTCGCCTCGTGAACATCTGTGCTCCCACCGCTTCGCTTTCTTCATACCCCCATATTCTCGCCCGGATATTCGATTGCGGGCTGTACGCCGCCCAGGCCAGCCAGTCGCCGCCTGTGCTCCGCACCGCTACCGTTTCTCCTGCCTTCACCCCCTCGTCAACCCGCTCCACTGCGCCGGAGAAAATCCAGGGGTGTCTGCGCTCGATCGCTTTCTCGCGACTTGGTTTTAAATACAGGGATGGGATCATCATTTGCCAATCAACCCGAACAACCCAGCCTCATCAATCACCTGAATGCCGAGTTTACGCGCTTTATCCAGTTTGCTCCCCGGACTCTCGCCCAAAACCAGATAACTGGTGTTTTTGCTCACACTGTCGCTGACTTTTCCTCCGTTCTGTTGAATCAGCTCAGCAGCTTGAACCCTTGATAGCGTGGGAAGGGTGCCGGTGATCACAAAAGATGAACCTGCCAGGTTGCCTTCAACTTCCGCCTGGCCTGCTTTTTTCTCGATGACCGGCCATACACCTTGCAGGCGCAGCTTCTGTATCAGCATGCGGTTGGAAGACATGCCAAACCAATCCACTATCGCTTTGGCGATGTTTGGCCCCACACCTTCAATGGTCTGTAATTGGTCCACAGTGGCTGAACCAAGGTCGTCCAGATTCAAGAAATATCGTGTCAAATCCTGAGCCAACACTTCGCCAACGCCGCGGACACCCAAAGCGATGATCAGACGGGCCAGGGGTTGTTTTTTTGATTGTTCGATGGATTCTAAAAGGTTTTCGGTCTTTTTTTCAGCAAAACCTTCCATTCTGAGCAGATCAGACCGGGTCAAACGATAAAGGTCGGCCGGATCTTTCACCAAGCCAGTCGCCACCAATTGTTCCACTGTCCGGATCCCCAACCCAACGATATTCATCGCAGATTTCGAAATGAAGTGCTCTAAATTGCGGACGAGTTGAGCAGGGCAGGAAAGATTAACACAATACCAGGCAACCTCACCCTCCAGATGTTCCACCGGTTGCTCACAGGCTGGACACCGCTCCGGAGGCATAAAGGGCTGTTCAGAACCATCTCGCGAATCTTTGATGGGACCAATCACATAGGGGATTACATCTCCAGCACGTTTCAACAGAACACGGTCGCCAATACGGATATCACGTTGTTCAATATAATCGAAATTATGAAGTGTGGCCTGCTTGACAATCACACCACCGATTTCGACCGCTTCCAGAATCGCTGTTGGAGTGAGCACACCCGTCCTTCCCACGTTTATCCCAATTCCCAGCAAACGCGTGGAAACCTCGCGCGCTGGAAATTTGAGTGCCATCGCGCCGCGCGGATCTTTGCCCACGACACCGAGCGAGTCAGCCAAATCCAAATCGTTGATCTTGATCACCACCCCGTCCGCCTCATAGGGCAGCTCGTCCCGCCGCCGCATCCATCTTTCGCAGGATTCAAGCAATTGCTCGAAATTCTCACAATACTCCGAATGCTTAGCCACCGGAAAACCCAAAGCTCTTAATTGCTGCAAAACATCCCATTGTTTTCGGGCTACGGATGAATCGCTATAAACCATTGAATAAACCAGCAAATTGAGCGGTCGTGCAGCCGTCAATGCCGGATCCAATTGCCGCAAAGAACCTGCTGCCGTGTTTCGCGGGTTTTGATACACTTTCTCTCCCGCTTCAGCCAATTTTACGTTCAATTCCTCAAAATCACGAATATTTATAAACGCTTCACCGCGCACAACCAGCGTTGTGGGCGGTTCGAGATCTTTCTCTTTCGCTGGAATCCTCAACGGCAGCGCGCGGATGGTCTTCAGATTTGATGTGATGTCTTCACCCACCTCGCCGTCCCCGCGCGTGGCTCCCTGAAAGAACAAGCCATTTATGTAGGTTAATACCACAGTCAGACCATCGATTTTTGGCTCGGTGACAAAATCCGCTTCCCACACTCTTTCGTCAATTTTGCCGATTCGTTCGATCCACGCTTTCACATCCTCCAGTGTTGTACCGCTTCCAAGACTTAATATGGGGCGCAAATGGTTAACTTTCGTGAATTTGGTGGATGGCAGGCTAGCCACGCGCTGTGTAGGTGAATCTGGCACAATCCACTCAGGATGCATGGTTTCAATCCACTTGAGGCGCACCATCAACGCATCATATTCGGCATCACTGATGGCTGGATCATCCAAAACGTGATATCGATAATTGTGATAATGAATCTCTCGCCGCAAATGAATTAATTCATCATATAGTGATTGGTCTTTCATTTTTTGCTCCAACTTGAATTATATCCCTCTCGGCTGTCCCATGAAGATCGAATGGTTATAATTATCGCCATAGAATAACAATGCCAGATATTGTGATACACTAAATTCTTGGAGGACACTATGAAAACCATCCTGTACATCCTGGCGGCGATCCTGATCCTTTTCGGTGTGTTAATGGTGGTCGGTGCCACAGACCCGGTTCGGGGTCAGACATGCTGGATTCCTGTCGGTGCGGTCATTGTGGTTGTCGGGTTGGTGATGATCTATTTCACCGGTCGCAAACAAGCTCAGGAAAAAGCTGCCCAACAAAACGTCACCCTTCAAATTAATGTCCCCGGAAATGTCAATTTGGAGAAAATGAAATGTAAATCATGCGGCGGAGAATTAAGACCGGAAAATATCAAAGTGGACCCAGCGGGAGCGCCAGTGGTAACCTGTCCTTATTGCCACACCACCTACACAATGACGGAAGAACCCAAGTGGTAATTTTCTCTTAATGGCAGGAGGAAATGTTTATGAAACGGTTTATAACTATTATTTTGATCTCTTTCCTGCTTTTATCTCAGCGGGTGAGCAACGTTTCTGCTCAGGACTACTCTTTTCAGGTACCGCGCCAGGAAGTCACGGTGTTTTTAAACAGCGATGGTACTGCATCCATCGAATACGTGATCGAATTTAAGAATAACACCGGCGCTGATGCGATTGACTATGTGGATATCGGCATGCCCAATGGCAGTTATGACATTAAAAGCATAACCGCGGAGATCAACGGAAAGAAGATCACGGATATCGAACGTTCTCCCTATGTTAATCCAGGTGTGGCACTGGGGCTAGGATCAAATGCCATCCCAGCTTCAGGATCTGGCACAGTTCACGTATTTATTGGTAAAGTCCAGGGCATGCTCTTCCCCGGAACCGAGAAAGAAGCCGAAAGCTACGCGAGCTTTCAATTCATGCCCAATTATTTTGGCTCAGAATTTGTCTCAGGCACGACCAACATGACAGTGACTTTGGTCCTGCCTCCTGGATTAACCGAACAGGAGCCTCGTTTTTACCCCCCAAAAGGTTGGCCGGGCGAAGCAGGACCAGAGACAGCTTATGATAACAACGATCGAGTGTTTTACCGCTGGACTGCAACCAACGCCAATGCGCATACCAAGTACATCTTTGGGGGTGCATTCCCTGCCCGCCTGGTGCCAGAGTCAGCCATATCCACGCCTCCGCCTGTATCGCTAAATATCAAATCGGATGATATTTGCTGCGCAGGTTTCTTCATGCTCTTTTTTGGCATATTCGGCTTGAGCATCTACTCCGCCACCATCGGAGCCAGGAAACGTAAACTGCATTACCTGCCCCCAAAAATCTCTATTGAAGGTCAGGGCATCAAACGCGGTTTGACCGCGGTTGAGGCTGCCATCTTGATGGAACAGCCTTTGGACAAAGTGATGACCATGATCCTGTTCTCGGTCTTAAAAAAGGATGCTGCTGAGGTCAGTAAACGCGAGCCGCTAGAGATCAAAGTTGCCGATCCTCTTCCTGGCACTTTACAGACTTATGAAACTTCTTTCCTTGAAGCCTTTCAACAAACTGCGGCCACGGCTAGACGCCGCGCTTTGCAACAGATGACCATTGCTCTTGTGAAAAGCGTATCGGAGAAAATGAAGGGGTTCAGTCGCAAAGAAACCATCGCTTATTATAAAGACATCATGACCCGCGCATGGGCACAAGTAGAAGCTGCTGATACCCCAGAGGTCAAGAGTCAACGCTATGATGAGTATATGGGCTGGACCATGCTGGATCAAGAATACGATAATCGCACACGCCGGACATTTGGTGACGATCCTGTGTTTTTGCCGCGTTGGTGGTGGCGCTTTGACCCGGGCGTCAGACCCACTGTACTGACCGGAGGCGGGGCAACATCCAGTTCACCGGGCGGTTTGGGGAGCGGTGGAGCGAGTGTATCTTTGCCCAACCTGCCGGGTTCATCATTCGCTTCCTCCATTGTCGGCGGTGTGCAATCTTTCGCGTCAGGTGTCATCGGTAATATCACCGATTTCACCAGTGGTGTCACCAACAAGACAAATCCTGTGCCCGTATCCACCTCCTCGCGTTCAGGAGGCGGTGGTGGTCACTCGTGCGCTTGCGCTTGTGCCTGCGCGGGTTGCGCTTGCGCCTGCGCGGGAGGAGGGCGCTAGGAATTCCATTCGCATGGGCATTTGTGATTCGTTGAAGTCCATTTTCGGAAAG
>CAZCBJ010000134.1:0-10487 GCA_964496705.1 uncultured Anaerolineaceae bacterium | reverse complement strand
GAAGAATTCAATCGCGCCCGCTGATCCAACTCTTCAACCAGGATGTTGGTGGCGTTCCCGTGCCCATCACTGACGATCACCTCCGCAGCCCCTGCCTTGCAAGCCCCGCTGATCGCCGCGTTGACATCTGCTGTCATCAGGCGGCGAAAGCGCTGGTATTCGGGATGTTCTGAGGTGACATGATCCGGGTGGGTGACACCCGTGATCCCTTCCATATCGCAGGCGATGAGTAATTTCATGTTTTTCCCTACGGCATAGGATTTCCAAGAATGGACTTGAGCGTATTATAATCACTCTTTCGGGTTTCGTTCGATCATGTTGAAACGCGCACCGCTGCATGTTTTGTTTTTTGCCCTGTTTCCGGTTGTGGCTTTGATTGCCAGCAACATCCGCGAAGTGCAACTGTGGGTGGCAGTCATCCCGCTGGCGATTGTTTTTCTGGGGGCTTGCCTGTTGCTGGGAATTGTGGGGCTGATCCTCAAGGATTGGTTAAGAGCTGGCTTACTGGTAAGCTTATTCATCCTGCTCTTTTTCACTTATGGGCATATATATAAATACTTTGAAAATACCAGTCTGTTGGGAATCATGATCGGCAGGCACCGCGTGTTGATCCCATTTTATTCAGCGCTATGGTTTGGGGGTATCTGGCTGTGTTTAAAAACTAAAACGCTGGAGGGGGTGACCAGTATCTTAAACCTGACTGCGATGGTTGCTTTGCTGCTGCCAACCTATCAGGTGGTGCGTTATCAGGCAGCGATGGCTGCCAGCCCATATGGGCGCCCTGAAACCCTCAGCTATGCCCAGCAGCCGGCGCTTGCCAGCCTGGATTCAGCTCCGGATATCTATTACATCATCCTGGATATGTACACTCGCGCGGATGTGCTGGCGGATGAGTTTGGTTATGATAATTCACCTTTTTTGGATGCGCTTCGACAGCGCGGCTTCACGGTCGCTGATTGCAGCCTGAGCAATTATGGTTGGACACGCTTATCGCTGGCTTCAGCCTTGAATATGAATTACCTGCAGGATATCGGCCCGGAGTTCGCCTCCAGTCAGGATATGCCGCCGATGACCGGTTTGGTCAAGCAGAACCTGGTGCGCAACCAGTTGGAAAAGCTGGGTTATCAGATCGTTGCCTTCGAAACCGGCTATACCTGGACCGAATGGTATGATGCGAATTATTATTTTTCACCGCCGGGCAGTTCTATTTTCTCCCATCAGTTAACATTGTTCACCTATAACCTGACCCGGCGCACCGCGCTGAAGATCATATCCGATGGGATGCCAGCATTGAACATCCAGTTAAGCAGACCCAAATATCCCAATGCTGAGCATGTGCAACTCGTCCGATATACGCTGTCGAAACTCAAAGAACTGGATGCCATTCCTTCCCCGAAATTTGTTTTTGCGCATATCCCCGTTCCGCACAAGCCGTTCGTATTTGCTGAAGATGGTTCGCTGTTGACCGATGCGGGATATGTTGACGAAGAGGGGGATGCAACAAATCAAGACTTTGCGCACCGCGGGTATGTATCGCAGGTAAAATTCATCAATCGCGAGGTTCTGGGCATCGTGGATGAGATCCTTGAGAATTCATCCCGCCCGCCGGTGATCATCATTCAAGGTGATCACGGGTACTATTCCAAGGACCGTTTGAAGATTTTGAACGCATTTTATCTGCCAGATCCTTCCAGAATTTATCCGTCCATCACCCCGGTGAACACATTCCGGATTATCTTTAATCAATACTTTCAAACCGATTATCCCATGCTTGCAGACCAGAGTTTTCGATCGAATGAAGAAGAAAAGCTGGATTTCCGAATTTACCAGGAAGACTCGCCTGAATGCATCCCTTGAAAAAGGATGGAGATTATCCGTATTCGATGTTGATACCAGCACACCCCTATTCGCTCTTGAGAGGATCAATGACATTTCTACACAAATCGGTGCTGCACACCTTCTTGTTTGCCTCTTTTCCCATTCTGTCTTTGCTGAGTCATAATTTTCAACAAATACAGACCAGGGTAGTGATCATCCCTTTGGCGGTCAGCCTTGCCTTTGCTTTTGTTATTCTGGGCGTGATGCGCTTGATTTTTCGCGATTGGCTTCGCGCGGCGTGGGTGTCCACAATTATTGTTCTATTTTTTTTCACCTACGGTCACCTGTACCGTGCGCTGGAAGATATTCAAATCTTTGGTGTGTTTCTTGGCCGTCATCGTGTTTTGGTCCCCTTGTCTCTGGCTGTGCTTGCCGGCAGCGTCTGGTGGGGAGCGCGCCGAAAGACGAATCTTCACGAAACCACTTTTTTTCTCAATGTTTTCGCCATATTGGCAATCGGCATCACCCTGTTTCAGATGGGATCCATCGCTGTGCGCCAGGCAGGTAGTCTGCATGAGAATCCATTTTTGCAGGCTCCGTCGCAGAAACTTACTTTACCTGGCGATCAAGCACCTGACATCTACTACATCATCCTGGATAGTTACGCGCGCGATGATGCGCTCTTGTCAGATTTTGGTTTTGACAACAGCCAATTTACCGGGCAACTCAGGGAAATGGGATTTTTTGTCGCGGATTGCGCCAGAAGCAATTATCCCTGGACCAGGCTTTCGCTTGTCTCTTCTTTGAACATGACCTACCTGGAAACGCCAGAACAATTGGGGGGAAAAGATGGTGTTTTATTGCCCTTGATGTTGAAGAACAACCGCGTGCGAAAATTGTTGGAGGAATCGGGATACACAACGGTGGCCTTTGAGACGGGCTTCATCTGGTCAGAGTGGTCAGATGCAGATCACTATATTTCCACGCCCAACAGCATGTCCATCACCCGCATGCTTGAGCCGTTCATTTCTCTCTTTTCACGCCAGACAGCATTCAAAGTGGTGGATGATTTTTTTCCCGATCTGGTGGGAAACCAAATCGATCTGAGCACAGCAGAAAGACAATATCAACGCCAAATTTACATATTGGACCGCCTTGAGACGGTGCCTTCAATTAGCGGTCCAAAATTCGTCTTTGCACATATTATTCTTCCTCATCAGCCTTATGTGTTTGCAGCCGATGGTTCCTTTCTCGAGGATGCTGATTATCGCAGCAAGGACGGTGAACCGGCAAATCAGGAATATCACACCAAGGGTTATCTTAACCAGCTTCAATATGCAAATTCCAGAATGATTCCCTTCTTACAGAAAATCATGTCCGAGTCAGATCGACCAGCCGTCATTATTCTTCAGGGTGATCATGGGGCCAGAGGTAAGAACCGGCACAAAATTTTAAATGCCTATTATTTTCCGGATCGAGAATATGGCTTGATGAATAACTCGATTTCACCCATTAATACCTTCCGGGTGATTTTCAACACATATTTCGGCACCCATTTTGAACGCCTGCCCGACCTTAGTTTTATCTCACAGGATGAGTTGTCCAATCGTCTCTCACCGGTTGAGGAGGATTCTCTTTATTGTTTGTCTATAAATGATAATAAATAGCTAAACCCTACGGTTACCAACCGTGCTGGATACGTTCGTATCTCTTAAGTATCTATTATCAACTCAGATTGCGAAATCAACAATTCAACGGCGAAGATTTCCAAACACCCACCGCCAGATATTTGCTGTTTACTTACTGATGGCTATTACCGAGCCGATGTTCTGCCTTATGATTGTTAATTATAAAATCCCGACTTAACCATGCACTTGCATTATCACAGATTTATTGTGGACAATAACAAACGTATTGATCATACTGACAGCATTGTCATACGCCTCATCCTTAAGCATAAATTACCTTCAGGATATTGTGATTCTCGATGACAAAAAGTAGACATATTGGGAGGGTGATCAAACACAGGCTATAGGGGTCTTTCTTGACAAATCATATTATGGATGAGAAAATTCAGCCATTGAAATATTGCCCCTGCACTTAACGTCAATTTTGGTAAATAAATTGTCCCCAAGAATACTTTTTGTTTGTCAAGCAAATAATATTCATTCTCAGAATTGGATCAATCTGCTTGAGGATTCCACTTTTCAAGTTAATGTATTTTCCACACGTATCTCCCAGGTGGATTTTGGATGGGATCCTAGCTGGAAGTATAAAACTTTCATCACGATTCATCCCGGCAAGAAAAAAGACATGAATGCTGATATTTCTTTTCTTTTGCCTGGGGGGCGGATGGGGGGGATTTCCAAATTGGTTAATGAAAAATTCAACCTTGAGAAATTTTACTTAATCCAGTTAATTAATCGATGGAAACCTCATATTGTGCATTCATTGGGGCTTGATAAAGCGGGAAAAATCGCTCAAATTGCTTTACAAAACCTCGGGGGCTCGGTCAAACCAAAATGGGTGGCGTCTTCATACGGAAATGATATCAGCCTGGATCTTTTTGACCTGGATCGTGCTAAAAATATCCGATTAATCCTGGCGAATTGCGATGGCTTCATCGCTGATTGTGAGCAGGACCGCAAATTGGCACTCGCCAATGGATTGGCCCAAAACAAGTTGGTTTTAGATCACTCGATTCCAGCGCCAGGCGGTTTGGATTTATCATTTTTTAACCACCTTAGGCAAGAAAACCTACTCAGAAAAGTAATTTTAGTACCAAAGGCTTTTGAGCGCGAAAATCACAATCGAACCTTGGTCGTGCTCGAGGCTTTGAAAATCCTTGGTGAAGAATTACTACAAAACTATGAAATTCATTTCAACATGGTTTCGCGAGAGGTAAGCAATCATTTACGGCAAATGCCTGCATGGCTTCAATCCATGATCCAAACCCACAAAAGGCTGCCTCAAATTGAGCTGTTCCATCTCATGGCCCGATCTAGGGTGGTGATTGCGCCGTCTTTGATCGATGGTACTCCGGTTGTTATGTTGGAGGCGATGGCAGCAGGAGCCTTACCCTTGATGTCGCCCATAGACTCTATTCAGGAATGGATAACCGATGGAAAAAATGGTCTATTGGCCCATGCACTTTACCCGGACCAAATTGCAGTAGCTTTGAAACGGTCATTACAGGATGATGTATTATTTGAAACTGCCAAACATATCAATTGGCAAATTATCAGCCAGCGCGCAGATCGTTCCAAAATACGCTCTGAAATTATTAATTATTATCAGCAATTAATACCACCATATTGAAAAGAGACAAAAAAATGACAAGCGATGATACCCAATGGGATCTGGTGATTCGTCCGCACCGGCGCTGGTTCGACCTGCGCCTGGGGGAGTTGTGGCGATATCACGACCTGGTGATGCTGTTCGTCTGGCGCGATTTCGTCTCGGTGTATAAGCAGACCATCCTGGGGCCGTTGTGGTACCTGATCCAACCGCTACTCACCACCATCACTTTCACGGTCATTTTTGGCAACGTAGCCAAGCTGCCCACCGACGGCTTGCCGCAATTCCTGTTTTATATGTCCGGGACGGTCATCTGGACCTATTTTGCTGATTGCCTGACCAAGACCTCGAACACATTTGTCCAAAATGCCAACCTTTTCGGGAAAGTGTATTTTCCTCGTCTGGCTGTGCCGGTGTCCATCTTGCTTTCCAATTTCATCACCTTTGCCATCCAGTTTGCCTTCTTCCTGGCTTTCATGGCTTTCTTTGCGCTCAGCGGTTCCTCCATCCGGCCCAACTGGTGGATCCTGCTGACGCCGGTGCTGCTGCTGATCATGGCCGGGTTGGGACTGGGTTTTGGCATTCTGATCTCATCATTGACCACCAAATATCGCGATTTGCGCTTTCTGGTGCAGTTTGGCGTTCAATTATTGATGTTTGCCACGCCGGTCATCTACCCGGTGTCCTCGATCCCGGAACGATTTCAATTGCTCATCCAGGCCAATCCAATGACTGCGGTGGTGGAGGCATTCCGCTATGCCTACCTGGGTGCGGGCAGCTTCCACCCCTCCCATTTGCTGTACAGTTTGGGTTTCATGGTGGTGATTGTGTTGCTGGGCTCGGTGGTGTTCAACCGCGTCGAAGCCACATTCATGGATACGGTATAAGCCTGATGACGACTGTGGTCTCGGTGGAAAACCTGTCTAAAATCTACCGCCTGGGTCAGATCGGTACCGGCACGTTTGCCAATGATCTCAAGGTGTGGTGGGCGCGTGTGCGCGGCAGACCCAACCCGCTGCTGCGGGTGGGGCAGGTGGATTACGGCAACCGCGCCGGGGAGGACATATTTGCCCTGCAGGATATCTCGTTCGGTGTGCAGCAAGGTGAAGTTCTGGGAATCATCGGGCGCAACGGGGCAGGAAAAAGCACATTGCTCAAAATCCTCTCACGGGTCACCGCTCCGAGCAGCGGCACCGTCAAGGTCAAAGGGCGCATCGCCAGCCTGTTGGAGGTCGGCACTGGTTTCCATCCTGAGCTGACCGGGCGCGAAAACGTGTATCTGAACGGCGCGATTCTGGGCATGACCCGCGCCGAAGTGCGCGGTAAGCTGGATGAGATTGTCGAGTTTGCTGAAGTGGCTCAATTTCTGGATACCCCGGTGAAACGTTATTCCTCAGGCATGTACGTGCGCCTGGCGTTTGCCGTGGCAGCACATCTGGACCCTGAAATCATGGTCGTGGACGAAGTGCTGGCGGTGGGTGATGCAGAATTCCAGAACAAGTGCCTGGGAAAAATGGGCGATGTGGCCAGCCAGGGACGCACGATCCTATTTGTCAGCCACAATATGAACGCGGTGCGCAAGCTGTGTCCGACCAGCATCTTGCTTGAAAAAGGCTGGCTGAAATTCAGCGGGCCTACCGATGAAGTCATCAACCAGTATCTGATGACTTCTCGACAGTTTTCAGCTTTGTCACTGGAAACGCGAACCGATCGTGTCGGGGATGGGCGGATGCGTTTCACTCATTTCGAGGTGGCGCAGGGTTCTCCTTCGCTGGATTCGGCTGTGCTGGGCGCGCCCACCCGCTTCGATATCCACTACCGCGGAACACCCCCGCTGCGGAATGTGCATGTGTCACTGGCTCCCTATAATGCCAGCGGCGACCGGTTGTTTTGGATCAGCAATGAGACGTCCGATCATTTATTCAAGGAATTGCCGCCATCCGGGGTGATCTCAGTTTATTTTGAACGATTCCCTTTGGTTCCGGGGAATTACACAGTCAATCTGTATTGCGAAGTGGAAAAGAAAAAGGCGGACTGGGTCGTGGCTGCTGCACAGTTGATGGTTCACCCGGGCGATTTTTATAACAGCGGGAAAATGGCTCCCAACTGGGCCGGTCCAGTGTTGGTCCCCAACCAATGGGATTTCCGCAAAGCAGGTGATGAAACGCCATGAATTTATCCCAGAGTCTTTTCGACAAGGTTGTCCAAAACCAGTATTGCATCGGCTGCGGCGTGTGCGCGGGGGTTTGCCCGCGCGCGTATATTTCGATGAGCTGGGGTGAGTCAGGGATTTACCAGCCTTCCCTCTCGCAGGTCTGTGAGCTGGAAAATTGCAATTTGTGCGCCACTTCCTGTCCATTCTGGAATCAGGAGCACAATGAAGACAGCCTGGCTCAACGGGCTTTTGGCGATACTCCTGGAATCCTTCATGATGAATTGCTCGGTTTTTACCTGGGCACTTATGCTGGTTACGCCAGAACAGACCAGCACCGTGAGAACGGCTCCTCCGGCGGGCTGGCGACCTGGTTGTTGGAGACACTGCTAACCAGCGGCAGCGTTGACCACGTGGTTTGTGTTTCGCCGACCCCCAATTCAGACGCCTTCTTCCAATTCCGGGTCGTTTCCGATGTGCAGGAACTGCGCGCGGCTTCGCGCTCCTGCTATTATCCGGTGACCATGGAGCAGGTGATCAAGTTCATTATTCGCAATCCGGGCAATTTTGCAGTGACAGGCGTGCCCTGTTTTCTGAAAGGGCTGCGCCTGGCGATGCTGCGCCATAAAAAACTTTCCAAGATCAAATACATGCTTGGGCTGGTTTGCGGGCAAACGCAGACGCGCCAGTTTGTGGATTATGTCTACGGCATGGCGGGCGGCGACCCGGCTCAGCTCAGCCAGGTCACTTTCCGGGTGAAAGATGCGAACCGCCCGGCATCTGATTTTGCCTTCCGCTTCCAGACATTGGATGGTCAACAAGATAAACTTGTCTTTTGGTCTGAGGGAATTGGTGAAGCCTGGGGGCGCGGATATTTCCGCCCCGAAGCCTGCAATTATTGCGATGATGTGTTTGCAGAGACGGCGGATATCACCTTCATGGATGCCTGGCTGCCGGAGTATAAGTCGGATTACCGTGGGACCAACCTGGTGGTCATCCGTAATGAAATCATCCGCGATCTGATGATGACGGCTGAAAGGAGTGAGCTTATCGAGTTTACACCAATCGATGCGAGCCGCTTGATTCGCAGCCAGCGGGATGTTGTATATAAAAAACGCCATGAACTGGCTTTGCGGTTGTACGATCACCGGCGTGAAAATTATGTTCCTGTAAAACGTGTATCAGCGGGAAAGGCTGCTTCACTAAAAGAAATCATACTATATCGGTCAAAGGAAGCATTGACGGATGCCGGTAGACGGGCAGCAACTGGCCCGCGAAAAGAGATTTTCAATCAGGTTACGCGCAAGGTGAGAGGGCTCAAGAATCTCTATCTTTTTGAGTTGAGAATGGATCGTTTACTGATGCGGATAAAGAAAAGAATAACACAAGAGAAAACGGAATGACCAGTCATACTTTCACATTTGCCGGCAATGGTTCCGTGGGAAACCGGGGCTGCGAGGCTATTTTGCGCGGGACGATTTCCGGGCTTGAGCAAATTTTTAAAGACAGTAAATTTTACAATGCGTATTTTGCCGATCAAGTGCCGGATCAGAAAAAAGGCACCTGGGATGCCAACTTGATTTACCTGCCGCTGCAGAGGAAGAATCCAAGACGCCAGCGCGCTCCCTTAAAATGGCTTCATTTTTATGTTTTAAGTAAATTATCTCCGTTCGCCAGGAAATATTATCTTTTCCGTAATATAAAAAATGTGGTGCAGAAATCTACTGCGGTGTTTTTGGTTGGAGGAGATAACTATTCGCTGGATTATGGTTACCCGCATCTGTACTTCGCACTTGCCCAAATGTCTCTCGACCTGGGGTCGCCAACATTCCTCTGGGGGGCATCGGTTGGGCCTTTTTTAAAAGACCCCGAATACGAAAAATTTGCCAGCGAACAACTTCGCAAGATCACCCGTATTTATGCTCGCGAGTCGATTACAATAGATTATCTGAATAGTATTGGGGTGCATGAAAACGTACTTCGCACAGTGGATCCGGCTTTCTTGTTGGAACCACGAAGTTGTAATTTTCCCGAAGCGGTGACTGAATTTATTGAGCGGGGAGCGGTTGGCATGAACATCAGCCCGCTGCTGGCGAAATACAGGCCGGGAGAATCTGCAGATACCTGGTTAGAAAAGTCCAGTGAAATCGTTCACCATCTTCTGCAAACATTCGATTTGCCGATCTTGTTGATTCCGCATGTGATGAATCAGGAACGGAATATCCAATCTGATGACCATACTTTTCTTACCAGGGTCTGGGAAAAATTACCCATTGAGGATAAGGGTAGATCTGTGGTTGTGGGTCGTGAATATGACGCGGCGGAAACCAAATGGCTGATCAGCCAACTGCGCTTTTTTATTGGGGCGCGGACTCATGCCACCATCGCCTCCTTGTCTACCGGCGTGCCCACTTTGGTACTGGCATACAGTATCAAGGGGAAAGGTATCATTCGCGATATTTTTCAAGATGATGAATGGCTGTTGAATGTCGAGGAAATATCATCGCAAATGATTGAAAGGAAATTGCAATCTTTGATTGAAAAATCGGAGAGCGTCCGTAGTCAGCTTGGAAAAATGACTGGGGTGCTGCAAATGCAGGCACTTGATACAGTGCGAAATGTGGCTGGATTTATCCACCATGAGTAGTGATGCCTTTTTCTCTGTTGTTATCCCTCTCTACAATAAAGAAAAAACAATTCAAAGAGCATTGCTCTCTGTTCTGACTCAAACTCATCCATATTTTGAACTTATTGTTGTTGATGATGGTTCCACCGATTCAAGTGTTACTGTAGCAGGGCAGATTCAGGACGATCGAATCCGAATTGCAAGACAAGGTAATCAGGGGGTGTCAGCCGCACGCAATCACGGCATCAGCCAAGCTGTTCACCCTTTCGTCGCATTCCTGGACGCAGATGATGAATGGAAGCCAGATTTCCTGCAACAGATTCATGATTTAATGGTCGCTTTCCCTGAAGCTGTGCTTTACGGGGCGGGATATGAAATTGTGAACACAAAAGGAGAGGTAAGTCAACCAGCTCTTGACATGTTTCCGCCTGGCTGGCGAGGAGAGCTGCCAAATTATCTACGAACCCTCTCCAGCAAATATCTGTTTAATTCGTCATCGGTTGTCGTGAAGAGGTTAACACTTCAAGCGGTTGGCGGCTTTCCGGTTGGGATCAGTTTCGGTGAAGATCTCGTGACCTGGATAAAATGCTCCTT
>CAZCBJ010000133.1:0-10488 GCA_964496705.1 uncultured Anaerolineaceae bacterium | reverse complement strand
GAAGTCGTCGACACCCGCCTCGGCGGCGATCGCGGCCGCGGTCAGGGGATTATCGCCGGTGATCATCACCGTGCGGATGCCCATCTTGCGCAGTTCGGAGAAGCGCTCGCGGATGCCGCCCTTGACGATGTCCTTGAGGTGGACCACACCGAGCACGCGACCACCCTCGGCGACCAGCAGCGGTGTCGCTCCTTGGCGCGACAGCTCCTCGGCGATCTCACGAACCTCCGTGGACACGGAGCCGCCGTGCCCCTCCACGAATCGAGAGATGGCGTCGACGGCTCCCTTGCGGATCTGCCGGCCGTCGACGTCCGCGCCGCTCATCCTGCTGTGCGCGGAGAAGGGGACGAAGTGCGCCCGGAGCTCCTTCAGATTGCGACCGCGCAGGCCGAACCGCGTCTTCGCGAGCACGACGATGCTGCGCCCTTCGGGAGTCTCGTCCGCCAGGGACGCGAGCTGGGCGGCGTCAGCGAGAACCTGTTCGTCCACGGCGGGCGCCGGCAGGAGTGCGACGGCTTCACGGTTGCCGAGCGTAATGGTGCCCGTCTTGTCCAGCAGTAAGACGTCGACGTCGCCGGCGGCCTCCACGGCGCGTCCCGACGTCGCCAGCACGTTGGCTTGGACCATCCGGTCCATCCCGGCGATCCCAATCGCCGACAAGAGGCCGCCGATCGTCGTCGGGATGAGGCAGACGAGCAGCGCCACGAGCGCCGTCATCGTCACGGGGGTGCCGCTTCCCGAGGCGCGCACTGCGTAGAGTGAATAGGCCAGCAGGGTCACCGTCGCGAGCAGGAAGACGATCGTGAGCGCCGCAAGCAAGATGTTCAGAGCGATCTCGTTGGGTGTCTTCTGCCGCGTGGCCCCCTCGACCATTGCGATCATGCGGTCGAGGAAAGTCGCGCCGGGGTCGGCGGTGATGCGGACAATGATCCAGTCCGACAACACGCGCGTGCCGCCGGTCACCGCGCTCCGGTCGCCGCCGCTCTCGCGGATGACCGGGGCGCTCTCGCCCGTAATGGCGCTTTCGTCGACCGAGGCGATGCCGTCGATGACGTCGCCGTCACCGGGGATGAAGTCCCCGGCAGCGGCGAGGACGAGATCGTCCTTGCGCAGGTGAGCGGAGAGCACCTCCTCGACTGGGGAGTCCCGCCTGGGTTCCGCGAGTCTCTTTGCGACGACGTCTTTCCGAGCCCGGCGCAGCGTATCCGCCTGCGCCTTGCCGCGACCCTCGGCCATTGCCTCCGCGAAGTTGCCGAAGAGCGCCGTGAACCAGAGCCAGAGGGAGACCGCGAGAACGAACCACGGCGAGGCTTCGCCGGCTCCGGTCACGAGCGCATGCAGAAACAAGAGCGACGTGAACGCGCTGCCGACTTCCACCACGAACATGACGGGGTTTCTGTAGAGGTAGCGCGGGTCGAGCTTCCGGACGGAGTCCTTGACCGCCCTCAAGATGAGCGCCCGGTCGGTGAGGGACCAGGGTGATGTTCGACTCGTGGTCATGGCGTCACCCCGGAAGTCGCCGCAAGGCGCAGGTGCTCGACGATGGGTCCAAGCGCCAGAGCGGGGATGAAGGTCAACGCGCCCACGAGGACGACGGTGCCGCAGAGCAGCAGCACGAACGTGGGTGTGTCGGTCGGCAGCGTGCCGGCCGACGGCGGCACAGACTTCTTGCCACCGAGGGAGCCGGCGACGGCGAGCACGGGCACGATGACCCCGTACCTGCCGATCAGCATGCAGAGGCCCAGCGCGACGATGTAGAAGGAGCCGCTTGCGTCGAGCCCGGCGAAGGCCGAGCCGTTGTTGTTCGCGGCCGAGGAGAAGGCGTACAGGATCTCAGAGAAGCCGTGCGGCCCTGGGTTCGGCGCCGCCCGCGTCGCGGTCGGCAGCAGGCACGCCACCGCCGTACCCACGAGGACGGCCGCTGACGGCAGCAACACCACGAGCGCCGCCATCTTCATCTCGTAGGCTTCGAGTGTCTTGCCGAGGAACTCGGGGGTTCGCCCGACCATCAGGCCGGCGATGAAGACCGCGATGATCGCGAACATCAGGAGGCCGTAGAGTCCCGAGCCGACTCCACCGAAGACGACCTCGCCGAGCTGCATCAGCCACATGGGTACGAGACCGCCCAGCGGCGTGAGGCTGTCGTGCATGGCGTTGACGGAGCCGCTGGATGCGGCCGTTGTTGCCGTCGCCCAAAGCGCCGACGTGGAGGCGCCGAGGCGAACCTCCTTGCCTTCCATGTTGCCCGCCGTCTGGTCCAGGCCGAGGCCATCCAGCGCTCGGTTCCCACCGTGCTCCGCGGTGGCGCAGAGGATGAGCAGCGGGACGACGAGGGCAACCATGGTCGCAAAGAGAGCCCACCCGTGGCGTCGCGACTTCACCATGCTTCCGAAGGTGAAACAGAGAGCGGCCGGGATGAGGAGTATCGCCAAGAGCTCGAGGAAGTTGGACAGCGGCGTCGGGTTCTCGAAGGGATGGGCCGAGTTCGCGTTGAAGTAGCCGCCCCCGTTGGTGCCGAGCTGCTTGATCGCTACCTGCGAAGCGACCGGACCGAGCGGGATGATCTGCTCGGTCATCGTCTGGCCGGCCGTGCTCGTCTGTGGCTCGACGAGACTGATCGTCGTGCTTCCGGCGAAGGTCTGGACCACACCTTGGGACACGAGGAGCCCGGCGAGCAGGAGCGACAGCGGCAGGAGGACGTACAGCGTGCCGCGGGTCAGGTCGACCCAGAAGCAGCCGAGCGTGGCGACGCTCTTGCGAGCGAAGCCACGCGCGAGGACGACCGCAACTGCCATCCCGGTGGCGGCCGACAGAAAGTTCTGAACCGTGAGGCCGGCCATCTGGGTGAGGTGACTCATGGTCGTCTCGCCGCTGTAGGCCTGCCAGTTCGTGTTGCTCGCGAAGCTGACCGCGGTGTTGAACGCCACCCCTGGACCGACCGACCCGAAGTGCGCCGGGTTCATCGGCAGATACCCCTGGATGCGCTGGAGCACGTAAAGCACAAGCGCCCCGGCGAGGTTGAACGCCAGCAGGCAGGCCGCATACCTCTTCCAAGACATCTCCTCGTCGACACGAATGCCCGCGAGACGGTAGATGCCGCGCTCGATCGGGCCGAGTACCCTCGCTGCCAGGCCGGCGTCTCCTTCGTAGACACGGGCGATGTAGCGGCCGAGCGGAACCGCCACGAGCACCAAGACCGCGAAGTACACGGCGTACTGTGCGACGGCAAACATCAGAACCACTCCGGTTTCAGCAGGGCCGTGAACAGGTACACGAGCAGCAGCCCTGCGATGGCTCCCCCGGTCCATATGAGCGCGGTCACGTCGGCACCTCCGTCGACGACAGCTTTCCGGCCAACCAGACGAACGCCCCGGTCAGCGCGAAGAAGCCGGTGAGCAGCAGCAGTAGATGAAGGCCGGTCATGAGCAGCCTCCTTCCTTCGGCGACCAGGCAGACGCACGCGCCCGGTAACCGCCTTTCTGCCTAGAACGTAGGCGTATCCAGGTCAGAACGGGGTCAAACCGCTCGCCAGGGGTGTCAGGAAAGTATCAGGATGTCGCGGGCCGGGACGCGTGGCGCCTCGCGCATCGGGAACTGTCCCTGCGCCGTACGCGTCTCAACATCGGGCAACCGCGGCGACAACAGCAGCGCTCTCCACGGTGTGGCTGGCGGAAGAGCCGCCGGTCCGTCGGCGTTAGAGCACGGGATGGAACGCCCGGGACGTTCATGGCGTCCACATCACGGGCATCAGCAGGCATCGCGGGTATCAGCAGACACCGCTGGCATCAACAGAGATCGCGGGCGCCAGCAGAGGGGTTCGTCCGATGAGCAGCATCGTGAAGTTCGGCGAGGACGTCGCCGGGTACCACATCCCTGTCCTGAACGAACGGGAAATCCGGGCCGCTGCCGGACTCCTGTTCGTGCTGATGTTCACCGCCATCCTTACGGCCATCCTCGAAGGGAGCTTCCTGCTCCTGAAGTACGCCATCGCCATCTTCCTGCCCGACATGCTGATCCGGGTCTTCATCAGCCCGCGGTTCGCCCCCACGCTGATCCTCGGGCGCCTCATCGTCCGAAACCAGGTCCCCGAGTACGTCGGCGCGCTACAGAAGAAATGGGCGTGGGGGATCGGCGTCGCCCTGGCCGCGACGATGTTCCTCCTGGTAAACGTGATGAACACCTACAGCGCCATCTCGGGACTGATCTGCCTGGCATGCCTGGTCTTCCTGTTCTTCGAGGCGGCGTTCGGCATCTGCCTGGGCTGCAAGGTCTACGCGCTGGTGTGTCGGGAGAAGGCCCAGTACTGCCCTGGCGAAGTGTGCGCGCCAGACGCGCGCCAGCACATCCAGAAGACCTCCGGGCCGCAGGCGCTCATCGCCCTCGGGCTCGTCGCCTATGTCGTCCTGGTGGTCTACCTGTTCCACGACTCGTTCAGCGTGAGGCCGCACGCGTTGTTCGGAGGGTAGGCGGCCGGGTCCGGTCGTTGCCGAGAGTGGTCAGATCGGCCATCCCTCCTTCCCTGGCGTGTTTTCGCTTGACAGGGCGGCGTCGATAGCTTTTCCTGTTCGCGCTTGCACTCGCCCGTGGTGTCGGGATCGTGAGGAGGCTTGCGTGAATCTGCTGCACTTCCAACTTCACCCGCCAGCGACGAATGGCTCCATTCTCTTCGTGGCGTCCTCGCCGAGCTGGCACAGCGGAATCGTCCTGAGACGGCTCCTGGAGGTGTATCCAGACCGGCGCATCCATGTGATTGCCAAGCACCGGGAGACGCTCGCCCACCAGTCGCCGAGGCTGGCGTTCCATCGCTTCGACAGCCCTCGCGTCGAGCTCTCGCCGGCACAGATCGCGTCGATCACCGCCGACAGGGCCGAGTGCGCGTACTACGCGCAGATGGTGGAGAGCGCGTGGGAATACGCGCACATCTTCAGGCTGTTCGGCGCCCTGGGCATCAGGAACTGCTACGCCGTCGACGCCCACCTGAGCGTCTTCGATCACTCCGGCAACCTCGATTGGCTGCAGCCGCGGCGTGTGGGTCCCCATTTGCTGACGCTGGCGGCGCTTCTGTCAGGTCCAGAGCTCAATCGCCTGTACGATCTCGCGCGGAACGTGGACGGCACGGGAGCGGTCGTCGAGATCGGCACGATGGCCGGCGGGTCGGCCGTGGCCCTCGCCCTGGGCGCTCGCGACTCCGGACGCTCGTCCGTCTACACGATCGACATCACACCGCGTCCCGAGGTGCGCGAGCACCTCGAACAACACGGCGTGGCGGACCTCGTCACGGTGATCAACATGGACTCCAGGGACGTCGCCACCAACTGGGGGAGCCTCACTGGAGGGAACACGGGGATCCGCCTGCTGTGGATCGACGGGGACCACACCTACGGGGGTGTGTGGAGCGACATCCTGCACTGGCGCGACTATCTCGATCCCGGCGGCGTCATTTGTTTCCACGACTACTCGGAGAGGTTCCCCGGGGTCATCCGCGCGGTGTACGAGCACGTGGTCAGTTCGGGCGGCTTCCATGACTTCCAGCGCGTCGACAGCATTGTCAGCGCGGTCAAGAAGCCGGTGGCTCAGGGGATCGCTCGAAGGAGCGCAGATGCGTGACGAACCGCCGGCTGCCTGGCGGACCGGCCCCCCGTGCGGGCGTGCTGCCAGGGGCGCCTCGGGAACACGGAGGAGGCCCGGCGATCGCTCGACGCGGCGTTTGCCGCCAATCCGTCGCCGCCGCAGGCACTGGTGGCGGCAGTGAATCTCGGAGAGGCCGCGGCCGTGCCGCCCGGATTGCGGCACCTGAGCCGCAAGTCCTCCTGATCGCCTCGCGCAGCTGACACCGTGCCGCCCGACTCGCCCTGCCGAAACGGCACGCGCTGTATGCGCCGCCAGCCGCTGTATAATCGCCCCGCCCCGCCGCGGAGTTCCCTCATGCACACAGCCTTGTCGCCGTCGAACAGCCGCCGGGCGTTGCTGCGATTCCTGGCCGTGAGCCCGCTGGCCGGCGGCCTCGGCCTGCCCGCTCGCTGGCTGGGCGCGCACGCGCAGGATGCCGACCTGATCACCGCCGCGAAGGACGCGCTCGACGTTTTCGACTTCGAGGCGGTCGCGCGCAGGAACCTCTCGCCCGCTCACTGGGGCTACCTGGCCACGGGGACAGACGATGAGGGGACGATCGCGGCGAACCGGGAGGGGTTCACCCGGTACCAGTTGAGGATGCGGCGGCTGATCGACATCAACACGATAGACACCTCGGTGACCGTGCTCGGCGCCAGATGGGACACCCCGGTGTTCCTGTGCCCGATTGCCAGCCACCGCGCGTTTCACGCCGACGGCGAACTGGCCGTGGCCCGCGCGACGAAGGCCGGCAAGCATCTCTTCATGCTGGCCACGCCGGCGACGACCTCCGTGGAGGAGGTCAACGCGGCCTGCGGCCAGCCGGCATGGTTCCAGCTCTACCCGCGCGACGACTGGAACCAGACACGCCAGATGATCAGGCGGGCGGAACTTGCGGGCTGCCCCGCGCTGGTCTTCACCATCGACCTGCTGGGGGGCAGCAACCGGCTCACCTCGGCGCGCGCGTCGCGGATCGACCGGGAGACGTGCCTCGGATGCCACGAGGGCGGCCTCAGCGACAACCGCCGGAAGCCGATGATTGCCGATCTGAAACCCGCGCCGGCGGCGCCCGAGATCGGACGCCCGACCTGGGAATTCGTCAAACGCCTGAAGGATGCGACGCCCATGAAGCTCATCCTCAAGGGCATCGTGACGCGCGAGGACGCGGAGATCGCCATCCAGCACGGCGTCGACGCCGTGTTTGTGTCGAACCATGGCGGCCGGGCGGAGAACAGTCTGCGGTCCGCCGTGGAATGCGTGCCCGAGGTCGTGGCTGGCGTGGCCGGCCGCGCACCCGTCATGGTCGACAGCGGCTTCAGGCGCGGGACCGACATCTTCAAGGCGCTGGCGCTTGGCGCGACGGCCGTCGGCGTCGGCCGCCCCTACGTCTGGGGCCTGGCCGCGTTCGGGCAGGAGGGCGTCGAGACCGCCCTCGCCATACTGCGCCGAGAACTGCAGATGGTGATGCGGCAGGCGGGGACGCCCACCGTCGCGAGAATCACGAAGGCCAGCCTGGTGGATCGCCGCGGGTAGGGACCGTCGGGGCCCGCCGCGCGCGCAGGCCAAGGCGCCACCGCCTCCGCGAAAACGTGGGCGCGGCAGCGGTCCAGCTGTCGGCAGACGGTCGGCAGGACGTCGAGCGTGCCGTTTCGCGAATCGAGGTGCACGGCTCCCGGTGTCCGGAACATTCGCAGAAAATGGTCGGGCGGTGACGCGATGAGGGAGCGAGGCGCGCCCCCGCAGGGAGCCACGGCATGTCATCGAAGCGAGATCCGCAGCCATCCTTGGGGCACCGTCTCTACAGCGACCTGGCCGAGTGGTATCCGCTGCTGACGCCGGTCGCCGACTACGCCGAGGAGGCCGCCTTCTACCGGCGCATGTTCGAGACGTACAGCGAGCGGCTGCCACGGACGTTGCTGGACCTCGGGAGCGGCGGCGGCCACAACGCCGCGTACCTGAAAGCAACGCTGGCCTGCACGCTGGTCGACCTGGCGCCCGCCATGCTCGCGGTGAGCCGTCGCCTCAACCCCGAGTGCGAGCACGTCCAGGGCGACATGCGGTCGATCCGGCTGGGGCGCGTCTTCGACAACGTCCTCGTGCACGACGCGGTGAACTACATGGCGTCGCGGGCCGACCTCGCGGCCGCGATGGCCACCGCCTTCGAGCACACCGCGCCGGGCGGAGTGGCGCTGTTCCAGCCTGACTTCGTCGCGGAGACGTTCGAGCCAGGCACGGAGACGGGGGGATCCGACGCGGAGGGACGGGGCCTGCGCTACCTGGAGTGGCGGTGGACGCCCGATCCGAGCCGCGAGACCTACGTGACCGACATGGCGTACCTGATTCGTCACGAAAGCGGCGACGTTGACGTGCTTCACGACCGCCACGTCATGGGGCTGTTTCCCAGGTCCGCCTGGCTCGGCCAGCTCGCCGCGGCAGGCTTCGAGCCGCTCGCGATTCCATTCGCGCACAGTTCGTACAGCGACACCGGGCACGAAGTGTTCCTCGGGCGGCGCCCGGCCGCCGGCGCGACACCCTAGGGCGCGCCGGTCCGCCGACGTTCGCGGCGAAGCATTGCCCATGCGGAGGTCGTCAGTGCCTGACGCGTGTGCGCTGGTATAGACTGCGCCGTACCATGCGCACCACCAGACGTGTCCCGGTCGTTGGCTTCCTTGCCCTGCTGGCCCTCCTGACGACCGGCGCGGCGTCCCAGAGCCCGTCGGACCAGCTCTCCCGGCGCTGGGAGGCGCAGTGGATCGTCGCGCCCGGGACAGACCCGTTCGGCTTCGGCGTGTACCACTTCCGCAGGACACTCGATCTGCCCGAGCGCCCGGCTCGCTTCGTCGTGCACGTCACGGCCGACAACCGCTACCAGCTCTGGGTCAACGGCACCCGCGTGGTCTGGGGGCCCGCCCGCGGCGACCTGAACCACTGGCGCTACGAGACGGTAGACCTGGCGCCGCACTTGAAGGCGGGCACGAACGTCCTGGCGGCCGTCGTGTGGAACTACAGCGACCTCGCCCCCGAATCGCAGGTCACGTGGCGCACGGGTTTCCTGATTCAGGGCGCTGGTGACGCCGAGCGCAGCGTCAACAGCAACAAGGCCTGGAAGGCGACGAGGAACACCGCGTACGAACCCATCGCCTTCACCCACGCGCAGATGCGCGGCTACTACGTGGCGGGTCCCGGCGAGCGCGTCACCGCCGCGCACTATCCGTGGGGATGGGAAACCGCGGGGTTCGACGACAGCGCGTGGCCGCAGGCCGATCCGGCGGTCCCGGATGGACGGGCGGCCGGTTCGTCCCGGTCGGCGCAGGATGGTCCCAACCGCTGGATGCTGGTGCCGCGGACGATTCCCTTCATGGAAGAGCGCCCCGAGCGGCTGGCCCGCGTGCGCCAGGCAACCGGGGTCGAAGTTCCCGCCGGGTTCCCAGCCAACGTCGCGCCGTTCACCGTGCCTGCCCGAACCCGCGCCCGGGTGCTCCTGGACCAGGGCCACTTGACCACGGCGTATCCGGTGCTGCGATACGGCGGAGGAGCGGGAGCCACAATCCGGCTGGGCTTCGCCGAGGCGCTGTACGCGGTGGGCGCACGGCGCGGGGAGAAGGGCAATCGCAACGACGTCGACGGGAAGGAGTTTGTCGGCTACTTCGACGAGGTGGTGGCCGACGGCGGCGGCGGGCGCGTGTACAGCCCGCTCTGGTGGCGCACCTATCGCTACGTCGAAGTCACGATCGAGACCCGAGAGGAGCCGCTCACCATCGACGATCTCTCCGGCATCTACACGGGCTACCCCTTCGAGCGCCGCGCCCGTTTCGACGCCGGCTCGGATCTGCTCACGCAGATTCTCGACGTCGGGTGGCGGACGGCCCGGCTGTGCGCCCACGAAACCTACATGGACTGCCCGTACTACGAGCAGCTGCAGTACGCGGGCGACACCCGTATCCAGGTGCTCGTCTCGCTCTACACCTCGGGCGATGCGCGGCTGGCCCGCAACGCGATTGCCCAGCTCGACGACTCGCGCACCAGCGAGGGCGCGACGATGAGCCGGGCGCCCACGCGGCAGCAGCAGTACATCCCGCCGTTCTCGCTCTGGTGGATCGGCATGGTCCACGACTACTTCATGTACGTCGATGACCCGGCGTTTGTCCGCGACATGCTGCCGGGCGTGCGGGCGGTGCTGACCTTCTACGCGCGCCACCAGCAGGCGGACGGCTCGCTCAGGGCGATGCCGTGGTGGAATTTCGTGGACTGGACCAGCGAGTGGCGCAGCGGCGTCCCGCCACGGGGCCCCGACGGATCGAGCGCGCCCCTCGACCTTCAGCTCCTGCTCGCGTA
Organism: uncultured Anaerolineaceae bacterium; assembly: GCA_964496705.1. GTDB lineage: Bacteria > Chloroflexota > Anaerolineae > Anaerolineales > Anaerolineaceae > CAZCBJ01. The sequence continues at coordinate 543 of CAZCBJ010000133.1, read as the reverse complement.
CGACTGGGCGGCGCACCTGGAGACAGCACTGGGCTCACCTGCCCTGGCCGGCGAGTACCGGGACGCGGCCACGCGGCTGCGGACGGCCATCCCGACGCGGTATTGGGACGCTGGCCGCCGCCTGTTTGCTGACACGACCGAGCGCAAGGCCTTCTCGCAGCACGCCAACGTGCTGGCGGTGCTGGCGGGCCTCGTGACGGGCCAGGACGCGCGCGACCTGATGACGCGCACGATCGCCGACACGTCGCTCGTCCAGTGCTCGTACTACTTCCGTCACTACCTTCACACCGCCGTGCATCGCGTCGGCGACGGCGACCGCTACCTCGACCTGCTGGGCGAATGGGAGACCATGCTGTCGCGCGGTTTGACGACGTGGGCGGAGCGGCCGGACGCGTCGCTGAACCCGCCGCGATCGGACTGCCATGCGTGGAGCGCCAGCCCGAACTTCGAGATCTTCCGCACCGTGGTCGGCATCGATTCGGCCGCCCCCGGCTTCGCCCGCGTGTCCGTTCGGCCGCACCTGGGCCGCCTCACGCGCGTGTC
>CAZCBJ010000132.1:0-10512 GCA_964496705.1 uncultured Anaerolineaceae bacterium | reverse complement strand
GGAGAAGGGGCCGGGGGATGAGGGCCTCATGGGAGAAGGGGCTGGGGGATGAGGGCCTCATGGGAGAATGGGCTGGGGGATGAGGGCATTTGACTCTTCTCCCCCTCTCCGGTATAGTATTCATAACGGAGGCCGCCATGAAAAAACTGCTCTGGATCGCCCTGACCCTTGTCTTCGTCCTCGGCTGCACCCTCACCGCGCAGCGCGCCACCCCCACCCTGCCGCCTGCCGCGCCGCCCGCCGCGGGCGAGACCCCCGCTGAAAAGCCCTCGCCCACCCCGCTGCGCGTCAGCGGCCCCACCCCCACCGTAGCGCGCGGGGGACAACGCCTGCCGCCCTTCACCGCCGCCCTCGATGCGCCCTTCTCCGCCCAGACCAGCCTGGCTGCCTGGAGTCCGCCCACCCCCGCGGCTGACGCCTACCGCCTGCCGCTGAGCCTCGATCAGCTCGCCAACCTGGGCGTGGCAGAAAATCTGACCGCCGAGCAGCGCGCCTTCCTGGCCAAGAACGGTTTCGTCGTCGTGCCCACCCGCGAGAAGCAGTTCAGCGACATCCGCCGGCGCGTCTCCGACCTCTACGGGCAGCCCTATTTCCTCAGCACGGATGCCGCCTATCACGCGCTGCACCTGACCTTTGACGAGCTGCTCAAGGCGCTGGAGCGCGAGCGCCTGCGCCCGCAGATGATCGGCATGGTGCGGGCGGCGTTGGATCAGGTGATGACCTATCGCGCCGCGTCGCTGCCGGCTGTGGCTGATGATACCGCCCTGGCTGTCGCCTACCTGGCGGTGGCGCTGCGCCTTTTCGATCCCGCCGCCGCGCTGCCCGCCGAGCTGGAGGCGCGCATCCAGCCCCAGCTCAAGCAGATCGCCGCCTTCGGCGGGGTGGATCAATCCGTGTTGATCCCCGATTTCAAGGATGATTACGGCGCCTACCGCCCGGTCGGTCACTACGCCGGCGACCCCGAGCTGGAGGCCTATTTCCAGGGCATGACCTGGCTGGGGCGGGTGGATTTCCTGCTGGTCAACCCCGAAAAGCCCACCGCGCGCCCCTCGCGCGCCCCCCTGATCGTCACCCTGGCGCTGCGCCAGGCGCAGGTTGAGGGCGAGCCAGCCGCGCAGGTCTACGCCCGCATCCACGAGGTGCTCACTTACCTGATCGGCCCCACTGATGACAGCGGTCCGGTCGAGCTGGCCGCGCTGATGGACAGGGTCTACGGCGCCGACATCGTCTTCGACGGTCTGGCTGACGAGAGCCTCTGGCTGCAGTTCCAGGCGCGCCTCAGCGAGCTGCCCGCACCGCAGATCAACTCCACCTTCGTGGACAGCCTCTCCAGCCTGGAGCCGAGCCGCTCGTGGCGCTTCATGGGCCAGCGCTTCGTTCTCGATTCCTTTATCCTGCAGAACATGCTCTTCGACAAGGTCGGCACGATGGATAAACAGCGCCTGGTGCCCAGCGGATTGGACGTGATGGCCGCCGTCGGCTCGCAGGCCGCGCTCGAAGCCCAGGAGAAGGCCGGGCAGACCGCCTACGAGAACTACCTCGAACAGCTCGCGCGCATGCAGCAGGCGGTCAACGCCCAGCCCGAGGCGCAGTGGATCCAGCGCTTCTACTCCGGCTGGCTGTACGCCTTCCTGCCCCAGGTGGCGGTCAAAAGCGCGGTCTTCCCGCCGGCCATGCGCACCAAAGCCTGGGAATACAAGGACCTCAACAGCGCGCTGGGCAGTTGGGCTGAGTTGAAGCGCGACACCGCGCTGTACACCAAGCTGCCCGAGCCGGCTGGCGGCGGCGGTCCGCCCGCCTCCGGCCCCGCCCCGGCTTACGTCGAACCCAACCCGCAGGTCTTCTACCGCCTGGCGTACATCAGCGCCAGCATCGTCGAGGGGCTGATGCAGCGCGGCATCATGCAGAGCGGCGATTGGAGCATGAGTGGCACCCCCGGGCTGGACAATTATCTGCGCGGCATGCAGCAGTTGGGCGGCGTGTTTGAGGAATTGGGGCGCATCGCCGCCGACGAACTGGCCGGCAAGCTGCCCGAGAGCGAGGATGACCGCTACTTGATCCAGGCTTGCCTGGGCTTCAGCGAATGTCAGGTGGAGCAAGCCCGCGCCTACGGTCAGGAGATGGAGGAGCCGCCCGTGCCGGTCATCGCTGCCGTGTCGGGCGCCGGGCCCGACCAGGTGCTGCAGGCTGGCGTGGGTTATGTGGAGCGCATCTATGTCGTCGTGCCGCTGGAGGGCAAGCTGCAGATCGCCCAGGGCGGCGTGTTCTCCTACTACGAGTTCACCCAGCCGCGCGGCGAGCGCCTGACCGACCAGGCCTGGCGCGCCGCGCTGGACGCCGAGACCCCGCCCCTGCGCCCGCTGTGGACCGCCAACTTCCTGCTGCCGGATGGCAAGCCGGCGGATAAACTGGCCATGCGCATCGGCGACGTGTACCTGATGACCGAGGCTGGCTCCGAGCCGCCGCTCAACGTGCGCGCCCAGCCTTCGCGCACCGCCGACATCCTCTACACCATGGGCCGCGACACCTACTTCGAGATCGTCGAGGGACCGGTCAAGGTCGAGGGCTTCACCTGGTGGAAGGTCGGCCCGCCCGGCGGCTGGGGCGACAAGCCGGCCGGCTGGATTGTCGAGAACCAGGCTTGGTACGAGCGCGCCCGCGGGCAGTAAGGATGGGCAGGATCAGAAAAGATAAAAAGATATCCATATCCTGTGCATCCTGTGCATCCTGTTCACAAGCTCCGAAAACAGGAATCTGAACAGGATAACCAGGATGGACAGGATCAGAAAAATATTCATATCCTGCGGCGGGTTGGAAACATTTGTAAGCGCAACATGACGATATAATTATCTTCATGCGCTCCCCCTCCAGGCCGCCTGCCCGCCGACGCCTGCGCCTCTTCCGCTTCGAACGTCCCGACTGCACCGTCACGCTGGAGTTTCGCCAGTGGCCGCTGTTGGCTGCCTTCCTGGCTGCGCTGCTGTGGTACCTGCTGGCGCCGGGGCGCGTCTCAGCCGCCTCCACCGCCGGGCTGGGCGGCATGCTCCTCTTCTCCTACCTGTGGGCGCGCATCATGGCGCTCAACCTGAGCGGCAAGCGCCGCCTGCACTTCTCCGCGCTGCAGGTGGGCGACGAGCTGGAAGAGTTCGTATCGCTGCGCAACAAATCCGCCCTGCCGGTGCTGTGGGCCGAATTCATCGACCGCTCCGACATCCCCGGCTACACCGTCACCAGCGTGCGCGCCGCCGACGCCGGCAGCTCGTCCGAGTGGCGCGCCCACACCACCTGCACCCGCCGCGGCATTTTCACCCTCGGCCCCTGGGAGCTGCACGCCGGCGACCCGCTCGGCCTGTTCCGCGTGCGCCAGGTGTACCACCAGGCCGAGGAAATCCTCGTCTACCCCCCGCTGGCGCCGCTGCCGCAAAGCCTGCTGCCCCACCGCTCCAGCGTGGGCGACCACCGCCCGCTGCACCAGCTGCTGGCCGCCGAGACGATCAGCGTGATCACCACCCGCCCCTACGTGCCCGGCGACCCGCTGCGCCGCATCCACTGGCGCACCACCGCCCGCCGCAACAATCCCTTCGTCAAGACCTTCGAGCCAGAAGCCTCCTCCACCGTCTGGCTGCTGGCTGACCTGGATCAGACCGTTCAGTTGGGCGAGGGAAACCAATCGACCACCGAAAAGCTGATCGTCCTGCTGGCCTCGCTCAGCGCCCAATTGCTGCAGGATCACCTCTCGGTGGGGCTGTTCACCTGCGCCGCGCTGACCCCCGGCGGGCGCGCCGCGCCGCAGATGGTGATGCCCCAGCCCGGCCAGCCGCACCAGTGGGAAATCCTGCGCGCGCTGGCCCCGCTGCAGCCAGCCGCCGCCCAGCCCTTTGAGGACACCCTGGCGCGCGCCGCGCCGCTGGTCTCGGCTCAAGACCTGCTGGTGGCGGTCACCCCTTCGCTGGACGGCAAGTGGCCGCCGCGCCTGGGTGAGCTGATCCAGGCACGCGGGGCGCGCGGCGCCGAGGCGCTGCTGCTCGATCCACGCTCCTTCGGCGGTCCGGGCAGCGCTGAGGCCTTTCTGCCCTTCCTGGCCGACCTGGGCGTGGCCGGGCATGTCGTCCGCTCCGAAGACATCCAACCCATCAGCGCCTCCTACGGCGAGCTGAGCCGCTGGGAATTCATCACCACCGGCACCGGGCATGTGGTGGCGCGCAAAAAACCGCGCGCGGTGGCGTGAGCCTATGCAGATCAAAGAGCGCCTCGTCGCATTTGCCAAACAACACTGGATCCCCCTGCTGGTGGGCGGCGGGCTGATCTGGCTGTTCATTGACAGCGTCGAGCGCGCCCGCTGGGTCAAGGACAGCGCGCCCTTCACCACCTGCATCCTGCTCGGGCTGGGCTGCGGACTGCTGCTGGGCGTCTCGCGCTTCAGTGGGCGTTTTGCGCTGCTCTATTCGCTGCTGCTCTCGCTGTCCGTCATCGCCCAGGCGGTGGGCGGGATCGTCTATTCGCCGCGGGTGATGCTCGCCGTGCCGTTCCTGGATATCCTGTGGATGATGAATGCCCGCCTGGTCACCCTCGCCGAGCGCGGCGCCGGATGGCTGGCGCTGATCGCCGGCGGCGGTGTGATCCGCGACACCGGTCTGTTCATCTTTCTCATCGGGCTGCTGGCCTGGAACGCCTGCGCCTGGCTGGCCTGGTCGATGGTGCGCCGCCGCCGGGCGCTGGACGGGCTGCTGCCTTTCGGCTTCCTGCTGACCCTCAACATTTATTTGAGCGGCCAACGCGTGGGCGGTCTGCTGCTCTTCCTGGTGCTCACCGTCCTGCTGGTGGCGCACACTTTTTACAATTTTCAGAACCGCGATTGGGAGCGGCGCAGGATCGATTATCCCGATGAGCTGGGGCTGGAATGGAGCTTCGGCGCAGCGGGCATTGCGGTGATCGTTTTCCTCCTCGCGCTTGCCTTCCAGCAGTTCGGCACCGCCGAGGGACGCAGGCAGATCAGTGAGATCTACCAACGCATGATCGAGCGCAGCGAGAAGACCGCCGAGCGCCTGTTCACGGATGTCAACGCCCCGCGCGCGCTGGAGGCCACCCCGCAGGCTAAACCCCCCAATCTGGAGATGATCGGTCCGCCCCCCGACCAGGGTCAGGAAGCGGTCATGTATGTCCGGCTCAACGATCCCACCCCCGTCCCGTCCGATCCCTATCACCGCGAGCAAAAAAGCACCATCCGCCGCCATTACTGGCGCAGCCAGGTGTTCACCACCTACACCGGGCAGGGCTGGAGTGGCCCGCCGCCGCGCGACGCGCGCCTCAGCGCCATGCCGATTGACCCCCCCGCCGGCCGCTACCGCCTGGAACAGTCTTTCCAGATCCTCGCCCGCCACGACCAGGACCTTTTCTCAGTGGAGAATCCCTTCACCACCAGCCAGGACACCGCTCTGGTCTACGTTGGGCCGGACGACAGCGGGTTGGTGCGCGGCGCGCCCTCCGTCTATGCGCTGGTTTCCTGGGCCGCCGACCCATCCATCAGCGAGCTGGCCGCCGCCGGCAGCGATTATCCGCCCGAAATCAGCGCCGCTTATCTGCAGTTGCCCGAGAGCCTTCCGTGGCGCGTGCGCGATCTGGCGCGCCGCGTGGCCGGCGATTCGACCATCCCCTACGAGAAGGCGCGCCGCGTGGAAAGTTACCTGCGCCTCAATTATCCCTACAAGCTGGACACCCCGCCGCCCGCGGCCAATGCCGACGCGGTGGACTATTTCCTGTTCGAGGCGCACGGCGGATTCTGCACCTACTATGCCTCGGCCATGGCGGTCATGCTGCGCGCCGAGGGTGTACCGGCGCGCGTGGTCACCGGTTATGCGATGGGCGATTACGATTACCAGCTTGGCGGTTTCCGCGTGCCGCGCTCGGCCGCTCACGCCTGGGTGGAAGTGTATTTTCCGGGTTACGGTTGGGTGGAATTCGAGCCGACCGCCGCTTTTGACCCCTTCACGCGCCCGGAGGGCGAGCGCACGCTGCCCACCCCGACCACCGCGCCGGCCTCGGAGGAGGAGGCGCCCCTCTCCCCGGCCAGCCTGGCGATCCTGATCGGGCTGCTGCTGGCGGTGGTCGCTGCGCTGGCGCTGATGTTTCTCAGCGGCAGCGGACGGCTGGAGCGCCGCGCCGGACGCCGGCGGGCGGGCTCGCGCGAGGAGGCGCTCTACCTGGGCGTGCGCCGCGCGCTGGGCTGGGCCGGGCTGCACTCGGCTCCCAGCGATACCCCGGACGAGTTCCTGCATGCCTGCGCCGCGCGGTTGCAATCCCGCCCGCGCCTGTGGGCCGCGCTGCAATCCGCCACCGACCTCTACCGCCAGGCGGCCTTCAGCCCCCGCCCGCCCGCCAGCCAGGCGCGCCTGGCCGCCGAACGGGCCTGGCAGGCTGCCTTTGTTCAGTGGCTGGGGCTGCTTGCCCGCCACCTGCTGCGCAGGCGTTAATCCGGGTCTTTCCTTGTTTCTTCAACTTTGCGCCTATGATAGAATCATCTCATCCCTTTTCGATAAGGATTCCCCATGGAATTGACCCTCTCAATTAAACCCGGCAGCACCGGCACCGTGCTGGTCAAGTATGAAGAATCGGTCTCGCACACTTTCGAGATGAGCGACCTGCCCGCGCTGCCCAAGGGCGGCGCGCTGCCCAAAAAGCTGTCCGATATCGGCGTCAAGCTGTACGCAGCGCTGTTTCCGCCGCGCTCGCTGGCTGAGCGCCTGCTGACCTCGGAGATGAAGAAGGAGCCTGAACAGCGCCGCCTGCTGCTGGCGCTGGGCTCCGCCGGCCTGGAATCGGTGCTGTGGGAGTTTCTGCGCGGCGAGCAGGGTCTGCTGGCTGCGTCGCTGTGCCTGCTGCGCGGCGTGGCCTCCGGCGAGCGCCGCGCGCTGCCCGACCTGTCGCGCAGCAGCCTGCGCGTTTTTGCCGCCTTCGCCGAGGAAGATGAGGCTGGCTGGCAGCGCATGCAGGAGGCGTTTGCCGCCAACCCCGGCGCGCTCGAGCGCCTCTCGCCGCCCAGTGTGGACGAGCTGCGCCGCGCCGTGACCGGGCTGAGCGGCTGCGGGCTGCATTACCGCGGGCGCGCCGCCCAGGCCGAGGGGCAAATTGCGCTGAGCTTCACCCGCGAGGACGGCGCCGCGCAGCCCATCCGCCCGCGCGACCTGCTCAGCCGCCTGGGGGATGCGCTCTTTCTGGCAGCGCTGGACGGCCCTGCCGGCTCGGCGGTTGAGCTGAACAACCTGGCCGCGGCGCTGATGCGCCAGGGGCTGCCCTACGCGCTGGCGATGCGCTTTGACCCGCCCGCCGGCGCCGCTGAAGAATTCTGGGCGGCGTTCTATGCCGCGTTGATCGCCGGCGCCCCGCCGGAGGCGGCCGTGCTGCGCGCCCGCGCCCGCCTGGGCGAGATCGCGCCCGACCTGGCCGGCCTGCCGGTGCTGTACAGTGCGCTGGGCGAGCCGGCGCCGGGCCTGGCGCTGCACAGCGCCAAACCCGCCGCGGCCGCGGTGGAAGCGCCTCCTGCCGAAGCGCAGCTCGCCCCGCCGCCCGCCAGCCAGTCAATCCTGCCGCCGGTGGAGGTCAGCCTGCCCAGCGCCCCGCCGGTGATCGAGCCGCCCGCGCCCCAGTTGCCCCCCGCCGACCAGCCGCGCGCCACGCTGCCGGTGCACATGGACAAGGAGCAGTTGCGCGCGGTGGTGGTCAACACCATCGCGGTGATGACTGTGGCGCCCGAAAAACGCGGTCAGTGGGCGCAGAGCGCGCGCCAGGCCTACCAGCAGTCGCTGCTCTCCGATTTCACCGCCGAGATCGAGCTGTTTTCGGCTATCCTGGCTGTGCTGGACGGCGAGCAGCCCAACCTGCCCGCCGACAACCCCTACGCCGAGGCGCTCAAGGCCATCCTGGAAGGCATTACCAGCGCAGGCGCGGCCGGGCAGCAGGTGGAGATACCCGAAGCGGTGGGCGAGGCGGTTCGCGAGCTGCTGCAGGCTTCCAGCCTCGACCAATTGGAGAAGGTGCTGCGCAAGCGCCGCAACGAGCTGCTCAGCCAGGAGGCCGAGCTGCTGCTGGGCGCGCTGATCCAGGAATCCGGGCAGAGCGCGCCGCGCGAGGCGATGGAAGCGCTGAGCATGATGATCGCCGTGCTGCGCGATGCGCGCCAGAACGGCGTGGACGCGGCGGTGCAGCACCTGCGCCAGGCCGACCAGCAGGCGCGCGAGAAGATGGCCGCCGCCGAGTCGTTCCAGCCGCCGGAGGAAGAGGCGTGGGACGGGCCAATCCCGCCCGGCTTTGCCGACCGCTGTGTGGCCGGGCTGCTGGGCAAGCGCGCTGAGCGCGAGGCGCTGTTCAATTATCTCGAGGCGCTGCCGCTGCGCGATCCGGGGCTGTCCGCGCTGGTCAAGGTGGTCAAGCTGGCCATCCTCGGCTCCAATCCGCGCAAGCTGGGCGGCGAGCTGAGCGGCGTCTTTGCCGAGACCTGGCAGGAGATCGTCGGGCGGGTGGGGTAGGAGGGTTGTCGGTTGCCGGTTGTCAGTTGTCGGTAGCTGTCAGCCGTCAGCTCTCAGAAAGTGAAAAAACGAACTGGGATAAAAGGGATGAACAGGATAAAAAAACCTGTTCATCCCTTTTATCCTTTTCATCCTGGTGAATTCTTCGTCTGGTGGGAAGAGAAAGAAACGAACTGGGATGAAAGGGATGAACAGGATAAAAAAACCTGTTCATCCCTTTTATCCTTTTCATCCTGGTGAATTCTTCGTCTGGTGGGAAGAGAAAGAAACGAACAGGATGAACAGGATAAACAGGATAAGAAAAAAGCCCAATCCTGTTCATCCCTTTTATTCTTTTCATCCCAGTGAATTTTACCTCTCCGCGGCTGCTCCACTGATAGCTGAGAGCTGACGGCTGATAGCCCCTCTTACCATCCCGGGAAGTAATGCAGCGAGCCGCGCAGTGGGCCGATGCGGCTGCGCTTTTCAGCGATGATCTGCCGGAATTCCTCTGACGCGCGCAGCGCGCCCCAGCGGGTGTCGTTCTCCATGTAGTCCAGCGGCCAGCCAGGCGGGTTGGCCCAGTAATCCGCCGCCCGCTGCAACGCGTCAAAAGCAGCAGGCCCATCGCCGTCCGCGGCGGCCTCGCGCGCGATGACGTACCAGCCCCACAAGCCGTAATCGTCCACGCTGGACACCCCCTGCTCGGCCACCATGCGCACGACCTCCGGCGGGGTGGGCTCGCCGCGCGCCACGGCTGCCAGGATCAACCCAGATGCGCCCAGCTCTGCTCCTTTTGCAAAGCCCTGGCGGGCCAGGCGTTCCACCGCCGCCCAATCTCCGCGGTCAACGTAACCAAAATAATTGAAGCGCTCCAGGTTCCACCAACGCAGCGCATCGGCTGCCGCGGGGTCGGAGGATTGGCTCAACAGGCGCCAGGTGGCCTCGGCCAGCTCGCTCTGATCGAGGCTGGCTTTGCGCTGGCGCAGCGCAGTGATCATTGGCAGGCGCAGCGCCTCGATCCACTGCCATTCGCCCGCTTCGGTGCGCTCGCGCACCCAGCCCAACCACTCCGCCCGCACCTGCTGCGGGTCGTCCACCCAGGCGCGCACAGTGATTGCCGCGCCGCGGCTGAGCGCGTCCGCCGACGTGCAAAACGCCAGCGCCTCCCGGGCCGTATCGTCCAGCTCCAGCCCGGCCTTGCAGGCGATGCTCATCCAGGCATGCGGGTCGGTCAGCGTTGCGCCGCTGCGCCGCGCCGCCCGCTGGACAATCTGCCAGCCCTGCCCGGCCACTTTGCAGGCGCGGGCGGGTTCGCCCGCCACGCTGAAGCAGTCCACCAGCGCGGTGACAGGCGTGGTCAGCCCGGCCAACACCGTCTGCGGCTGCGCGGCTTCGGCTAGCACCGCCAGATCATCCCAGCGATCCTCAGCCTGCTGGTAATCGCCGCAGCAGGCCAGCGCCCAGGCCAACATGCCCAGTCGCTCCAGCCCCGGCCCGGCCTGCGCAATCCAACCCTGCAGGAACTCCACCGCCTGCGGCATGGCTGGGATGGCCAGCAGGGTCTGCGCCAGTTGCGCGCGGACGGTTTCATCCGCACTGCTCTGGAGGATCAGCCGCCCCTGGCGGGCCAGCTCGGGCAGCAGGTTCCAGCGCGCCTGTCCGTAGACCTGTCCGCGCATCAGCGCGCGGTTGAGCTCCAGCAGCGCGCGGGGGTGCTCAGGCTGCTCTTGCAGCACGCCGCGCAGCACCTGCTCGGCCTGCTCGAACTGGCGTTCCTGATTGAGTTGGCGGGCGCGCTCCAACGCGCGCCCGGTGATGTCGCGCGAGAAATCCTGCGGCAGGGTGTTGGCGCCCAATTCTTCCTGCACCATGTTCAACATCCTTTCTTTGAGCCGCCGGCGCGAGGCGTGCAGGCGGCTTTTAACCGTGCTGGCTGGCAGCTCGAGGAAATCGCCGATCTCCTGCTGCGAGTAGCCGTCGATGTAGAACAGCGTGGTCACTTCACGTT
>CAZCBJ010000131.1:0-10546 GCA_964496705.1 uncultured Anaerolineaceae bacterium | reverse complement strand
GCCCACATTCAAGTGCGGCTTATTCCGCTCAAACTTTTGCTTCGCCATTCTCCATCTCCTTCACAATGATTACAGAATATCGTTTTGTTACACCGGCAATAAGAGCCCTAAATGGGAATTGAACCCATGACCTCACCCTTACCAAGGGTGCGCTCTACCAACTGAGCTATTAGGGCTTGCCGTCACCCGGCCGCCCCACAGCATTCGCCGGGGGCTGTTGGCCCAGTGGACGGTGAAGGGATCGAACCTTCGAAGGGCTTTGCCCAACTGATTTACAGTCAGTCCCCTTTGGCCACTTGGGTAACCGTCCTTGCTCGAACCGTTGCCGGCTCGCGAGCGGGTGGCTTCGCCGAAACCATCCACTCACCAGCCTGCAACGAAGCCGACGACGGGAATCGAACCCGTAACCTGCCACTTACAAGGCGGCTGCTCTGCCGATTGAGCTACGTCGGCGGGTGAATTGTTAAGTTGCCTTAATAGCGGGCAGAATTATACCAAAACCCGGCTTGAATGGCAAGGATGACCGGAACAGTCACCGGGTTTCAGGTGCAAACTGCCCTCCCGCAAGCGCAGCGAGTCTATCAGAAGAATGACGAGTCGTCAAGGAATCGCAAGTGGATACGGCGGCTGATCGGGCAGCAGCACGCTCACCCCATCGCCGACCGCGATGATCCCGGCGCGTTCCACCCAGGCCACCACGCCGCGGCGGTGCAACGAAGCGCGGATGAAGGCGGTATCGGTCAGCGACGGCGCGGGTAGATGGTCGCGCACCGCTTGGGCCACATAACCGCAGGGCAGATTCTCGCTGTCCACCACCAGCGTGCAGCCCTGTGAAAAAAGCAGCCGGCTGGACGGCGGCAGCAGGGTCAGATTGGGGATGCCTTCGACCAGCAGATTCGCGCCGTACCATTCCGGCGCCAACCCCTCAACGCCAATCTCAGCCGCGATGAGACGCAATTCTTCATTGGACAAAATCGAAGCCTGTCGAAAATTGCGGATGATCGTACCGCGGGGATAACGCTGCTGGCGCGAATTGGACGGGAAGGTGATACCGAAATGGCGTTGGTCGCCGATCAAACCTTCCTGGGTCACCTCAACCGAAGGTTGCCGGTTGGTGAGAAAAGAGCCCGCCTGCGGCGCGATCAGCACCGCCATGACAATGCCTTTCAATTCAGTGGACATGCGCAATCTCCTGGATGGGAATGATCATTGGGATGAGACCGAAAAATCTTGAAGGAAAACCACTGGAACGATCATCACCGCCGAACGGCTGTCCACCACAATCTCAACCGCCAGCCGCAGCGGACTTTCGCTGATCCGCTCCGCCAGCAAAGTGAAATCCAGGTTTAGCGGATTGCCAGCCGCGCCCAGAACCGGCATGAACACCTGGCCCTGCGCAGAGGGCGACACCTGCCAGCCTTCGGGAACCAACCAGCGCAGCTTCAGGCTAGCCTGGGTCTTATAGGTATTCCAGATGGTCAGCCGCAGCGGTCGGGGTGTGTTGGCACGGATGACAGGCGAGCCGCCGTAATCCAGGCTAACATCGAAGAAGTCAAAGTGGTAGCGCGGTCCGCCCAAGCTGGCGTACAACGTGGACAACAGCCGGCCGGCTTTCAGGTTTTCCACATTCAAGTCGGTGAGGTCGCCGGGGGCATCGCTGATCTCCAGCGGGCTGCCAAAGCGGGCGGACACCTGGCGGGCGATGCGCGCGGTGCGCAGTGTCATATCCTCCACATCCTGGGGAAGCTGGTTGCCAAAGTAACCCAGCTCGCCCAGGTTTAGGCAGGCAGTCTTAATGCTCTTGCCAATCGGCGCAATCCAGCGGTCAGGGATGGCTTCAACTCCGCGCAAGATGCCGAAGATTGAACCGGCTGTGGCGGCAGTGCAGTCGGTATCTTCCCCGCAGTTGACCGCCACACACAGCGTCCGGGCAAAGTCACCTTCGCCGTACAGCAGTCCGATGAGCAGCATGCCGATGTTGGAAGGCACGTCCCAGCCCAGCCTGCCCTCATGAAATCCGCGCGCCTGATCCTCTGCAGAAACGAAATGGAGGCTGCCCAGGAAGGCGCTGCCGCGGAACTGCTCCAGCATGCGCTGGCGCGCCTCCAGCCAGCTCAGCCCCTGCCGGTGGCAATCCATCGCCAGCCGCACCGCCCCGGCCACCCCGCAATCGGAAGGGATATACGACAGTCCGATGTCAACCAGCGTGGGGATATCCTGGACGACAAAGGCTGCGCTTTCCAACGCCGCGCAGAACACCTCAGCATAAGTGCCCTCGCCGTCGCCGTGGTCGATGATGGCATCTTCATAGGCATAGCGGGCAGCGCGTTTCGGGTCGCCGGGAGCGATGCAAGCCCAGATTTCGGAGCGGATGAATGCGCCGCATGAATCTTTATAGGGGTTGCAGTAAGAGCCCGAAAGGGGCGGCAGCAGTCCGCTGCGCAGGTTAATTTTGGCGTTGCCGTATTCCGACCAGTAGGGCGTGACATACAACAGCCAGTACTCGCCCAACAGGTGGGAGTCAATCTCCACCCCCTGCTCCTCCAGCGCCACCAGCCACAGGAGCTGGATGTCGAGGTCATCGTTGGGCAGCGGGTCGCCTCCCAGTTCCTGGGTATAAAAACTGACCTGGTTGACCTGGCGGCGCCACTCAAATGGCGCGCCCAGCGTACCGCCGATGTTCTTGCCCATCCAGCATCCGCGCACCTTGTCCATATACTTCTGGCGATTGAGAATCATCTCTTCCTCCCATCCATGAATCTGGGATGCAGTGATTATAATAGATTTACCCTCATCCCCTTTCAGGAGCTGCCCATGCAACCGATCACCTTCGACCGCACCGGTTACCGCATCAACGGTCAGCCGGTTTACCTCTACTCGGGCGAGTTTCATTATTTTCGTGTGCCGAAAGCGGACTGGCGCACACGGATGCGCCTCTTTAAAGAAGCCGGCGGCAACTGTCTCGCCACCTACGTGCCGTGGCTGCTCCACGAACCTCGCGAAGGCAGCTTCGTCTTCGGCGAAACCGCAGACCACCTGGACCTGGAAGGATTTCTGCAAACTGCATTAGAAGAAGGGTTGTATGTGGCCGCCCGACCAGGACCTTACCAATACTCCGAGCTGATCTACGACGGGCTGCCGGGTTGGCTGTGCGAGAAATATCCCGGGCTGCTGGCGCGCGATTACCGCGGGCGCATTTTTCGTAAATCTTCGGTTTCCTACCTACATCCATTATTTATGGATAAGGTGCAAAACTGGTTTGCCGTGATTGGCCCGCGGCTGGCCAAATACACCGTGTCGCGTGGTGGACCAATCGCCATGCTGCAATTCGACAACGAACTGGCGGGCATCCACGAATGGTTTGGGACCTGGGATTACCACCCGGTGACGATGGGTTTTGGGCAGGCGGACGGCCGCTACCCACGCTTCCTGGAACAACGCTACGGGCAGGTGGAGCTGCTCAACCGGGCCTACGGCAGCCGCTATTCATCCTTCAACCAGGTCCTCCCGCCCAACCCGTCCGGCAGCCAACGCCGAGCCCAAATTCGCGCGCGGAAAGATTACTTCGATTTCTACCTGGGCACCATCGCCGAGTATGCTGCGGCGCTGGTGGAACTGCTGCGCGCGCAGGGCATCGACACGCCGTTCATCCATAACTCCGGCAATCCCAACATGAACGCGCATTTCCTCGAAACGGCTGAGCGCTTGGGGCAACAATTCCTGCTCGGCTCGGATCACTACTACATCCTCGATCAGACCTGGCCGCAGAACAACCCCACCCCCCAGTACGCGGCGCGCTGCTTCACCTCGCTGGAAATGCTGCGTTTGATGGGCTACCCGCCCAGTGTGTTCGAGATGCCCGGCGGCAGCGCCTCGGACTGGCCGCCAGTCACCGAATGGGACGCGCAAGCCGCCTACCTGACCCACCTCGGGCTGGGCATGAAGGGGCATAATTTTTATATTTTCACCGGCGGCCCCAACCCACCCGGCGCAGGCAACACCACCGATCTGTACGATTACGGCGCCTCGATTGGCGCGGATGGCGAAGTGCGCCCGCTCTACCGCGCTCAGAAGGCGCTGGGCGATCTGCTCAAGCAGCATCCCTGGCTGGCGGAGGCGCGCCGCGTGGCAGACGTGCGCCTGGCGCTGGACTTTGAAGCGCCTCGCTCCGAGCATTACTGGCGGCAGGGCGGCAGGTTCCTGTTCACACCCCCGGCAGCCTGGGATTTCTGGCGCAAAGGTCCGCTGACCACCGCTTTCTGCGCCAGCTACTCACCCGAGCTGGTGGACCTGCGGGCGGAGGACTGGATCAACGACACGCGCACTCCGCTGATGGTGGTCTCTTCCTGCAGCATGGCTCGCAGCAAGCAGGAGCGGCTGGTGCGCTTTTTGCAGAATGGCGGTAAAGCGCTGATCTTCGGGGTGCTGCCTGAGCTGGATGAAAACCTGGATGAATGCCGCCTGCTGCTGGAATTCCTGGGAAATCCGCAGCAGCTCGCCTCCAGCACTTATGTTCAGCGACCAGCCATCGCAGGGGTGGACAATGTGCGCGGCAGCGCGTTTGTGTTCCGCAGGCTGCCGTCAGGCGCGCAAAAGCTTGGCGAAGACGCGAACACGGGCGAGGTGATCGCCTGGCAGGCACAAATTCTGGGCGGAGGCAGCACGATTGTCTGCGGGCTGACCTGGATGCATGCCATGCGCGAGCATGAATGGATGCTGGTCAACCTGCTGACCAGGCTGGGCGCGCAGCACATCATTTCAAAAAACAATCCCAACCTGTGGGCGTCGCTGCTGGTATCCGGCGATCAGGCCATGCTGTTCATCTTCAACCTGCTCAGTTCACCGCAAAACGCGATGGTATTCGTAAAACAGAACGATAAAATCGTTCACGCCGGAGAATACGACCTGGAACCCATGAGCGTAGAGACCAGGAAAATTGAACTGGGATGAAAGCGATGAAAAAGATAAAAGGGATGGATTATTGGTAAAGACTTTCAGGGAAATACACGATTGCGAGTTTGCAGGCGCTTCTGTTCACCAATCTCATTATCAAACCGCCGATAATCCAAACGAGGCTTGCCAAAATTAATCAGAAACCCCACATCAATTTTTCCAGCATAGATGTAATTAATGATTTGCGCTACATGCTCTGGCAGAATTTGCTTAACGGCCTTCAATTCAAGGAGAACTTTACCCTCGACAATCATGTCTGCAAAAAAGGAGCCCACTTCCTGATTGCGGTAGTAAACTTTCAAGGGCACCTGTTGAGCACATTGCAGCCCCTGTATCTGCAACTCGATTGCCAATGCGTTCTGATAAACCTGCTCCACAAATCCACATCCAATCTCGTTGCTGATCGTAAAACACGCTTTGATGATCTTTCGCGTCAAGTCTTCATGTAAAAATCCCATACTCGCTCCAAATCTTTCAGAGTCAAAAGTTCTTTTCCGAGAAAATGGCGAGGTGTTTAGAAAAACATCCTTTTCATCTCTTTCATCCTTTTCATCCCAGTGAGACTCTTATTCCCCGCGTGAGATTTTGAGGAATTCTTCGCTCATGGCATCAATGGCTTCGGAGCGGTGGCCGTACCAGTCACCGTACCAGCGCGGGATGAAACCGCCGTTGGGGCGGCCCAGCGTGGCAGCCATGCGGCGGCAGTAGGCGCGAATCTCATCCAGCGTGCCCCAGGCCATCGTGTTCTGAATGTCCACCGGCGCGAAAAAGGTCAACCGCCCGCCAAAGCGCTCACCCAGCAGCTCCAGACCCATGTTCTCCTGTTGGTCCATATGAACGGCTTCCAGGCCAATCTCGATCAGGTCATCGAGGATATCGACGATATAGCCGCATGAATGCAGGAAAGTGTGCAGCCCAGCCTGCCGGGCGGCGCCAAAAATGCGCGCATAACGCGGCTTCCAGTGCTCGCGCCAGGCTTTGGGCGAAATCATCAGCCGGTTCTGCAAGCCCCAGTCATCCGCCATGATCACTCCATCCGCCCCCAATTCGGCATAGCGCTGGATGGCGTACAAGTTCATCTCCACGAACACATCCAGCAAGCGGTCCAGCTCAGCCGGATGATCGTGTATATCCATCCACACATTCTGTAATCCGCGCAGGAAATGCGCGCGCTCATAAATGGAAACAATTCCCATCAGAGCAAATTTATCCCCCGCCCTCTCGCGCAGGTCGCTCAGATGCGCCCAGCGATGCGGAGCGGTGATATCCGGGATGGTCATGCGCTCAAAGTCCGACCAATCCTTGATGGGAAAATCTTTGACCTCGCCCAGACTGGTGTTGCCCATATTTTGCCAGACACTGCCCCATTCATCCACCCCACTGGAAGGGCGGTCGTCCGGCGAGGGGTGCATCCCGTCCCAGTGAAAATCCGTGCCGTATCGGGGAGGAAGATCATAAGGCAACCGCGGCGCTCCTTGAAATAACAGCGTGCGCTTTACAATTTCACGTGATGTCAACATGACTGGCTCCTATATGAAAGATTGGGGTGGCACGATTATAGCATCCAAGGGCTGATATATAATGTAGATAGAGGAAATGATGATGCAAACCGCAAGCATTGACCCATCCCGCCAGGAAAAAGCCAAAATCTACGCGCGTATCAAACGGCGCCTGCTGTTGGTGGATCTGACCGTGGGTGGAATTTACCTGCTGGCCTGGCTGTTGAGCGGGGCGTCGCTCACCCTGCAGTTGTTGCTGGAACAGCTCACCACCCAACCCTGGCTGCAAGTGCTGGGCTTCGCGGTGGTCCTTGTTTGGATCTATTATCTGATCAACCTGCCGCTGACCTATTTCACCCAGTTTGTCCTTCCCCACCGCTTTGAGTTGTCCAACCAGACGATGAAGGGCTGGGTGAAGGATCAATTCTTGAGCATACTGGTGGGCGGGCTGATCGGAATGCTGCTGATCCAGGTGGTTTATCTTGTATTACGCACTTTCCCCCAGACCTGGTGGTTGTGGGCGGCGGGGTTCATGCTGCTGTTCAACGTGCTGCTGGCCAACCTGGCGCCGGTATTGATCGCACCATTGTTTTACAAATTCGTCCCGCTGGCTGAGGAACACGCCGGGCTCGCTGAGCGGTTGATGAAGCTGTCAGCGCGGGCCGGAGCGCATGTAAAGGGTGTGTTCAAGATGGACATGAGCCGCCGTACCAAGGCTGCCAACGCCGCGCTGATGGGCATCGGCAACACGCGGCGCATTGTGCTGGGCGACACGCTGATCAACGAATTCACCGCGGATGAAATTGAAACCGTGCTGGCACATGAGCTGGGTCACCACATCCACCGCGACGTGCTCTGGCTGATCCTGTTCAGTGGACTGACCACACTGTTGGGCTTTTTCCTGGCCGGGTTGGCCCTCAATTGGGGAGCGCGGCAGATGGGATTGGCTTCGCCGGCGGATGTGAGCGCCATGCCGCTGCTGGCGCTGGTGGTGGCGTTGTTCGGGCTGGTCACCCTTCCCCTGGAAAACTGGTTCTCTCGCTGGCGCGAACGGTTGGCGGATCAATACGCTCTGCAAATGACCGGCAAAGCCGAAGCCTTCGCCTCAGCCTTTGCCCGGCTGGCCAATCAGAACCTGGCCGAAGCCGAACCGGAACGATGGGTGGAGGTTTTGTTGTACGACCACCCGGCGTTGAGCAGGCGCATCCGCGCCGCGCAGCAATTTCATGCCCAACATCCGTCCTAGCGTGCTTTATTGAAAAAGGGTTTTATGATAAAATTTCGTCTTACCCTGGGGCGTAGTGCAATGGCAGCACACCAGACTTTGGATCTGTGGATCTTGGTTCGAATCCAGGCGCCCCAGCCTGAAAAACGAGCGACGCAGCGCACAGTCATAGAGAGTATATAATCATGTTAGTTGCACAGCACAACCGCTGCGCCAGATGTACCGGCTACTTTTTAATGACCTGCCCCTCACCCGATGCATTTTTTTCCAACCAGAAGCGCACAGCTTCTGGGAGGTTGGTTTAAGGAGATTGGCGATGAAGATAACCACCGTGATTCTGGCCGCCGGGCAAGGCACGCGGATGAAATCCAGCTTGCCCAAAGTGCTGCATCCGCTGGCTGGTGAGCCGTTGATTCACTATTCGCTGCAAGCCGCCGCGGGGGTGAGTGATGAACTGCCGGTGGTGGTAATCGGACACGGCGCCGAAACCGTCCAGCAGGCGGTGGGAGCTGCGGCGCGCTTCGTCATCCAGGATAAGCAACTGGGCACCGGTCACGCCGTGCGCACCTGCGAGGCGCTGCTGCGCGGGCAAACGGATCTGGTCGTGGTCATCTACGCCGATATGCCCCTGCTCACCGCACACACCTTACATCAACTGGTTGACATACAACAAGCCAATTCCGGACCGATGAGCATGGTCAGCATGGCGCTGGACAACCCGCGCGGATTTGGACGGGTGGTACGCAATCCAGATGGCAGCGTGCGCGCGGTGGTGGAAGAAGCCCAGGCGACACCCGAAATCCTCGCCCTGCGCGAATTGAACGTGGGGGTGTACTGCTTTCGATCAGAATGGCTGTGGGCAGCCCTGGAACGCATCCCGATCTCACCCAAGGGCGAGTACTACCTGACCGACACGGTGGAAATCGCCGTCAAAGATGGAAACCGCGTGCAGGCGGTGGCGATGGACGACCCTGCCGAATTTTTGGGCATCAACAACCGCGTCCATCTCGCCGAGGCTGAGGTCATCATGCGCAAACGGATCAACACCCGCCACATGCTGAACGGCGTGACCATGATCGATCCCGGCAGCGTTTTCATCGAAGCCGGCGTGACCATCGCGCCAGACACCGTCTTGTGGCCCAACACCTACCTGCGCGGCAAGACGAGCATTGGCAGTGGCTGCGTGATCGGACCGGAAACCATGATCCAGGATAGTCAGGTCGGCGACCATTGCACGCTGCTGTACGCCGTGCTCGAAGGGGCGGTGCTGGAAAATCACGTTGAGATGGGGCCCTTCGCCCACCTGCGCAAAGGCGCCCATCTGGCCGACCACGTGCACATGGGTAATTTTGGCGAGGTGAAAAATGCCTACCTCGGTCCGGGGACCAAGATGGGGCATTTCTCGTACATCGGCGACGCGAACATCGGCGAAGAGGTCAACATCGGCGCAGGAACGGTCACCTGCAATTACGACGGGGTGCATAAATACCGGACCGAGATTGGCGCCGGGGTGTTCATCGGCTCAGACACCATGTTGGTCGCGCCGGTGAGCGTGGGCGAAGGCGCCTGCACCGGCGCCGGGGCGGTGGTGACCCACGATGTGCCCCCGCACACCACCGTGGTGGGTGTGCCAGCCCGTCCTCTTGGCAAGAAGGGCGCAGATGATCACGCCGCTTGCGGCGCTGAAGGGAACAAAAACACCCAGGAAAATGGAGCGAAGTGAACGACGCCTTTTGGCTGCTCCTGGCTGTGATTTTACTGCTCGACTTGCTCATCGTGGTGACACGTTTCTGTCTGATGCAGACCAATCAGTCGCGCCTGCTGGAACTGCGCGACCAATTTCCCAATGCAGTAGACCGCACGGTCAATTTATTACGCCGCCCCAGCCTGCGCATAGCGCTGCGCATGGCGCTGATCGCATGCCATTTCCTCCTCGCCGGTATCGCCTGGCTGCTAACCAGCCCGCTGCCCCCAACGCGCGGATGGGCCATTTCGCTCCTCTGGCTCGTAGCCGCAGCTTTCATTCTGGTGGCGGTCGAGTCGCTGTTGGAACGGATGATTAACCGCAACAGCGAACGCTGGGCGCTGCAGTTGACCCCCTTCGGCAGCCTGCTGGACTACGCGCTGCGCCCATTTACCTGGCTGCTGATCCGGCTGGCGCCGCCCAATGTGGCGCCGCGCAATTTCAACAGCGTCACCGAGGATGAATTGAAGACCTGGCTGGTGGAAACCCAGGAGACAGATACATTGGAAACCGGCGAAAAGAAGATGATCTATTCCATCTTTCAGTTTGGCGACACGCTGTGCCGCGAGATTATGGTTCCGCGCATTGACATACTGACGCTGGACGTCAATACCTCACCCACCGAGGCCATCCGCAGCATCCTGATGGCAGGCCATTCGCGCGTGCCGGTGTATGAGGAAAACATCGATAACGTGATCGGGCTGCTGTACGCCAAGGATTTGCTCAAACTGCAGACCGAGGGAGGGGATTCCCTGACCATCCGCAGCCTGCTGCGCCCGGCCTACTTTGTGCCGGAAGCCAAGAAGGTGGATGAGCTGCTGCGCGAAATGCGCAGCCAACGCATGCACATGGCCATTGTGGTTGATGAATATGGTGGTGTGGCGGGGCTGGTCACGCTGGAAGACGTCCTGGAGGAGATCATCGGCGAAATCCGCGATGAATATGACCAGGGCGAAGAGAGCATGTCCGAGCGAATATCTGCTGAAGAGTATCTGCTCAGCGGCCGCATTGACCTGGGCGACCTGAATGATTTACTGGGAACCCATATCCATAAGGAAAGCGCGGATACATTGGGCGGGTATATTTATGGAGAAATGGGGCGCGTGCCCTCCGAAGGCGATTCAC
>CAZCBJ010000130.1:0-10749 GCA_964496705.1 uncultured Anaerolineaceae bacterium | reverse complement strand
AAGGTGATCACCAGATCCAGCTTGCTGCCTGAATGAACCAGCCGGCGAAAACTTGCGTTCCCTTTGGCTTTCAACGCTTCAAGGATCAAGTTGATTTTCTCGCGTATGGTCACCCGGGACATGGACACAACCTGAGCCAGATCTTCCAGATCAGTTTGTTTAACAAATATTTCTCTGGCCAACCGCGCCAGGTCCTGTAAACTGAAATCGCTCAAATCCGCATGCGTATCCAGTTTAATAGGTGGCGCATTCAGGCGCAGATAAGTGTGCATCCCGGCTTCTTCACGCTGTTGCAGCCAGGCGGCAAGCTGCTTGAAGCGCCGATATTGGATTAACTGCAAAGCCAACAACTCGCCCGGATCTTCCTCATCAGCGGTCTGTGCGCTGGCTGGAGGGCGAGGCAGCAGCACTGCGGATTTGATCTGCACCAGACGGGCTGCAATGACCAGGAATGCCGAGACCTCAGCCGGGTCGCGATTCTTGAGCGTTTGGAGATGAGCCAGGTATTGATCGGTGACCTTCGCCAATGCCAGGGTGGTAATATCCAGTTCGGAATGTTCTATCAAATTCAAGAGAAGGTCCAATGGACCTTCGAACACTTCTGTGCTGATGATGTACCCCTCGGTCTGATGCCCGGCAACTTGAAAGCTCACGAAGGAGAATTATAGCAGAAAGCAGGTATAATTTCTGCTTGGGGAAACCGCGCTCCACCACCTGCGGTGCTTTACGAGGAGATTCCTGTTTATGGCTGTTATACGCTGTCGACGTTGCGCTGAACCCTACCCTCATCAGGGTTTGCCTTATATCTGCCCGGCTTGCGGTGGGACATTTGATTTTGACGCTCCTCCAGATTTCAGCCCAGAGCGAATAGAGCCGGGCTTGCCCGGCTACTGGCGATATCGGCACGCTTTCAGCCTGTTTCACGGCGCTCCAGTGATCTCTCTCGGTGAGGGAAACACGCCCCTCCTCTGGCTGACCGATGACGACGGGCGCAAAATTGGGATGAAGATGGAATCGCTCAATCCATCCGGCAGCTTCAAGGACCGCGGCAGCGCAGTATTGGTCAGCCAATTGTTGGCCCGCGGCGCTGAATCGGCGGTTGAGGATTCCTCCGGGAATGCCGGTGCATCTTTCGCAGCGTATGCCGCTCGCGCTGGAATCCGCGCGCGCATTTTCGTGCCAGAATCCGCCTCCGGCCCCAAGCGCGTCCAGATCGAAAACTACGGCGCAGAGCTGATTCCCGTCCCCGGTCCCCGAATCGAGGCAGCTAAAGCAGTATTAAATGAAGTGAAACGTGGGGCAATTTATGCCAGTCATGCCTATATGCCGATGGGCATCGCCGGTCTGGCCACCATCGCTTATGAAATTGTGGAGCAGCTCGGTGCGGCGCCCAAAACGGTTTTTGCTCCCTCCGGGCATGGCGGGTTGATGCTGGGACTGGTGCGTGGATTCGCAGCCTTGAAAAATGCCGGCGTGATAAAGAATCTGCCGTACTATGTCGGCGTGCAATCACAGGGCTGTGCGCCGCTGGCTGCCGCCTTCCAGGGTGGATTGGAGGCCATCCAGGATATCCCGGAAAGCCCAACCATCGCTGAAGGCGTTCGCGTGCGTTATCCCGTTCAGGCTGAAGCCCTGATCCGAGAAATACCACCGCACGGCGGCACATATGTCACCGTCCTCGAAGATGAATTGCTTGCCGCTTATCACCTCCTGGCGCAGCGCGGTTTCTATGTGGAACCCACCGCTGCATTGGTCTGGGCTGCCTGCCAGAAACTCAAGAATGGACTTCCTGACCCAATTGTGTTAATATTGACCGGCTTAGGTTTGAAAGCAAATTATTCATCATAAGAGAACTGATGGAACGCCAGCCACCCGAGCCGCGCTAACTGGCTACCGCTGGGTGTCTAGCGCTCCCTGAGTTCTTGGGAGGGTAAATGGAACAAAATTCCAATGCAACCCGGCCTGAGGAAACACCTCTGGAATTTGCAGCGCGCGTAGATTTACACTTTAACGAATGGCTGTTGCTCAGCCGCGCCCTCACCCATCGCTCTTACCTCAATGAACATGTTGAGGCTTTGGAAGACAATGAGCGTCTGGAATTTTTGGGCGATGCCGTATTGGATTTCGTCGTCGGCGCCTGGCTGTATAACACCTGCCCCGAGATGCCTGAAGGTGACCTGACCCGCTTGCGCTCTGCGCTGGTCTATACCGAGCAATTGGCCGCCTTTGCACGGCAGATTGAGCTGGGCAAGGCGCTGCGCCTGGGGCGCGGTGAAGCCGCTTCGGGCGGCAGAGAGCGCTCTGCAATTTTATGTGACACATTTGAAGCCCTGGTCGGCGCCGTCTACCTGGATTCAGGCATTGAGGCGGTGCGCACATTCATTTTTCCCATGCTGGAGAATGCCATCGAGACTGTCCTGATCAACCACCGCATCGACGACCCCAAAAGCCTGCTCCAGGAATGGGTGCAGGCGCAAGGATTTTCAACTCCCCAATACATAACCCGAAGCACCAGTGGTCCGGATCATTCACGTGAATTCATCGTGGACGTAATGGTGGACGGAAAAGTGTTTGGCACTGGTTCTGGACAGAGCAAACAGGCGGCGACCAAATCCGCTGCGCAGGATGCGCTGCGCCGGCTGGAAATTGTGGCGTAGAGGATAGGCATGGCAGCGCGTCTGAAATTGCTCGAGATGTACGGGTACAAAACCTTCGCCAGCCGGACGATTTTTGCCTTCCCGGATGAAATCACCGCCGTCGTCGGCCCCAACGGTTCAGGAAAATCCAATATCGCCGATGCCATCCGCTGGGTGTTGGGGGAACAAGCCTATAGTTTACTGCGCGGTCGAAAGACCGAAGATATGATCTTCTCAGGCTCAGACCAGCGCCCACGCGCAAATATGGCCTCCGCCACCATCACCTTTGAAAATGAAAACGGTTGGCTGCCCATCGATTACAGCGAGGTATCCATCACTCGCCGGGCGTACCGGGATGGGCAGAACGAGTACTTACTAAATGGGCAGCGCGTCCGGCTAAAAGAAATCAGCGAGCTGCTGGCTCAATCCGGCCTGGCCGAGCGCACTTATACCATCATTGGTCAGGGGCTGGTGGATGCTGCGCTGTCATTGAAACCGGAAGAACGCCGCCGCTTTTTTGAAGAAGCCGCCGGCATCGGTCTGTACCGCAGCCGGCGCGATGAAGCAATTTCACGCCTGGATAACACCCAGCGTAATCTGGAACGAGTCGAAGATATCCTCAGCGAATTGGAACCACGCCTGCAGAGCCTCGAACGCCAGGCGCGCCGTGTGCAGGAATATGAACGCATCAAAGCCGACTTGAAATTGCTGCTGCGCGAATGGTATGGGTATCACTTTCATCATTCCCAGGCCGAACTCACCCGCACGCGCGAAGTGCTGCGTATGCAGGAAGAACGGCTGGAACATGCCCGCGGAAACCTGCAGCAGGTGGATTATGATTTATCTGCGCTGCGCAGTCGGCTGCAGGAATTGAGATCAGAGTTGAATGAATGGCACACACATTCAGCCGGATTACATCAGTCCCGCGAAAAAATTAGCCGTTCACTGGCGGTGTTGGATGAACGCCAGCGTTCGCTCAGCGAACAGTCGAGCGCATTGGACGGCGATATCGCCAGCCTCGAAGAAGAAGCCATTGCCGGATCGGAACGCCTCACCACCCTGCAGAATGAACGCGCCTGGCTGCAGAACGAGCTGGATGAAGCCCGCCAGCAATTTGCCCTGGCGGAGGCAGCCCTGCTGCAGCGCCAGGAAGAACGCCGCACGATCGAACTGCATGCACAGAAGGCTCGCGAAGCGTTGGTCGCTTGCGAAACCCGCCAGGTGCAGCTGCATGCTCACCAATCTGAGCTGATGAACCGCCAGGAAACCCTCACCCGGAGCCGCCAGTCACTGCAACAATCCCTCATCGATGAGGAAAAAACCATCCAGGAAGCATTGATACAGCAGGAGAAAGCACACCAGGATCAATCGCTGGCTGCCGACTTAGTTCGCCATCTCGAAGATCAACTTCAGACATTGCGTGCTCAGATCAATCAACTGGAAAATGAACGCCGCACCAGCCAACAGGAATTTACGAAGCTGGAAAGTGAGAAAACACGTGCTCAGGCGCAATTGGAAGTCATCGAGCAAGCCGAAAAGTCCTATGCCGGTCTGAGCCAGGGCACCCAGTTCTTAATGCAGGCAGCCCATCAGGGCAAACTGCGCGGAAATTTTCGCGCTTTGAGCAGTTTTATTGAAGTTCCCGCGGTCTATGAAACCGCTCTGGCGGCTGCATTCGGAGAGTTCTGGGATGCGATCGTGATCGACCAGCCCGATCACCTGGAAGATGCCCTGCTGATGCTGGCAGGGGGAGAAAAGGGGCGGGCAGTCCTAATCCCGCTGTCTAGCACCCGCAGCGCCGAACCGCTGCCAAAACCTGACGCGGAGGGAGTGATTGGAATTGCCTCCGGTCTGGTAGGTTTTCCGGCTGAGATTGCCCCGGCGGTAAAGGTGTTGCTGGATCAGGTTTTGGTGGTCGCCGACCATCAGGTGGCGAAGAACCTTGCGCGAAATCTGCCACCGTCCATGCGCATCGTCACGCTGCAGGGTGAGACTTTCTGGGGCAGCGGCTTGATCCAGGCTGGGCGCGACAACAAATCCGCTGTGGTCAGCCGGCCGCGGGTCAGGCGGGAGTTGATAGAAGGGCTGGCAGAAATCAAACAACGGCTCGATACTGCCCAGGCAAACCTTGACCGGAAAATCCGCGATCTGGATGACCGACACAAGCAACGAAAAGATACCGAAAACAGGCTGCATCAAGCCAACCAACAAATGTCCCGCACCAACCAACAAGCCCAGCAGGCTGATCTGGCAGTCGAGAAGGTTCGTCAGCGGCAATCCTGGCAGCACAGCCAGTTGGAAAGCCTCAACAGCCAGTTAAACCAGGCAGCAGCGGATTTGCAGCAAACCCTTGACCAATTGGACAAAAGCCAGAGCCATGTGAACGAATGTGCAATGCAATTGCGCGTGCAAAACCGCAGCCTGGCAGAGTGTTCGCTGGATGAAACACAGGCGCAGGCAGCCCATTGGTCCACCAACAGCGCAGTGGCTCAACGCGCACTGGCAGAGGCGGATCGGCGCTTGGACGAACACCGCCTGGCGACTGAATCCAATCTCAAACAACGCCAATCCCTCGCCAACCGTCAGGAAAGCATCCGCGCTGCTCTCAACCAGTTGGAAGTTGAGCGAAAACAACTGCGGACGGAAGAAAATGAATTGAACAGCGCCATCCAGTCGCTTCAAGTACAAATCCAACCCGCCGAAGCCGACCTGGAACGACTCGAAAAGGAGCATACCCATCTGCAAGAAAACCAGGTGGTGGCTCAGCAAGCGGTGGCAGTGGCTGAGCGGTATACCACCCAGGCTCAATTGGAGCTGGGGCGAACGCGCGATTCTATGGATTCCCTGCGCCGCAGGATCGAGGAAGATTTCGGGCTGGTGGCATATGACTACGCCGCCGATATCGCTGGCCCCACCCCCCTACCGCTGGAAGGCATGGTGGAAGAATTACCAACCGTCAAAGAGTTACCGCCCGAAATTGAGGACAACATCAACCGCCAACGTGCTCAATTGCGCCGTATGGGTTCGATCAATATCGAAGCCCAGGCAGAGTACGAAGCCGTCCGCGAGCGTTATCATTTTTTAACCACTCAGGTGGATGACCTTCGCCAGGCGGATATAGACCTGCGCCAGGTGATCCTTGAGCTGGATGAGCTGATGCGCATCGAATTCCGCAAGACATTTGACGCCGTGGCGGCAGAATTTCGCCAGTTATTCACGCGCCTGTTTGGCGGCGGAACCGCCCGTCTGATCCTGACCGATTCGGATAATCCCAACGAATCCGGGATTGAGATAGAAACCCGTTTACCCGGGCGGCGAGAACAGGGCCTTTCCCTGCTCTCCGGCGGCGAGCGCAGCCTGACTGCAGTCGCGTTGGTCTTCGCTTTGCTCAAAGTATCGCCAACCCCCTTTTGTGTGCTGGACGAGGTGGATGCTATGCTCGATGAAGCCAATGTGGGTAGATTCCGCGAGTTGCTGGTTGAATTGAGCCAGAACACGCAATTCATTGTGATCACCCACAACCGCAACACCGTCCAGGCTGCCGGAGTGATTTATGGCATCACCATGGGTCGCGATTCGACCAGCCAGATGATCAGCCTAAGGCTGGATGAGGTCGACGAAGAAATGGCAAAATAAAAAGGCGCACCCCGCAGGTTTCTCCGGAGCGCGCCTTAATGTAGCTAGCTGGATTATTGTGGGATATACGGTTGAATGGCCGGCTCGGTGGGCGCTTGGTTGGCAATAACATCCTCAAATTTCTGGATGTCGGCACCCTGCCTGGCTGATTCGAGCCAGTCATCAAAGGCTGTCTGTTTCATAGATTGCAACTCGCCGGCATCAATCGGACGATTGGCATGGCCCAGAACCTGGATAACATGCCAGCCAAAGTCGGACTGCACAGGCTCGCTGATTTGTCCCTCAGCCAGCGCGAATGCCGCGTCCTCAAAAGGCGCAACCATTTTCCCGCGTCCAAACCAGCCCAGGTCACCGCTGGGTTTGGAGGCATTATCCAGGGAATATTGCTCGACCAACGCGGAGAAATCCTCTCCCGCCTTCAGCCGTTCGAGCACTTGCCTGGCAGTGTCTTCATCTGCAACCAGGATATGACGCGCCCAGACCTGCTCCTGTTCGCCTTTGACATCCGCTGTCACCGCCTCAAACACCTTGGTGCGCAACAATTGATGATAAAAAGCTTTGCGCAGATCTTCTTCACCAATCTTGGACACTTCCATCTCTGCGATCAGTCCTTTAAAATCAGTCTGATAACCCTCCAGCGTGTACGGCGTGGGTGAAGCGGTCGGCGCCTGTGTTGGGGTTACGGTGGCGGTCGGTTGGGCTGGATCCAAAGTGGGGCTGGGCAGCGGAATTTCGGTCGGCGGAACCTCCAGCGTGGCTGTTGGTTGAACAAAGGTTTGCTGGGTGGCATTCAAAGTCGGTAAAACGACCTCGGTCGGTGTCACGGTGGGTGTGGGCGTGCCGTTGGCAAAATAGCCAAAGGCATTCTGGATTGCTTCTTCCACTTCCTGATCACTCACCTCCATGCCGCGGCTTTTGGCTTCCCGAGCAATTAAAATTTCATCGACCATCGTATCCACCACCGAACTGCCAAATGCAGCGGGGTCATTCAATCTGGTGGAAATATCACTTAAGAAACTCTGGAAATAACTGCCATAGGTCTGATCATTGCCAAACATCTGGGCGAGCTGGGCATATTGGTTGTAGGCGCGAACGGAGTTCCATCGCTCGTAGCGCACGCGCTGTTGGTATTGCTCGATATTGATCACCTGTTTGTCCACCCTGGCTACCGGCTTCATGTTAACCAAAACCAGTTGGTCAAAGATGCCGTACAGGATTAAACCAACCACAATCACCCCAATCGAAATGGTGGCGATGAGAAGATAGCGGGTTTGAATCCGCTCCCGTTCAACCCGGGCCATACGTTTTCTATTGGACGAACTTACAATCGGATTTTTTGCCATTCGGGCAACCTCGATAAAAAATAATAGGCACAGGGCATGAGCCCTATGCCTTTGCTCTCAAGAGGTGTTGTGTTAGTGAGAATCTCCCACACCTTCGCCGACATAAGGCAACATCGCCAGATGGCGGGCGCGCTTGATCGCCTGGGCCAACTCACGTTGATGGCGATTGCAGGTGCCGGTCTGGCGGCGCGGTCGGATTTTACCTTCTTCGGTCACAAAACGCCGCAGCATGTCGCTCTGTTTGTAGTCAATCTGTAAATCTTTATCCACGCAGAACTGGCAGAACTTGGGCCGGGCAACATAACGTCGGCCATAAGTCTGTTCGCCCTCGATTACATTCTCATCACTCATGTTTTCTACTCCAAAATTTATTTCATCTTAAAAAGGAAAATCTTCTTCTTCTCTGAGGTCGTTGTTTTGGTTATGACTCTGGTTGCCTTCACGCCGATCGCCGAGCATCATCATTTCGCTGGCCACGATCTCCACACTGTTGTGTTTTGCGCCTTCCTGGTCTTCCCAGTGTCGGCTCTGAAGGCGGCCCTCGATGTATACCTGTTGACCTTTGGTCAAATGCTGCTTGCACACCTCAGCCAGATTTCCCCAGGCAACCACATTGAACCATTCCTTTTCTGTGTGTTTCTCACCATCCGCGGTGCTCCAGGAACGGCTTGTGGCAACGGTAAAGGTGGTTACCGGCTTTCCGGAAGGTGTATAGCGCATTTCCGGGTCGCGCCCCAAATGGCCAATGATCATGACTTTATTCAATCCACGGCTCATGGCAACCTCCGAGTCTTATCTCCTCAACAATCCTATCTCCAACAATTTACTCCATCACGGTCACAAGAAAACGCATGATGGGTTCCAGGAACCGCATATTGCGTTCCAGCTCGCTGGCGAAGGCGGGCGCGAATTGGGCATGCAGGAAAATATATTGACCTTCCCGCTGCTTGCGAATTGAATAAGCCATTCTGCGCTTGCCCCACACCTCAACTTTGGCGATTGAACCGCCAGCATCTGTGATCCAACCCTTGACCTTGTCGATTACCCCATTTAATGCTGTCTCATCCAGGTCTGGGTGGACAATGAAAACCACCTCATAATCACGCATACAGAGTATCCTCCTTTCCTCGGGATATGCCCCCGGACGAAATTTCGTGGTGAAGCCGGGAGCGGAAAGGTACAAACTGAAAGGTTTGCACTACCACGGTGCGCAAATATACCATAATTACCCGAATTTGAGTAGGACCATCCTCTGGACCGAGATGATCCTCAGGTCTGTATTGATTAAAGCGGATTTTTCAAGTAATCTTATGAAGTATTCATGTCACTCAGGAAGTCTGGCACATGGAAAAAAGCACCTGGCGATTAATTTTAACCATCCCCGCAGAGGGAAGCTGGAACATGGCCTTGGACGAAGCGTTGCTGGAAGGCATGGGCAACGAAAAGGCTGTGCCTGTTATGCGCCTATTCGATTGGCAGCCAGCCTGTCTTTCTCTGGGCTACTCCCAGCCTTTTTCAGACATCGACCTGGATGCCCTGCATCAGCAAGGCTGGACATACGTACGCCGTCCGACCGGCGGCAGGGCTATCCTGCATACCGATGAAATCACCTATTCGGTCATCGCGCCGCTGCGCGAGCCGCGCGTGGCAGGCACAATATTGGAGAGCTATCAACGCCTTTCTGAAGCCCTGCTCGATGCACTGCAACTGCTGGGATTGCCTGCGCGGGCAGAGAGAGAGTACGTCTTGGCGGGCGGAAATCAAAATCCCAACCCCGTCTGCTTTGAGGTGCCGTCCAATTATGAAATCACCATCAAGGGGAAGAAAATTATCGGCAGCGCGCAAGCCCGGCGGAGGGAGGGGGTTCTGCAGCACGGCTCACTGCCGCTACACGGTGACCTGACTCGCATCACCCAGGCGTTAATATTTCCGGATGAAGCTGCCCGCCAGCTCGCCTCCCATCGCCTGCTGGAACGGGCTACCACCGTGGCTGCCGAGCTGGGACGGATGGTTTCCTGGCATGAAGCATCTGAAGCCTTCCAGTTGGCTTTTGAAAACCGGCTGAGCCTGCGTTTAGAGCCAGATGAATTAACCCCCCTGGAATTGAAGCGCACAGAGGAATTGGTCGCTGAAAAATTCGGTAATCAAGCCTGGACCCGCCGGATTTAAGGCTCGGGCGTGGGATAAAGAAAGACCACCGTATCATAACCCAACGCCCTGTAAAAGCGGGTCAGGAAGGACTCGGCATTCACTTTGGCCAGGTCAATAATTCCATCTTCCAAAGCAGCCTTGCGAATCTCGTTTTCGGCTGCCTGTCGGGCTTTGGTTTCCAGGTTCTGGTCTGGTTGGGTCAGCAGCCCGGTTTCGCGATCGTATACATAGGACTTTTCGTTGTCGATCGTTGCAACGAACACCTCAGGTTGAGGAAGGCGCACGTTTAATACTTCCCCCTCCAGCCACATATCTTCGGGGTTTATTTTCGCCATGTCGATGCCGGCGATCACCGTGCCGTGTGCAACGAAAAGCAGCCGGTCGCCAAACAAAAAGGAAAAGTTCCCCTGCCCCATCTCGGCTGTGATCACTTTCTCAACCGAATACTGAATGGTTTCCAACCGCGCCAGGGCGCGAACATCGCGAATGATGGTGATGGGATCCGGTATGATGGTGGGGGTCGGGTTCAGCAAATCAGAAACCTGCGTCTTTAATTGCTGGTTGGCCTGCTCGAAGGGAGAGAGGGCTTGATCGGTCACCTGTTTGATCATCCGCATCACGATCAATGGGAAAGCTATCATCACAATCAAGATGACCACCACCACTCCCAGGATGACGAAGATACGACCATTTTTGTTCATTCACATCCTCCACACAATTTTCCACCAATCCCAATTCTCGTCATAGAATTGATTATAATCTCTCCAAATGATATTCGTGGTGGGCAGTGCATGAGCAGAACTGATCAAAAAAGGAAAATCCTGCGGGTGGCGTTGTGCATCCTGGCTGGAGCGGTCATGCTTGCCTGTCAGTCCATTCAACCGCCGAACGGACTCCCATCCATTTTCGCTTCCCGCACGCCAACACCCACATGGACGCCCATACCTCCAACCCCGACCGCTTCCCCTGAGCCTACCTCAACG
>CAZCBJ010000129.1:2379-10751 GCA_964496705.1 uncultured Anaerolineaceae bacterium | reverse complement strand
AGTCAGCCGCTGACAACCGAAAACTGAAAACTGAAAACTGAAAACTGAAAACTGTAAACCGACTACCTTCTGCCCACCCGCGGGATGAGCATCGCTGTCCGGCGGCGGTATTCGGCGTAGGTCTCGCCAAACTCAGCCAACAGCTTGCGCTCCTCCAGTTGGATTCCCACCAGCAGGTAGATCGTCACCCCCAGGTTGAAGGCCAGAATGTTCCAGCTCATCAGCGGGAACAGCCAGATGAACAGCAGGCTGAAGGTGTAGAGCGGATGGCGCATATAGTGATACAGCCCATCCGTCACCAGCGGCAAGATGCGGTTGCCCTCCTCGGGATTCACCATCTGCGCCAGCCCCAGAAAACGCATTCCGCCGGTCTGCAACACCCCCACCAGCAGGAACCATCCGGAGGCGAGCTGCAGCCCGGCAGTGAGGAACACCCAGGGCAGCGGAATGGTGTACAGCATGCGGTCGGGCAGCAGCAGCACCCCCGCCAGCACGGGCAGCAGACTGACCGCCGCCATCAGGCTGAAAAAAGCGCGGTAAAAGCGCCGGTAAACCCCGCTGCCCACCACCCGCTCCACCCAGGCTTTGAAGGTCAGGGATGCCAGCACGCTATGCAGCGCGCCGTACATCGCCATGCCGAGCAGAATCCACCCGAATCCGGTGCCGCTCATCCCGCCCCTACGCGACCTTGCCGAATTCGGCCTGCAGTTCCATCAGGCGCGGGTGGTTGGCGTAATGCCCGTGATATCTTTCGGGCAGCAGCACGGCGATGCGGCATAAAATTTCATCCGCATAGCGCTGAAGCTGTTCGGAGCGGTTATTGACCTCCAGCGGCGGCAGGCTGAAGGGCGGGCCGTAGCGCGCGATGACGCGCGGGCGGCGCAGGCGTTTTAACTCGGCGAAGGCGTTCTCCGTGCCAATCAGGGCCACCGGCACAATCGGCACACCGGCGCGCAGCGAGAGCAGCGCCGTGCCGGCCTTGCCCGGCAGCAACTGCTTGGTCTGGCTGCGCGTGCCTTCCGGCGCCACGCCGATGCACACCCCGGCTTTCAACGCCTCCACCGCCACCCCGAAGGCGGCGAAATCGGCCTTGGTGCGGTCCAGCCAGATGGCTTCCGCCGATTCCAGGATGAAGGAAAACAACGGATTGGATTTGTATTTATCCGTCACCAGGCAGGTGATGTCCGGGCGGGTGGGGGTCATGAACAGCAGGGGGATATCGATGCGGCTCATGTGATTGGTGGCCACCAGCAGACCGCCCTGGCGCGGCAACAGGTCAGCGTTCTCAAATTCATAATGGGTCAGCGACGTCATCAAAAATGTCAGAAGTTTTTGAAGGCGCGCGCGTTTCATCTTGAGAGGCATGTTTCACCTTCCTGCCAGATGTTATTCGGGCTGGGTCGTGGCGTCAACCTTGGGGGAGGTTTTGGCTTCGTGGCGCGCCTTGATGAATTCCACCAACACTGGCAGGACCGAAATGAGCACGATGGCGATGATCACCAGCGAGAAGTTCTCCTGCACCAACGGCACGTTGCCAAAGAAATAACCGCCAAAAATGAAAATCGCCGTCCAGACGATACCGCCGACGACGTTGTAGGTGATGAAATATCCGTAGCGCATGCGCCCAACCCCGGCCACGAACGGCGCAAAGGTGCGAATAATCGGAATGAAACGCGCCAGGAAGATGGTTTTACCGCCGTGCTTTTCGTAAAACCTTTGCGTGCGCTCCAGATATTCGCGCTTGATGAGGCGGGAATTCATGCTGAAGGCTCGCTCACCGAAATAATGCCCGATCCAGTAGTTGACCGTATCGCCCAGCACGGCTGCCACAGCCAGCAAAATAAATAGCAATACCGGATCAAACGATCCGATGGCGGCAAAGGTGCCGGCGGCGAACAGCAGGGAATCGCCCGGCAGAAAAGGGGTGATCACCAGACCGGTCTCGATGAAAATCACCAAAAACAAAATCATGTACGACCACAGACCAGCCCAGCGGATGATCATATCCAAGTACTTGTCCATGTGCAGGAGCATGTCGATGCCCAATTTAATCAAATCCATCTAAATACCTCTTCTTTCAAGCTAAAACGCTTGATTATACTATGATTTGCGCGGCCGGCTGCCGCCGCGCCAACTGGTTGGCGCGCGCAAGGATCAGGAACATCACCCCCAGCAGCACAGCCAGCGCCAGCGGAGCGACCAGCGCCATGCGCGCCAGCAACACTTCCAGCCAGCCCTGCGCGGGCGCGTCCAGCAGAAGCTGTGCGCCCATGAACACGGCAAACGCATTCCACAACCCGTGCAGCGCGGTCATCAGCAGGTACACCAGCCCAAGCTGCAGGTAGCGCTGCGATCCCCATGCCTCGGCCAGCCCCCAGCCGATCATCCCTGTGGTGGCTGTGTGCAGCAGCCCGGTGCCGAGCCGCCCAAAGATCAACACAGCCCAGCTCCCGTCGGCGCTGGAGGCCAACGAGGTGAGGCTTTCGAACACCGCGAAGGCCGCCCCGCAGATCAACCCGGCTGCCAGCCCTTCCGCCGGAGTGAAGTCCCTGCGCGCCAGACCCCACACCGGCAGCGACTTGATCATCTCCTCGATCAGCGGCACCACAACCGCCAGCAGAGCGCCCGCCAGCAGAATCATTAACGGATTGACCAGCAGCGGGCGCAGGATGCGCGTGATCGCTTCCATGTTCAAGTTGGCATTGGACAGGCGCTGCACGATGCGCGCGATCTGACCCGCCAGCTCCGGCTGGCTGCTCAGCCAGACCGCCAACCCGGCCAGCACGACCGCGAAAAGGGCCATTTGCAGGCTGAAGGCTGCCAGTGGGGTGGTGTTCAGCGCGGTGCCCAGCAGGCTCCAGTTGCGCAGCGCCGTGCTGCGCTTCAACCCGCGGACGCCAAATTCAACCCACCACCACAGCGGCAGGCCGATGCCCAGCAGTTCCAGCGGCGGCAGCAGCAGCCAGGCCAGTTGGCTCTGCCGCGAGGAAACATAGAATCCGACCCCCACCGCCAGCAGCCAGACGATCCATCCCAGCGAGGCAGCCCGGAAAGGGCGCGGGATGCGCCAGTTGGGAACCGGTTTGCCCAGCATGCGCAGCAAGGACAGCAGCGCTGCCGGCGCCATCAACAGGCAGATGAAGCCCACGATCCACAGCAGCGAGAAGAGCGGCTTGATCTGCAGCGAGAGCGGGGTGCTGCGCGTGAGCGCGGCTACGCAAGCCAGCGCCACCACCAGCAGGCCGCCCGTTCCGATCAGCAAACCCATCCCATTGATGATGAAAACCAGCAGAGCCCGCCAGGAAAACCCCCAGGTTTTTTGCATCACTGTTCCTGGATCTGGATGGTGATGATCTTGCTTCCCGGCGGCAATTCACCGCCTTGCTGCGGGTCGCGCGGGGTCAGGCGTTGCGCCACGTCCATCCCGCTGATCACTTCACCGAAGATGGTGTAGCCGCCGTCCAGGTCGGTCACCGGCTCGTAGGTGATGAAGAACTGGCTGCCGTTGGCGGTGGGGCCGGAATTGGCCATGCCCAACAGCCCGGGGCGGTCATAGTGCGCGTCAGCGTAGATTTCGTTGCTGTAAGCATAGCCGGGGCCGCCGTAGCCGGTGCCGCTCGGGTCTCCCGCCTGAGCCACAAAGCCGGGGATCACGCGGTGGAAAATCACCCCGTCATACCAGCCGTTGCGCGCCAAGAAGATGAAGCTGTTGACCGTGAAGGGTGCCTTGTCGGCGAACAGGCGCACGATGATGTCGCCGATGTCGGTCTTGATCGTGGCAATGTAGGTTTTACCTGGATCAATGCTCATCTCCGGGCATTGTTTGAACTGCCGCTTCTGCAATTGCAGCAGTTGAACGATGGCGGTCAGGTTGGCGATATCGCGCGGCCCCTGATAAGGTTTGCCGTTGATCAGGATGAACGGCGTGCCGGGGATGCCAATTTGGGCACCGACCTGCTGCGCGGCCAGAACGGTCTGCACCACCTCGGCGCTGGTCAACTGCCGGGCAAAGGCTTCCGCGTCCAATCCAAGCCCGGCAGCCTGATCCTTGATCCAGGCTTCAAAATCCGCCGGGGTCTTGTCGATCCAGGCATTTTGATTGGCGAACAGGAAATCGTGCATCCGCCAGAATTGCCCCTGCAGTTTGGCGGCTTCAGCCGCCTGAGCGGTGATCAGCGACTTGTCATGACTGCCCAACGGGAAAGTGCGGAATACCACCTGCACGTCCCCGGGAAAATCCTTATGAAGTTGCTCCAACACGGGAGCAAGCAGAGCGCAGTACGGTCAGGTGAAATCGCTGTATTCCAGGAACACCACCGCGGCGCCGTCCGGGCCCAATTTGTTATCCTGCGCGTTGACCGCGGGAAACAGGGACGTCTCGGTGGCGCTGGGGGTGGGCAGCAGACCCATTGCCACGCAGGTCACCGGTTCGGAGGTGGCCAGCGGCGGCAGCGCGGGTGGTTGAGTGTTCCCCGGGGCGGCAGTGGGGGCGGCCGCCGTGGGCGTGTTGACCGCCTGGGTGTTGGCCAGCGGCACCTGGGTGGCGGCGCTGCAGGCAGCCAGCGCCACAATGCTGATCAGGCTGAAGACTAGTAAAAATTTACGCATGAAGTATCCTCGTTGTTAATAGCCTGGCTGTGCCCGCAGGCGCTCCAGGATGATGCGGCGCAGGTCGGCCTGCACTTCGTCAACCGCGCGCGAAGCGTCCACCACCACCCAGCGCTGCGGGTCGCGGCGCACCAGATCTAGATAACCCTGGCGCACGCGGCGGTGGAATTCCAGGGCATAGTCATCCATTCGGTTCCATTCGCCGTGAGAAGATTGCCGCCGGCGCAGGCCGGCCTCCGATGGAATATCCAGCAGCAGGGTCAAATCCGGCCACAGACCGCCGGTGGAAAAATCGAGCAGTTGACGCAGGGATTCCAGGTTCACGCCGTGCCCGTAGCCCTGATAGGCCAGGGTGGAGTCGGCGTAACGGTCGCACAGCACCAGCTCGCCGGCCTCCAGGCGCGGGCGGATCAATTCCTCCACGTGTTGCGCGCGCGCCGCCAGGAAGAGCAGGATTTCGGTGCGCGGATGCATGCCCTTATTCTCCAAACGATGCAGCACCCCACGCACCTGTTCACCGATGGACGTGCCGCCCGGCTCGCGGGTTGCCAGCACCTTCAGACCCTGCTGGCGCAAAAAATCCACCAACAGCGGCAGCTGGGTGCTTTTCCCGCTGCCGTCGGGGCCTTCCAGCGTGATGAACATGCGCGCCGTTTTCACTCGCGGAAGATGCGCACGCGGCGGTGCGGCTCCTTCCCGTAGGAATGTGAAACCAACTGCGCCTGACGCGCCAGGTCGTGCTGCATGCGCCGCACAGCCGAGCTGGCGGGAGGCAGATCCACCCAGCGCTGCCCGCTCAACACCGATTCAATCGCTGATTGGGTTTGCAGCGTGGCGTCATCCCAGTCCTGGTCAGCCGGGCTGGCGTCCAACGCCAGATTGAAGATTTCGGCCAGTGATTGCTCCATCTGGTTGATGGTGTTGGCGCGCAGCACGTAGATGGGCAGCCCGCGCTGCTCAGCATCCATCACCGTCTGCATGCGGCTGCGGTAATAAGAGCGCAGCGTCATCAGCACGTCTGCTTCGCCCACCTCGCGCACCACCAGGGCCGGAACACCCAGCCGCTTGGCTGCCTGGGCCAGGCGGTTGCGCGCCACACCGTACGGGTAGATGCGCACCGGCGAGATGGATTTGCCGTTGTCGCCCGCATTGGTCGCAGCCTCCACACGCCGCTCGCCGTTGCGCACCGGTCCGCCGGGTGTGCGCGCGGGCATCTCGCTGATCCCGTTGGCGCCAGCGCGGCGGAAGCCTTGCGTCTGAGCGCGAACCGCGGCCGGCGCGGGCGCCTTTTCCACCCGCACCTCGCCGCTGCCATCCCGGTAGCGCATCTCGGGCGGCAGCATCACGCCGCGCACCAGCGCATCCACCGCCGCCGCCACATCCGGGTGGACAGTCAGGCGGTCGCGTTCCTGGATTTCGATCAAAACGTCAAAGGTCGGCGGCGCGCGCCGCTCCAGCACGGTCTTCTGTGTGCCGCGCCGGCGGGCTTCTTCGTCTGAGAGTGTCACCGATTCAATCCCGCCGATCAAATCTGAGAGCGTTGGGTTGAGCAGCAAGTTTTCCAGGGTGCGCCCGTGGGCGGTGCCAATTAACTGTACGCCGCGCTCGGCGATGGTACGCGCAGCCTGGGCTTCCAGCTCGCGCCCGATTTCGTCAATGACAATCACCTCGGGGTTGTGGTTTTCCACCGCTTCGATCATCACCTCGTGCTGCAGCGAGGGCTTGGCCACCTGCATGCGCCGCGCCCGCCCCACCGCCGGGTGAGGGATGTCGCCGTCGCCGCCGATTTCATTGGAAGTGTCAACGATCACCACCCGTTTTTCCTCGGCCAGCACCCGCGCCGCCTCGCGCAGCATGGTGGTCTTGCCGATTCCAGGCTTGCCCAGGATCAGCAGGCTCTTGCCGGATTCGACGTAGTCCTGGATGATGTCGATGGTTCCGTACACCGCGCGCCCCACCCGGCAGGTGAGGCCGACGATGTGCCCGCGCCGGTTGCGGATGGCGGAGATGCGGTGCAGCGTGCGCTCCATCCCGGCGCGGTTGTCGGCGTCAAATTCACCGATGCGGTTGACGACGAAGTCAATGTCCAGGTGCGTCACCTCTTCGGGCTGGAGTTTGATTTCGCCCTCAACGAACCTGGCCAGCGGCGGACGGCCCAGGTCGAGGACCACCTCCAGCAGGTTATCCGAATTATCCGCCTTCACCAGCGCCTCGGCGATGGTGGGTGGTAAAACGCCCAGCAGGGCGTGTAAATCATCCGTGATGTGACGTTGCGTCATAAAAACTTCAATCCTTTATTTGTTTTGTCCAATCGCCTCCGCGTCCGGTTGCGAGCGCATGGCGTGGTTGGCAAACGGCGCGGTTGGCTCAGCCTGCTTCTTCTCCAGCACATTCACCGTTTTGTTGAAGGCCGGCACGCGCTTGAAGTTCACCAGATGACGGGCGAAAAGCGCCTGTCGCGGCGCGGCCTGCCACACGCCCAGCTCTTCGAGCGCCGATTCCAGCCACGACTGGTAATGGCGCACCGCCAGGTACACCGGGCGCCCGCCGGCCAGCGGCGCGAAAAAGCTCAGCAGCTCCTGCAGCATTTCCGGCACATTGCCCACGGAGGGATGGATCACCGGCTGCAGATACAAGCCGCGCGGACCGCGCGAGTGGGCAACATAGGCCAGCGTTTCATCCGCGCTGCGGCACAACACACCCTGCAGCCCGCGTTCCGGCGGGGGTTCGGCGCTTTGCACCATTGGCGGCACCACCTGCTGGTATAACGAGCGGACGGCCACCTGGTCCAGCGAAGTGATCGCCTTCCAGCGGCTTTCGCCCGTTGATTCGGCGGTTGGTTGCGCCTTTGCCCGCCAGATGCGCTGCCAGCCGTACACCGAAAACCCGGCGCGGCGTAAATTTTCAAAGATCGGGTCGTACTCCTCCACCTCGGCCAGCAGGCTGAAGGCGCCCCATTCGCCGGCGTGCTGGATCAGGCTTTCGAGCAGTTCCACCAATTCTGGCGAGGTGCTGGCTTTGGCCGGCGCCACATAGCGCAGGTGCGCCGAGCGTTCGCCCAGCGTGTAGCACATCTGCCCCACCAGCGTGGGGGCGCCGTTGGCCGGGCTGCCCACCCCGGTGAAGCTGCCGCGCGCCGGATGCAATCCCGCCAGCAGGCCCGCCGGGCTCACCGGGCTGCCCTGCGTCAGGGATTGCACGCTGTCCAGGTTGAGCACCTGGTCGCGGTATTGGTACAGCATGACCAGGTCATGCCAGTTCAAGGGTCTTATGTCTATCTCGCCAGCTCCACAAAATAGCGGTGAAAACGGTCATCACCGGTCAGCTCTGGGTGGAAGGAGGTGGCCAGCAGGCGTCCCTGCTGCGCCGCTACGATGCGCCCGTCTTGCAGACTAGCCAGGGTTTCCACCCCCGCCCCTACCGATTCAATCAGCGGAGCGCGGATGAACACGGCGTGAAATGGCCGCCCGGTGGGGTCCACCTTTTTCAGCGCGGGCACGTCGAGGGTGATCTCAAAGCTGTCGATCTGCCGCCCAAAGGCGTTGCGCGCCACGGTGATGTCCATCATTTCCAGCAAGGGTTGGCTGCGGTGAATATCTTTCGAGAGGAAGATCGCCCCCGCGCACGTGCCCCACACGGCATGGCTGCGGGCAAACTGGCGCAGCGCCTGGATCAAGCCAAAATCCACTGCCAGCTTGCCGATGGTAGTCGACTCGCCGCCGGGGATGATCAGGCCGCTCAAACCTTCCAGATGCGCCGCCAGG
>CAZCBJ010000129.1:1046-2353 GCA_964496705.1 uncultured Anaerolineaceae bacterium | reverse complement strand
CGCACCTGCATCACCACCACATTCAAACCTTGCAGCATCGCCTGGTGTTCTGCAAAGTCTCCTTGTAATGCCAGGACTCCGATTTTCATCTTCTACATATTACCAGCCTCTGCCCGCGATCAGCTCACCTTCCGGGATGGCCGAAATCTGGCGCCCGACCATCGGTTCGCCCAGGTTGCGGCTGACCTCGGCCAGGATTTTCGCATCGTTGTAGTGCGTGACCGCTTTAACGATGGCTGCGGCGCGCACAGACGGGTTGCCGGATTTGAATATGCCCGAACCCACGAACACCCCGTCCACGCCCAGTTGCATCATCAGGGCTGCGTCGGCCGGCGTCGCCACACCGCCCGCAGCAAAGTTGACCACCGGGAGGCGTCCCAGGCGGCGTGTTTCCAACACCACCTCATAGGGCGCGCCAATCTCTTTGGCGAAAGCCATCACCTCCTCTTCCGGCATGTTTTGCAGCCGGCGGATCTCACCCAACACAGTCCGCGCGTGGCGCACGGCTTCGACCACATCACCGGTGCCAGCCTCACCCTTGGTGCGAATCATCGCCGCGCCCTCACCGATCCGGCGCAGCGCTTCGCCCAGGTTACGCGCCCCGCAGACAA
Organism: uncultured Anaerolineaceae bacterium; assembly: GCA_964496705.1. GTDB lineage: Bacteria > Chloroflexota > Anaerolineae > Anaerolineales > Anaerolineaceae > CAZCBJ01. The sequence goes on along the minus strand of CAZCBJ010000129.1, from coordinate 1,742 downwards.
AGGGGACTTTAAATGTGTGCTTGTAAATGTGATGCTCCTCATCGGCAGGAGTCAGCACTTCCGACTCGTCAATGTAATCAATGCCAATCGCTTCAAGGATTTGCGCCTCGACGAAATGACCGATGCGGCATTTGGCCATCACCGGGATGGTGACCGAATCCATGATCTGGAGGATCAATTCCGGATCGCTCATGCGCGCCACGCCGCCGTGGGCGCGAATATCAGCGGGGACGCGCTCCAGCGCCATCACCGCGCAAGCCCCGGCCTCTTCGGCAATGCGGGCATGTTCCGGCGTGACCACATCCATGATCACCCCGCCTTTCAACATCTGCGCCAGGCCCTTCTTGACTGCAAAGGAACCTACTTCCTGTTCCATTAAAAACCTCCTGAATGATGAATACTCGCCCTGATTCTACCACTTCCTTAAATACTCTGCCAGAAGGTTTTGAGGGCTGTCAGATTATAATTCGCTCATATGCAGCCCGCCCAATCCCTTGCCATCCAGCTCCACCCAGCCGACAATGTGGCCATCGCCCGCCAGGACATCCCCGCCGGCAGCCAGGCGGCGCTGCCGGCGGGATCTACCGTGGTGGTGATCGACCGCAACGGCACGGTCCTGGCCCGCTGGCCGGACCCTGAGCTGTGGGTGGCGCGCGTGCTGCCCGAGGCCCCCATCCTGGAGGCCATGCTCGAAGA
>CAZCBJ010000129.1:0-1036 GCA_964496705.1 uncultured Anaerolineaceae bacterium | reverse complement strand
GGTGTGGTGCGGGTGCGTGAGGAAATTCCCGCCGGTCACAAGCTGTCCCTGACCGCCATCCTCCCTGGCGCGCCCGTGCTGCGCTACGGCGCGCTGATCGGCGTTGCCGCGCGGCTCATCCAGCCCGGCGAATGGGTGCACAGCCACAATCTGGAGGTCGGGGAGAAAGCTCCCGCCGCGATAGCGGGGAATGCCCTGGCGCCGACGCCCGCCCATCCGCGCACCTTCGCGGGCTATGCGCGCGCGGATGGGCGGGCGGGAACGCGCAACCTGGTGGCGGTGGTCAGCACGGTCAACTGCGCCGCGGCTGCCGCCCAGGCAATTGTCCGGCGCTTTGAGCGCGAGGAATTGAGCGGCTATCCCAACGTGGATGGCGTGCTGGCGCTGGTGCACCCTTCGGGCTGCTCGCTGCCGCCCGGCAGCCTGGCTCTTGAACACTTGCGCCGTTCGCTGGCCAACCTGCTGCGCCAGCCCAACCTGGGCGGGGTGCTGCTGGTGGGGCTGGGCTGCGAGGTGATGCAGGTCGAGACGGTTTGCGCCGAGCTGGAATGGCTCAGCGGTTCCCGCCCTCACATCCCCACCCTGACCATTCAGGAGCAGGGCGGTTTGCAGCGCACGGTGGCGGCGGGGGTGGAGGCGCTGCGCGAGTTGCTGGCGCAGGCCAACGCCGTGGCGCGCTCCAGCCAACCCGCCTCGCGTCTGATCGTGGGGCTGCAGTGCGGCGGCAGCGATTCCTGGTCGGGGATCAGCGCCAATCCGCTGGTGGGGCTGACTGCTGACCGGCTGATCGCCCAGGGCGCGACCGCCGTGCTGGCCGAAACGCCCGAGATTTACGGCGCGGCTCACCTGCTGACCGGCCGCGCCGCCAGTCCCCAGGTTGCCCGCGCGCTGTTCGAGCGGGTGAGCTGGTGGGAGGAGCACGGCCGCCAGAACGGCTTTATCCTCGACAACAACCCGTCGCCCGGCAACAAAGCCGGCGGCTTGACCACCATTTATGAAAAATCCCTCGGCGCGGTGGCCAAGAGCGGAAGCTCCC
>CAZCBJ010000128.1:0-10782 GCA_964496705.1 uncultured Anaerolineaceae bacterium | reverse complement strand
GCGCCTGGGGCAGGTCCCAGTGGTTGAGCGTGGCGTTGGGCTTGATGCCGGCCTGGAGCAGCTCATCCACCAGGCGGTCGTAGAACGCCAGCCCTTTCTGATTGACCGCGCCGGTGCCCTGGGGCAGGATGCGCGGCCAGGAGATGGAAAAGCGGTAGCCCTTCAGCCCCAGCGAGCGCATCAGCGCCACGTCTTCGGGCATGCGGTGGTAATGGTCGCAGGCCACATCGCCGGTGTCGCCGTTGGTCACGCGGTGCGGCAGGTGGCAGAAGCGGTCCCAGATGCTCTCGCCCTTGCCGTCCTCATTCCAGGCGCCCTCGATCTGGAAAGAAGCCGTGGCTGAGCCCCACAGGAAGTTGTTGGGAAATTGTTTGAATGCCATGTTATCTGTTCTCCTTATCTATAAAAGTGTTTTCGCAAACGAAGGTTATATCATTGTGAATTTCTACGAAGATGATTTTACTTTTCGGATATGCCGCAATTTCCTGATCATTGGCTGATATGGAACCCAAAGGGGTTTGCATCGCTCGCCGGCCCTCACCCCTTCACCCCTCTCCCACGAGTGGGAGAGGGGTTGGGGTGAGGGCTCACATCAAAACGAATTTGCATGCCGATCCTAATATGAATCCACCAGCGATCTCACCCGCAGCGCCTTGCGCAATTGCGCCAGCGTTTTGCCCTCGGGCAGCGGACAGGTGACCGCCACCGTCCAGCCGGCGGGCACGTCGAAGGTATTGTCGCTGAAAACCACGTCCAGTCCGGCGAACTTCAGCTCGACGAAGCGCGCCAGGGATTGGGCGGTGACTTGGATGATGACTTGCCTGCCGGCGCGTTTCAGTTCAACCTGCAAACCGGGCTGCTCCAGCTCCAGGTGCTTGTTGGGGCAGAAGGCGGCCACCTGCAGCGCGGCGCGCTTGCCGTTCTGCAGCAGCTCGGCGACGAACACCGTGCGGCGGCGCTGCTCGTCGGTCAGTTGAAATTCCGGCGCACAGACGAGCGTGTCGGCCAGCGGTTGGGCAATGACAGCGGTCTGGCCGCTCTGCAGCACCCTCCCGCCCAATTCCATCAGATGCCAGCGCACCTCGCCACTGAAGGGTTGGGTCAGGTCGCTGGTCAGATGCACGCTCATGCGCACCGCGAAGCTCTCGGCTTTGACCGCTTCGGGCAGCTCGTTGGTGGTCTCGGCTCCGCCCGCCGCGCCTTCATCCAAAATGGAAAGCAGCACCGGCGCAAAGAAGCGTTTGGCGGCGTAGTGCAGCGCCTTCCAGCGTCCGAAGTAATCCAGGCTGGACCAGGATGCCACCGGCCAGCAGTCGTTGAGCTGCCAGTAGAGCGTGCCGCTCACCCGCGCCATATTGCGCCGCCAGTGCTCCACCCCGTAACGGATGCCCTCGGCCTGCAGCAGCAGCGAAAGGTAAACCAGCGACTGGAAATCCTTGGGCATGCGGAAGGTGTCGGTCATCTGGCTGAGCATCAATCCATTGCCGTTGCCGGAGCGCTGGTGGTATTCCATGATGTAGGAGGTCATGTTCCAGTCTTTTTCCTCGGCGTAGGCGCGGATGGTCTCAAAGGTGGGCAGGGATTGAAAGCCGAACTCGCTCATGAAGCGCGGGAACTGCTCGCGGTAATCGGTAAAAGGACGCCGCCCGTGCCAAACGTCCCAGTAATGGGCGTCGCCTTTGGTTTGCCCGTTGGTGTCCACGATGGGATCATTGGAGGAAGGCGAGCTGGGCCAGTAGGGCGTGTCGGGGTCTTCAGATGCGATCCAGGCCGGCAGGGTGTGGTAGAAATATTCCACATAGGCATCGCGCAGCGGTTCGATCTCGGCTGAGCGCCAGCCCCAGTATTCCCAGCCCATCTCCATCTCGTTGTTGCCGCACCACAGCGCCAGGCTGGCGCGGTGGCGCAGGCGGCGCACATTCTCAATCGTCTCGATGCGCGCATTGGCCTGGAAATCCGGGTCGTTGAACGGGTACACGCTGCACGAATAGATGCCGTCCTGCCAGACCAGCAGGCCGAGTTGGTCGCACAGGTCGTAGAATAAATCGGTCTCGTAGAAACCGCCGCCCCACACGCGCAGCATATTCTGGTGAGATGCCGCCGCCGAGCCGAGGATGGCGCCCAGCGAGGCTTCGTTGATGCGCGTGGGGAAGGAGTCGGCGGGGATCCAGTTGGAGCCTTTGGCGAAGATGGGCACACCGTTGACCACGAAGGTGAAGGACTGGCCCCATTCGTCGGGCTGCTGGCGCAGCTCGATGGTGCGCAGCCCGATCTGGAAATGCCTGCGGTCGAGCAGCCGTTCGCCGTCGAACAGCAGCACCTCCACCTGGTAGAGCGGCTGGGCGCCGTAACCGTTGGGCCACCACAGCTGCGGGTTATTGATCACCTGGGAAAGACTGCCTTCCGCGCCTTCCAGCGCGGTCTCAACTTCCAGCTTGCGCCCGGCCGGGGTGGTGACGGTCATGCGCGCGGTCAAGGGTTGCTCTGCCAGGCGTTCCAGCGCCAGCCCGGCTTGCAGGCTGACCTTCTTGCCCTGGTGGAACTGGCGCAGGTGCACATCCGCCAGGCGCGCGGTGGTCACGCCCACCAGGTAAATATCCTTCCAGATGCCCACCGGCGGCAGCATCGGGCCCCAATCCCAGCCGAACTGGCAGGGGGCTTTGCGCACGTAGGGCCCGCCGGGGATGGCCTGCGAGACGCCGGGCAGGGGCAGCTTGGCCTGCAGCGCGGCGACGTGATTGACGGTGGATTCGAAATAGACGCTGATCTCATTCTCGCCGGCGCGCAGCAGCGGGCGCACGTCCCAGCGGTACTGGCGGAACATGTTCTCGGCGCGCCCCACCGGCTGGTCATTGACTCTGAGCCGCGCCAGCGTGTCCAGCCCGTCGCAGACCAGGTGCACCTGGGTTTCAGCCAGCATCTCAGCCGAGACGTGGAAAGCGCGGCGGTATTCCCAATCGGTGCGCGCCACCCACTGCACGCGCTTTTCGTTGTCGCCGACGAAGGGATCGGGAATCTTGCCCAGCGCCAGCAGGTCGGTGTGCGCCCCGCCGGGCACACTGGCGGGCAGCCATTCCTGCCCGTCCGCCTGGCGGAACTGCCAGGCACCGTTTAAGGATTGAAGCAGCATAAAACATACCCTTTCTTTTGGTAAGCGTTGAATGATTACGCGAGGGTCAATTGTAACGGAAAGATGGATTTTCGGGGGGAGGGATCAGACCACCTTGTCGTTCTTCCCCGCCAGTTGGCGCAGCGGCTCGAGCTGACCAGTGTGGTAGGTCTCGTGCCAGACGGTGAAGTACAGCGCCTCGGCCAGAGCGACCTTGCCGCGCCAGATTTCCACCTCGCCCGCCAGGTCGTCCTCGCTCAACTTTCCCAGCGCGGCGGCAATCTGCGCCTGGCTCTCGTCCAGGCGGCGCAGCATGTCCCCCAGGTCGCTGGCGCCCTGCGGGCCGGTGATCGGCTCAGAGCCGTAGCCGTAGGTCTTCTCCTCGGCTTCGCTCAGGATGGGCGGCAGCCCCAGCAGCTCCAGCAGACCGCCGCGGTTGCTGAGCATGTGCCCGATCACCCAGTTCATGCAGTTGGCGCGAAAGGGCGGCTGGATCAGGCTCTGCTCATGGGTGACATCCTTGAGCTGCATGTGGACGACCTCAAGGTTGAACTGGGTCAGGTTGACCAGGATGTGTGGGACGGGAATTTTCATTTTGCTTGCTCCTCGGCATGTGATGAGGTGATGATCGCACAGCTTGGCTGGTTTGGGGCTGTCCGTTGCGCTTGACCGGCAGCAGCCCCTGATGATGTTGCCAGTCACCAGGGGCTGCGTTTGCCAACCTGCCGGCAGGCGCAGGTTTCAGTAGCCGCAGGCGTTGGCGATGAAGCTGTAAGGGATATTCACATCTGCGTAAGTCAAAACACCCTTCTTGTCATTGTTGAAGGCGAAGGAGCCCACCAGCTTGAGCGCGCCGCTGCCCAACGTGGCTTCGATGCCGTGTTTTGCGTTGCCGCTGATCAACGAGCAGGTGAGGGTGATGCTGCTGGTGCCGCTGGTGTTCAGACGCGCGCCGGAAGCGCCTTCACCCGCCACCCCCAGCCCGTTTTCGCTGATGCGCGCGTTGTTGACCGCAATGTTGCCCTTGCTCGTCACAAAGAGGCCAAGATCGGTATTGCCGACCATTTTATTGGGCCCCAGCGTGCCGAGGATATTGACCCCGGCGGTGCCTGTCCCATTGAAAATGTACACTCCGTAGACTTTATTGTAGCTGGCGCCGACATGATTGAGGGTGACCAGTCCGTCCGAAGTGACCGTGACCCCGTTCAGGTCATTGCCATCCGCGACGATGTTGGTGAGGGTCACCGGCTGGAAGGTCGTGGAGAACGAATTGTCCACCAGGATGCCGAACGAACCATTGGAGGCGACCACCATCTTATCCAGCGCCACCCTGCCGGAGGATTGGATATACACGCCGCTGCTGTTCTTGTTCGCGTTGGAGAAAATGTTGCTGAGGGTCACGCTGCCGGTGCCGGCAATATTGATGATGTCAATGCCGGCGGCAGGCGCGAACTGACCGTTTTGTTCCAGCAGCGCGCCGTTCATTGAGATGCTGCCTTTGGACAGGATGGACAGGCCGGTGGTGCCGTTGAGCGACATGACGTTGCTGCCCAGGGTGCTGGAGATGGTCACGCTGCCGCTGCCGAATGAGTTGTTCAGTATGACGCCCTTCTCCTTGACGTTTTGGCTGGCGGTGATGTTGTTGATGGTGATGCCGCCCTTGCTCTTCACCTGCAAGCCGTAGGTGAGGTTGTGGATGAAGTCGCTGTTGTAGACGATCACGCCCGGCGCACCGGCGGCGCCGGAGTTATCCAGCAGCGCGCCATATTCGCTGATGTTTTCGGAAGCGATCACGTTGCGCAGCGTGATCGCGCCGCGCGAGATGACCTCCAGGCCGCGACCTTGGTTGGCTTCAAACAGGCTGCGGTTGATCGTCACCGGAGCGGTTCCCTGGGAATTATCCACCCTGGTTCCATAAGCGCCGGTCACATTGTTCCAACCGGCATGCACATTGTTCAACGCGACCGCGCCTTTTGAGATGATCTGCAGCCCATAATCATCGTTGCCGTGGAACCAGTTTTCGCCGTAGCTGTCGTTGATCGTCACCGAGCCGCTGCCGGTGCAGCCGCTGCCCGGGTCAACGCAGTTATTCAGCACGGCGCCGTAACCGGCGTATGTTGCGCCAACGTTGTTGTTCCAAACCCAGACGTGATTGAGCAGAAAGCTGCCGCGGGTGTATGCATTCAGGCCGAAGTTTGCATTATTATAGGCTTCAACATTGTACAATGTCACCGTGCGCGGGGTGGTTGAGCCAAGTGTGCTGATGACGATCCCGCCGCCCTGGTTGTTATTGGCTTTCAGACCGTTAATGCTGACGTTGCCGCGCGTGTTCACCGCCAGGCCAGCTTTTTTACTGCCCAACACACTGACATTGCCGAGGGTCACCCCGCCGCTTCCCGTGCTGTTGTCCAGCAAGATGCCGTATTCCTGGCTGGTCAGTTCCACCGAGACGTTTTTCAGGGTGATCGCGCCGCTGGCGTTGATCTGGATGGCGTAGTCGCGGCTGTTGATTGCCTCAAAGCCGTTGAGGGTGACCGGTTTGGCCAGGCCCGAGGCGTTGTTAATGATGATCCCGCTGCCGCCCGTGTGGTTGAAATTGGCGCTGCTCTGCGTGATGGTCACCGCGCCTTTGGTTACGATGACTGCGCCGTGTGTCTGATTGTGGGTGAAATGCACCTGCTTTAGGATCACGCTGCCCACGCCAGGAAGGTTCTGCAGCGCCAGCCCCATGCCCGTCAGGTTGCCGCCCGCGCTCAAACCGGTCAGCGAGACCGTGCCGCCGGAGAGGATTTCGATCCCGTTGGTTTGGTTGCCGTCCGCGCGGTTGGGCCCCAGCGTGTTGGACAGAGTCACCGGAGCGATGGAACGGCACTTGCCTGCATCCAGCCAGCAGTTGTCCACGCGAATGCCAGAGCCGCCCGTGTTCGCTTCGGCGTTGATGTGGTTCATGCTCACCGCGCCGCGCGACTCGATCCACAACCCATTGCCCGAATTGTTGCTAAAAATGCTCTCCTGGACGGTCACCGTGCGCGCTGCCAGAGCCCGGGAAAAGTTTTCGATCCTCGCCCCGGCTGAGGCAGCGCCCAGGTTTTGCCGCGCGCGCACGCCCTTGAGCGTGACGTTCCCACCCACGAGCATGGCCAGCCCATACAGCGTGTTGCCATCCAACGCCGTGTTGGTGAGGCTGAAGGCGCCCTGACCGACGGACATGATAAACAGACCAAAGTTGTTGTTTCCGGAAAAATAGGAATTACTGATGGAAGCGTTGCCCTTCCCGCTGACCACCAACAAGCCGCCGACACCCCCGGCGGTGTTGTTGACCGAGAAATTGCTGTTGCTCACCAGCAGGTCGCCGATGGTGGTGAAGAGCGCGCCGCCCTCCTGATTGTTGCCCACATAGGTGTTGTCGATCACCACCTTGCCGCCGGTCGCAGCGTCGCGCATGCGAATCCCAAATCCCAGGCCATTCGCAGCCGTGCCGTCGCGGCTGTTCATGAAGGTGCTGTTCTTGATGGTCAACTGCGGTCCAAAGGCGTCCAGGTAGAGACCGTCTCCGCCGGCAACGTCGTTAATGGAAACGTTCTCAATTCTCACCGCGCCCAGGCTGCTGATGGCCAGGCCAAAATCACCGCTGCTGCTGTCAAAGGCGCTGTTGATGATGTTGACTGGCAGCGCGCTGAGCGTATGAACCCCCGCTCCGCGTAGATTGCTCTGCGAGAGGACGTTCATCAGGGTGACCGCGCCGTTGTGATCGCGAATATCCACGCCGCTCATGCCCGGGGCATTGATGCGCAGGTTGGTCAGGGTCAGCTTGCCCGCGGTGCCGTTCGCGAATACCTGACCGTTAACCGTGAAGTCCCGCAGGCTGGCGTTGCCGGTGGTGAAGGTGACATGGTTGCCAATGGTGGGGACCCTATGGTCGGTCTTGAGAAATTCCCCGGCCACGTTGACGGCTTTGTTGATGGTGACCGCCTCGTTGTAATTGGTCGAGACCATCACCCAAACCGTCCAGCCGCTCACCACCTTGGGGTCGGTGATGGCGGCGTTGATCACAGTGTAAGGGTTGGTGCAGCCCACGCCCGTGCCGCCCATGTTGACCGGCATCACCCCTGGCGGGCAGCCGCGCACTTCCTTGGCCGGGAGCATCAGCGCGTGGGCCAGCTCGGAGGCCAGCGCCACCGGGTTGCCCGCCCCGTCCACCAGCATGCCGTCGGCTTGATAGAGCGCGGCGGTGGCCGCCGCCACCGCGTCCGGCGCGCGCTGCGGCGGCAAGATCGCGACTGCCGCGTCTTGCGCATCGTCAGCCTCTTGGTCCGGTAATGCGTTGACCGGCGCTTTGAACACCGGCGGCGCGCCGCCGTCAGCCGGCGGCGGGGGCGGCTCGGCCAGCACCGGCCGCGCCAGCCCTGCCAGCATGGCCAACGCGAGCACAAAAGTGATCAATACTTGAATGCGTTTCATTGGATACTCCTTGGTGATTGAACCAGACCGGGTATACGATGATGCAATTGTGTGAAGACGGATGGAAATTTCTTAGCAGCAGCCTCCCCACTGGTCTGCGAAAAAAAGATTGGATTATATAAATGTTATACAGCAATCTGAGGCAGAATACAATACCCGTTTTGGCTTGTAAACTGGGATAGCGTCGGAGCGCTCCGCGTCGATGGGACAGGCATAATCTGGCAATCGCCCGGGAAAATGCCCGGTTTTCCTCTATAATAAAGATACATCCTCGAATTGTAAGCGATCAGAAATCAAGCGGTTTTATGCACATCCGGGCGGGATGCAGCCCGGAAAAGGAGGACATCATGACGCGAAAATTCCATCTGACCATTTCCATCATCCTGATCCTGGCGCTGGCGGCTGCGGTCACGCAGCCCGCATCCGCCGAGGCGCCGCCGCCGCCCGGCGATGCGGGCAGCCCGGCTGCGCCTTCGCAAACTGCCCGGTCTGCGGGGCAGCCTGAAGAATCAGAAGAGGATGGCGCAGAAGTGGTTGCCGCGCCGCGCACCCCGCCCGAGCAGGTGCGCGCGGCGACCGGCGCGCTCTACCAGGCGGATGCCATGCTGGTGGACCTCAACGGCAACCCGGTGCCGCTGGCTTCCGAGCTGGCTCACGCGCTGGCCGCCCAGACCCAGGCCTGCCCGCCGGGGGTCATGCCGACCTGGTGGTCTCCCATCGGGACGGGCATCGGCTGCAAGCCAAACCGCACTGACATCCCCACCGCCATCACTGATGCTTCCGCCGGCTGGACGGTATGGGTCGGCACCAACGTGTATGCTGGCGCGGTGACGGTGAATAAACCCGTCCACCTGATGGGTCAAACCCCCTCCAACACCGTGATCAACGGCGGGCTGACCTTCACCGCGCCCAACGCCAGCCTGACCAATTTTCGCGTCACCAACAGCAAAATCAGCGCCAGTGGTCTGGTGGGCAAGCTGACCCTGCAAAATGTGCAGGTTTCGGGCGCGGGGGGGTCGAATTACGGCGTGGACATCCAGAGCCACAACGGCACGCTCAACCTGCTCAACGTGATCAGCAGCAAGAATTATCACGGTGCGCGCCTGCATCAGACCAACGCCAGCGCATCTATCAACATTATCAACAGCAGTTTTGTGGACAACACCGGTTGGTATGGGCTGCTGCTCAACACCGCCGGCCCGGTGAACATCCGCGGCTCGTCCTTCTCCGGCACCGCGCTGGGGGACGGGATGGGCATTCAGAAATTCGGCGCCAGCCTGACGATCCAGAACAGCAGCTTCATCAACAACCGCGACCCGGGTGTCGTCTACGGGTACGGCATCCGCATGACCGATGCCGGCGCGGTGGGCGGAAAAGTGATCATGGATCAGGTTGTTTTTGCATTGAATCAAAACAGCGGAGCCAAATTCATGAACATCAGCGATATCAGCGTCAGCAACAGCTATTTCTACGACAACGGCCTGCCGGCGTTCGTCGCGGATGGGCTGAAGGTGGTGAACGCTCGCGGCGCGGTGACCATCACCAACTCGCATTTCAGCGATAATGATAATGACGGCGCCAGCATCGCCACCACCGGTCAAACCCCCGCGCTGGTCACCAATTCCAGCTTCCATAACAATGGCGACGACGGGCTGGAAATTTGGACCGGTGGGACGATCACACTCAAAGATGTGTACGCGGACGGCAATGATATGCGCAACGGCGCCTGGCTGGATAACCGGGCCAACGCGCTGGCGGCGCGCACGGTCAGCGTCAGCGGGGGCACATTTGACAACAATTTTGTAAGCGGCCTGACCATCTACTCGCGCGGCGCGGTGACGCTCAACCACGTCCAGGCCAACGGCAACCTGAACGGGCAAGGGGTGTACATCGAAAACTGCAATTACAACGCCGCCACGGGCCGCTGCGATTTTCTGGGCGGGGTGCGGGTGCTCGACACGCAGGGGCCCAATGTGTTCAACGGCAACCGCACCAGAGGCATTGAAATCGTGAGCGGCGGCGCGGTATCCCTCGCCAATGTGACCGCCAACGACACTGTGGCGGGCGGCGGTGTGCTGGTCAACAACCGCTACGGCAGCGGGGCGGTGACCATGAACAACATCAGCGCGAATAAGAACAAGACCGGCGGCGGTTATGGCATAACCATCCTCAGCAGCAGTGCGGTCAGCGCGCGCAACATCACCACCCATCTGAACAAAGGGGACGGCGTATGGATCGAGAACTTCTTCGGATTGGGTGGGGTGACGCTTTCGCAGGTTAATTCCTTTGGCAACGCGTATAAGGGGGTGTATGTGGAAAGCCAGGGGAATGTGAGCGTCAACGGTCTCTCGGCAGCCAGCAATCCGTGGGGCGGTTTGGAGGTGGTCAACGGCGGATTTGCCACACCGCACACCATCACCATCAGCAATGCCAGCGCGCTCGACAACGGCAATTTTGGAGTCAAGTTGATCTCGCGCGGCACGATCACCCTCAACCACATTGAGGCGTCGCGGAGCGTGGCCGGTGTGACCGACCCCGGTCGTGGGTTGTGGGTGGACAACTGCCGCGATCTGGGATCGGGCTGCCTGGGCAGCGGTTCGGTCAGCCTGCTCTCCACGCTGGGCCCCAACCGCTTTCTCGAAAACAATTATGCCAACCTGGAAATCCTCTCCAAAGGCGCGGTGACCCTCAGCGGGGTGAGCGCCAACGGCAGCAAGACGGACATGGGCGTCGAAATCGTCAACAACGGCGGCGCCAGCCCGGTGAGCGTGCGCCAGAGCCAAATCAACGGCAACTTCCTGCGCGGTCTCAACATCCGCACGCGCGGCGCAGTCACTTTACACACGCTGTCCGTCAGCGGCAATTCTGGCTTCGGCCTGGACGTGGACAATACCGCTGCACTCAGCGCTGCGCCGCTGACCATTTCCAGGGGGGTGTTCAGCGGCAACGGCGGGGTTGGCGCCAACCTGTTCAGCAAGGGGACGGTCATCCTCGACCATGTGGATGCCAGCAACAACGGTAATCTGGGCATGAAGCTGGATAACTATGCGGGCAGCCTCGGCAGCGGCAGTGTGACCGTGCGCAGCACGCTGGGGCGCAACACCTTCAACAACAACGGGATGACCGGGCTGGATATCAGCAGCAAGGGCGCGGTCACGCTGAGCGGGGTGACCACCAGCGGCAACACCAGCGGCTCAGCCAACATCCACGGT
>CAZCBJ010000127.1:0-10802 GCA_964496705.1 uncultured Anaerolineaceae bacterium | reverse complement strand
GTGTTGATCGCGGTGAGCAATTTCCTGGTCGCCCTGCGCATGCGCCTGCCCGGGACTGGCTCACCGCCGGTTGTTGAGTCAGTCATCTCCTGAGTCTGGCTTTGTCTGTGATTCGTTTGCGCTCTCCTGACCATCGCTTTGTGGCGGTCTCAACGCTTTGGCTGGGCATGCTGATCTTTGGCGGGGTTTTGCTGGTCTTGCGCAAGAAGAGGGTATAATCAGCGCTTGTGTTGACCCTCGCCCTCAAGCGCTTTTTCGGCCTGACGCCGGATGTGCCGGAGCATCACCGGCGCAACTTCCTCCATTTCTATCTGGACATCGCTTTTTGGGGCATCTTCAACGGCTCCATCATGGTTTTCCTGGGCATCTATCTTTCGCGCCTGGGCGCCTCGCCGCTGCAGGTGGGCTTGCTCACTTCCATCCCGGCGCTGGCCAATGTGACCTTCACCTTCCCGGCCAGCGGTTTCGCCCGCGGGCGCTCGGTGGCGCGCATCGTGCCGCGCGCTGCGCTGATCACCCGCTTGCTGTATGGGCTGCTCATCCCGCTGCCCCTCCTGCTGCGCGATCAAACCCAGAGCCAGATTTGGATTGTGCTGGGCGTGGTGATGTTGGTCAACATCCCCGGGACAGTGGCGATGGTGCTGGGCAACGCCTTTTTTGCCGAGAACGTGCCGGACCAATACCGCGGGCAGGTGGTGGGCATGCGCAATGCGTTGCTGGCCGCCGTTTCCATGCTGACCTCATTTTGCGTGGGGCTGATCCTCAAGGCGCTGCCCTTCGGCGAAGGTTACCTGGTGATATTCGCGCTGGGTTTCACTGGTCTGATGCTGAGCGTGACCCAGTTGTTCCTGATCAAGCCCGCTGCGGATGCCCAGTCCGTCTCGCCGCATCCTCCGGCCGCTCCCGGGCAGCTCAACAGACTGTTTCGTTTTGATGTGCTGCGCGGACCCTTCGCGGTGATGCTGGTGGTGATGTTCTTCTTTCATATCGCTATTTTCCTGCCCGCGCCGGTTTTTCCGCTTTACCAGGTCAACCAGTTGAAGCTTTCTGACCAGATCATCAGCTTCGGCACCAGCCTGTTCTGGGTGGTGCATTTCCTCGGCTCCACCCAGTCCGGCAGACTGGCCGGTCGCTACGGCTTCAAAGCCCTCTTTGGCGCGGGCACCATTTTCACCTCGCTGGCGCTGGTCATCTTCGCCGTAGCCTACAATCCCTGGGTGTACCTGTCGCACCAGTTGTTCAGCGGCACCGGCTGGGCGCTGATCGGCGGCAGCCAGTTGAATTATCTGCTGGCCAAAATCCCGCCCAACGACCGCCCGGCTTACCTGGCGTGGTTCAACATGGCGGTCAATGTAGCCATGCTGATCTGCGGGCTGCTCGCCTCGCCGGTCACCGGCTGGCTGGGGTTGGTGGGGGTGATGGCGCTGGCCATCGTTCTGCGCTTGCTGGCGGGCGGGGCAATCCTGCGCTGGGGCTAGAGGGTTTGGGTTTTACATCGCCGGGCAGATGGGGGGAGAAAATCATCCGCTGCCCCGCACGTCAAAGTGGCCAGGCCAAACCCAGCCATCTCCAACATCCTGTGGTATATTTTCACGCAGGACGTTTCCCATGCGCCTATCGGCTGACAAATTCCCCCGCCATCTGCTGAGCATCCTGGCCGGTCTGGTAATCCTCCTCTCGGCCTGTGCACCCGTTGCGCCCACCGGCGCGGACTCCGTTTCCCCTTCTCAGACTTCGCCAGCGCCGCAACGATCTTCCACGCCCACTCCGACCAGCGCGCCGACTGCCACCCCAACCCGCCTGCCGGACACCCTCACCCCCTCTCCGCTGCCGCCCTCGCCGACCCCCACACTCGCGGTGTATGCACTGCAATCGCCGCCCGTGCAGGGCGAAGGGGTGCTGCGAATCCAACAGCGTTTGCTGGAGCTGGGTTACGGCGAGGTGGGAGTCCCCGGCGGAGTCTTTGATGAGCAGACAGAAGCCGCGGTGCGTCATTTTCAATGGTATAACCGCCTGGATGTGAGCGGCATTGTGGACGCGACCACCCGCGAACTGCTCTTCAGCGCATCGCCGGTGGACAACCTGCGCTGGTCTCAATTCGCTTTCCCAGGCAGGGAACTGAGTCCGAGCAGCGGACAGCTTTGTGATGATTATGCCCTTCAAGCGCGCCTCTCTGACCTGGGGTATCTGCAACCGGGCGAGGAGGAAGTGTTCACCAATGTCTACGGCCCGCTCACCGAGGCTGCCGTGCGCCAGTTCCAGGCTGCCAACCGGCTGCCGGTCACTGGCGTGGTCACCTGGCAGGTGTGGAATGTGCTCTTTCATCCGTTGGCGGTGCGGGCTGGCGAAGAACCGGCCGCGCTGCCGGAACGCGTTCCCTACACCACGCGCATCTACGCCGTGGGCGCGAATCCCTCCGCGCTGGCCTATGACGGCGCGCGTATCTGGGTGCTCAATCGCGAAGATGACGCGCTGCAGGCGATTGACCCCGTCAGCGGTTATGTTTCGGCGCCGCTGCGGGTGGGACAGCGCGACTGCCTCACGGGGTACGCGGTGGAGGGCGCCCAGGCGCTGATCTTTGCCGCGGGGAGGCTGTGGGTCAGCCTGGGCAGCGTGTCGGGCGCGGTCCAATCCATCAGCCCGACCAGCGGGGTTGCCGCTGCGCCCATTTTCACTGGTGGCGGGTCAGATGCATCTGGTTTCGGTTTTGGGGGAACGGGCACGGTGCTGGGCTTTGACGGTTTGCGGTTGTGGGTGGCGGGCGGGGATGACACGGCGCGCGCCGTGGATCTATCCACGCGGCGGGTGCTGGCCCGGCGCACCATCGGCTGGCTGGCCTCGGGCGTGATGGTTTTCGACGGCAGTTGCATGTGGGTCAGCCGCGACGACGGCGGGCTGGTCAGCGCCTTCGATCCTGGGCTGAACACCTGCCGCAGCGTGGGCGATTATCCCTGGCTGCCCGCCGGCAGTCTGGCGGTGGGCGGCGGACGGGTCTGGTCGGCGGGACCTTATGGCCTGTTCTACAAAGAACTGAGCGGCATCGCGGATGCGAGTGATTATCCATTGGTTGATATTGCCGGCGCGGGCGGTGCGGCGGCTTTCGATGGCGCCGAGCATATCTGGGTTGCGCTGCCCGACAGTGGCGCCGTCCAGGCGGTGGATGTGCTTACCTTGCAGATAAGCGAGCCGCTGCCGGTCGGGAACGGTCCCTCCGCGCTGCTCTTCGCCGGCGGGCGCCTGTGGGTGGCCAACGCGGAGGATAACAGCGTGCTGGCGCTTGCGCCCGACCCGGCCTGGCTGCCCACCCGTGTTCCGCCCGCACCCGCGCAGCCCTGAACAGGAGCCTATGCCCAAACTGGATTTTTCACGCATCAAAACCTATCCGCTGGCGCAGCGCCGCAACCTGGTGCATTTTGACGACCTGGTTCATCCCGGCGATCCGCTGCAGCCGCTGGAAAGCCCCGAGCTGGAGGCGGTGGCGTCCAGCATACTGAGCGCCCGGCGCGCCGGACGAGCGGTGGTCTGGATGATGGGCGCGCACGTGATCAAGTGCGGCTTGTCGCCGCTGATCGTGGATTTGCTGCAGCGCGGGATCATCACCCACGTGGCGGGCAACGGCGCGGTGGCCATCCACGATCTGGAGCTGTGCCTGATCGGCGCGACCAGCGAGGATGTGCCCACCGGCATCGAGGACGGTTCCTTCGGCATGGCAGAGGAGACCGGCGCGCTCACCCACCAGGCGGTGAAAGAGGGGTTGGCTGGCGGGCTGGGTTACGGCGCGGCGCTGGGCAAATTGATCGCCGACAACCCCGCGCGCTTCCCGTTCCGCGAGGCGGGCGTGCTTTATCACGCTTATCGCCTGGGTATCCCGGCGACGATCCACATCACCATCGGCGCCGACATCGTCCATCAGCACCCCGCCGCCGATTTCGCTGCGCTGGGCGAGGCATCCGGGCGCGATTTTCGCCTCTTCTGCCAGTCGGTCAGCGAGCTGGAGGGCGGGGTGTACCTTAACTTCGGCTCGGCGGTGACCGGCGCCGAGGTGTTTCTCAAGGCCATCACCGTTGTGCGCAACCTGGGGGTGCCGGTCTTCCATCTGACCACCGCCAATTTTGACCTGCGCCCGCTGCCCGATTACCGCGCGCCGCTGGGCAGCGAGCAGGTGGACTACTATTACCGCCCGCGCAAGAACATTATCAACCGCCCCACCATGCGCGGCGGGCAGGGCTTTCACATCGCCGCCGACCACCGTCTGACCATCCCCCACCTTCACGCCCGCCTGTCGGGCGAGAGCTTCGAGCTGTCGCGATGAACCTGCGCGCGCTGTCCATTCCCGAGTCGCTGAGCCGGGCGCGCCTGGAGGCTTTGCTGGCTGGTTTGGGCGGGCTGCGCGCCGCGGTGGTGGGGGATTTTGCCCTGGATGCCTACTGGCAGGTGGACATGACCCGCTCGCACCTCTCGCGCGAGACGCCCCATTTCCCGCGCCCGGTGGTGGGCGAGGTCTATTCTCCCGGGGCGGGCGGCAACGCGGCTGCCAACCTGGCCGCGCTGGGCGTGGGGCGCGTTTCAGTCTTCAGCGTGCTGGGCGAAGACCTGTGGGGTGGGCTGCTGCGCGAGCGGCTGCAGCGTCTGGGGGTGGACACCCGCGGTCTGCTCACCCACCCGCAGCGCCGCACCATCGCCTACATCAAGCCCATCCTGCGCGGTTACAACTCGCAGCAGGAGGACGCGCGCCTGGATTTTGAAAACACCCAGCCGCTGCCTGAGGAGATGGAAGACCGCCTGGTGGACGCGCTG
This sequence comes from uncultured Anaerolineaceae bacterium, assembly GCA_964496705.1. Taxonomy (GTDB): domain Bacteria; phylum Chloroflexota; class Anaerolineae; order Anaerolineales; family Anaerolineaceae; genus CAZCBJ01. The sequence continues at coordinate 6,005 of CAZCBJ010000127.1, read as the reverse complement.
GCACAGCAGATCAGCCATTTCGACCTGGTGCTGGTGCTCGACCAGTTCGAGCTGCTGGGCGCGGTCACTCCGGCGGTGCGCGAAAGATTGATCCGTCTGGCTGCAGACCATCCCAACCTGGTGTTCATGGTGGATTCGCGCGTGCGCATCGGTCAGTTCCGCGGCATGACGCTCAAGCCCAACTGGCTGGAAGCCGCTGCGGCGGTGGGCATGCAGGCGGACGCGCCTTCGATCAGCCTGGCGGCGCAGGCGTCCGTTGGCGGGCAGATGAGCGCATTCTGCGGGCGGCCGGTCTTCCTCACCCTCAGCGAGCTGGGAGTGTTGGTCTGCCAGCCTGACCAGCAGGTGCACATCGTGCCCGCGCCGGTGAGTCCGCCGCTGGATGTGGTGGGAGCGGGGGATGCGTTCATGACGGCGGCGGCCTGCGCGCTGGCAGCCGGAGCCAGCCCCCGGGAAGCCGGAGCGCTGGCCAATCTGGCGGCGGCGGTCACCACCGAAAAGCTCAACCAGACTGGAGCCGCTTCGCCAGAGGAAATCCTGGCGCGTTACGAGATGGCATGCGGGTGAGCTTTCCCTGGCTGGAGCAGGTAAATCCGCAGGCGCGCCCGGGGCGGGTGCGCTGGGCGGTGTTTGACTTTGACGACACCATCTCCGCGCTGCGCCGCGGCTGGCAGGAGGTGATGGCGGGCATGATGCTGGAAGTCCTCTGCCCGCAGCAGCCGCCTTCGCCCGGATTGGTGCGCGAGGTTGAGGAATACGTCCGCGCTTCCACGGGCGCGCCCACGCTGGTACAGATGAGCTGGCTGGAAGCGGCTGCGCGCTGCTACGGGGCGGCGCAGCCGCTCAGCGCGCTGGAATACAAGCGCCAGTACAACCAACGCCTGATGGCGCTGGTGGAGCGGCGCACCGCCGGGCTGAGCGGCGACCCCGCCGGGCGGGAGCGCTGGCTGGTGGCGGGCGCGCGCGATTTTCTGGCTGCGCTGTCGGCGCGCGGGGTGCGGCTGAGCCTGGCTTCCGGCACCGACCATGCCGATGTTGTGCGCGAAGCCGGCTGGCTGGGGGTGGATATTTTTTTTGACGGCGGTATTTTCGGCGCACAGCCCGGGTCGGCGCAGGATATGAAGGCGCACACCATCCGCCGGGTCGCGGCGCAGCCCGGTTTGCAGCCTGGTGAATTGCTGGTCGCGGGGGATGGGGCGGCGGAGATGAGTCACGGGCGCGGGGCCGGCGCGCTGACCCTGGGGGTGAGCGGCGATGCGGTCCGGCGGCGCAGCCTGGTCGAAGCTGGCGCTGACCTGCTGGTGGCGGATTTCAGCCATACGGAAGAACTGGCAAGGCTGCTTGCCGGACGTTGATTTTTGGGTCAGACATCACTGCGAAGTGCGGTGGTTTATACAAAGGCGATGACCCCTCGTATTCGCTGCGCATTTATGCTACAATTTTTACGCTAATTGTCTGATTAAATCCTCTCGCCCGCAGGAGGCCGCGTAACCCCATGTCTCAGGCTGTCTTTTCCTTCAATGAGCGCCGCATAACGCCCCAGGCCAGCGTGCTGGACCTGCAGGGCGGCCTGGACCTTTCTGCGGAAGCCGTTCTGCGCGACGCTTTCGCCCGCGCCAGCCAGGATGGTCTGCACTGGCTGGGGCTCAATTTCAGCCGCGTCAGCGCCATGAACAGCGGCGGCCTGACCGTGCTGCTCAAACAAGCCGTGTGCGCCTGGCGGTCAGGCCAGCACCTGGCGGCTTTTGGACTCGCCGCGCACCACCGCCGTGTTTTCGAACTGCTGGGCATCAATGACCTTATCGGTCTGTACAGCAGCGAAACAGAAGCCCTATCCGGCGCCGGCGCGACCCCCCCGCTTCTGCCCGACGACGCTGACTCCGCGCCCGCTCTGGCGGAAGGCGTGTGGATTACTGACGCCGAAAGCCGGCCCCTCACCGACCTGCCGGCGCAGTGCCTGGAACTGAACGTCCGCGGGCACACAGTCACCAGCGCGGTGGGCGGTTTTGGTCAGATGTGGGAGAAGAAATACACGCTCAACCTGGCGGATGTTGCGGTGACCCCCGGGCAGGTCGTCCAGTATTGGAAGGATCACTTTGGCGACCTGTGGCCGAAGGGCAACCACTTCTACGGGCCGCCGGGCGGGTTTTCCCCCGGCGACACGGCCGTGCTGAACCTGGCCGGGCCGGGCGGCATCACCGCCCCCGGCGGGCTGCCGGTCATCGCCACCGGCATCCGTGTGATCTACGCCGATGACACTTCCTTCGCCTTTGTACCGCTGCAGGGGCACATGCTGTGCGGTTTGATCACCTTCAGCGCCTTCGATGCGGGCGGCACCACCGCGCAGGTGCATGTGCTGGTGCGCACTTCCGACCCTGTCTTTGAGCTGAGCTACTGGCTGGGCTTTGGGCATTCCATGGAAGACACATTCTGGGATAAAATTCTACGCAGCCTGGGCGCGCATTTCGCTTCGCGCGGCGTTCCACGGCTCGAAGCCGGTGTGGCTGACAGGCGGCTGCAGTGGCGCGAGTTTGGCAACCTGCGGCGCAATGCGGCGCTGTCCACCGCGGCCTATGTGGCGCTCTCGCCGCTGCGCTGGATCGTCCGCAAGCTCAAGCAAACCTGATTGAAGGTTCTTCCACCAGTCATTTATGTCAGCGAACTTCTTGTACGATACGGTTGTCGTTGGTTCCGGTCCCAACGGGCTGGCGGCGGCGATCACCCTGGCGCGCGAGGGTCATTCTGTGTTGGTGCTGGAAGCCAAAGACACCTTCGGCGGCGGGGCGCGCACGGCCGAGGTGACCCTGCCGGGCTACAAGCATGACATTTGCTCGGCGATGCACCCGCTCAGCCTGGGCTCGCCCTTCATGCGTTCGCTGCCGCTGGCTGAGCTGGGCGTGGAATGGGTCTTTTCACCCGCCGAGCTGGCTCATCCGCTGGATGGACGCCCGGCGGCGCTGGTTGAGCGCTCGGTGGATGCCACTGCCGGGCGCCTGGGCGCGGATGCGCGCGCTTACCGCCGGCTGATGGCGCCGTTGGTGGAACGCTGGCAGGCGATCATGGAGGATTTGCTCGGACCATTGCCGCTGCCGCCGCGCCATCCCCTGCCGTTGGTCGGTTTTGGGCTGGCAGCGCTGTGGCCGGCGCGCAGTCTGGCGGGCTTGCTTTTTCGCGAGGCTCCCGCCCGGGCGCTGCTGGCTGGCATGGCCGCCCACGCCATGCTGCCGCTGGAACAACCCGGCACGGCCGCTTACGGGCTGACGCTGGCCATCCTGGCTCACGCCCTCGGCTGGCCGACCGCGCGCGGCGGCTCGCAGCGCATCGCGGACGCGATGGCGGCCCACCTGCGCTCGCTGGGCGGTGAGCTGCGCAGCGGGGTGGAAGTGACCTGTTTTGAGGAATTGCCCCCTGCGCGCGTCTATCTCTTCGATCTGACCCCGCGGCAGTTGCTCAAGATCGCCGGCAGCCGCCTGCCGGCTGGCTACCGCGCGCAGCTCGCCCGTTTTCGCTACGGGGCGGGGGTGTTCAAGATTGATTACGCTCTCTCCGCGCCCATCCCGTGGAAAGATCCAGACTGCGCCCGGGCGGCCTCGCTGCACCTGGGCGGCACGCTGGAGGAAATTGCCGCCGCAGAGCGGGCCGTCTGGCGCGGTGAGCATGCCCGGCAGCCCTATGTGCTGGTCGCGCAGCAGAGCCTGTTCGATCCCACCCGCGCCCCGCAGGGCGGTCACACCGCCTGGGCCTATTGCCATGTGCCCAATGCTTCAACCACCGACATGACCGCCGCCATCGAAGCCCAGATCGAGCGCTTTGCCCCCGGCTTCCGTGACGTGGTGCTGGCCCGCCGGACGATCAACGCGGCTGAGATGGAGCGCTACAACCCTAATTACATCGGCGGCGACATCAACGGCGGTGTGCAGGATCTGCTGCAACTTTACACCCGTCCGGTGGCGCGCTGGGTGCCCTACAGCACTCCCAATGAGCAAATCTTCCTGTGCTCTTCCTCCACCCCTCCCGGCGGGGGATTGCACGGCATGTGCGGCTACCACGCCGCCCGCGCGGCTTTGAAACAACTCAAAAAGAAATCCTGAACTCCCGGCTTCGAAACCTCCATTTTTTGCTACAATAGGGATGGCAGCCGGTTTGTACCAGGCGGCTGCGAATTCCCACGTCATTTGCAAAGAGGATTATCCAATGAAAATTAACTTTGCCATGTGGAAAACCGCCCTGTGGACGCTGGTCAAGATGGAGGATAAGCAGGAATGGGACAGGCTGGACGTGGTCTCCAAATGGTTGATCGCCACCCGTTCGGCGGTGACCACGGTCACCATTTACGCCTGCATCATTTCCGGTCTGCTGGCCTGGCGGGACGGTCATTTTTCGTTCCTGCCCTGGCTGATCGTCACCCTCGGTCTGTTCATCGCCCACGGGACCAATAATTTGCTCAACGATTACACCGATTTCAGCCGCGGCGTGGACGCGGACAATTACTTCCGCACCCAGTACGGCGTGCACCCGCTGGTGCAGGGTTTCTGGACCAAGCAGCAGCAACTGAGGTGGTTCTACGTCAGCGGCACGCTGGCCTTCCTCTCCGGCGTGTTCGCCCTGCTCTACACGCGCTCTTCACCGGTGGTGCTGGCGCTGTTCGCTTTTGGAGCGCTGGCGCTGCTCTTCTACACCTGGCCGTTGAAGTACATGGCACTGGGCGAGCTGTCCATCTTCCTCATCTGGGGTCCGATCCTGATCGCCGGCGTGTACATCGTTTTGGCGAAAGGTTGGACAGACAACGTGTGGAACGTAGCCCTGGCGGGCATCCCCTTCGGGTTGAGTGTGGTGAGCATCAACCTGGGTAAGCACATCGACAAGCTGGAGCCGGATAAGCAAAAGGGCGTGGGCACGCTGCCGGTGAAGATCGGTGAAAAGGCTGCCCGCTACATCACCATGGCGACGCTGATCCTGATCTATCTGGTCATCCTGTATCTGATCTTCATCCCGCGCTATTTCACCCCGGTTATGCTGATCGTCCTGCTGGCCGGCAAGCGCCTGCTGTATGCCGTCGGGGTGCTCAGCAAGCCGCGCCCGGAAAGCCCGCCGGAAGGTTGGCCGGCCTGGCCGACCTGGTTCTCGGGTTTCGCGTTCCACCACAACCGCATGTTCGGCGGTCTGTTCATCCTCGGCTTGCTGCTGGATACGCTGCTGCGCGTGTTTGTTTCGGGATTCTGGCCGCTGAGATAATATATAATTGGTCTGCGTGGGCGAAGGTCACTTTTATAGAGGAGGAGCTGGATGGACCCTGTAATGCTGTCCCGTTGGCAATTTGCCATCACCACCGTGTATCACTTTTTCTTTGTCCCCCTGACGCTGGGGCTGGCGTGGTTCGTGGCCATTCTGGAAACCACTTACGTCATCAGCGGCAAGGAGATTTACAAAAAGTTGACCAAATTCTGGGGCAAGCTGTTCCTGATCAATTTCGCCATGGGCGTGGTCACCGGCATCGTGATGGAATTCCAGTTTGGCATGAACTGGGCGGACTATTCGCGCTTCGTCGGGGATGTGTTTGGCGCACCGCTGGCGATTGAAACACTGACCGCCTTCTTCCTCGAATCCACCTTTCTGGGCATCTGGATCTTTGGCTGGGATCGCCTGCCCAAGGCGCTGCACGCGGGCGCTTTCTGGATGGTCGTGCTCGGCTCGAGCCTGTCCGCGCTGTGGATTCTGCTGGCCAATGGTTTCATGCAGCACCCGGTCGGCTATGAGATCGTCGGCGGGCGGGCGGTGCTGGCGGATTTTGGGGCGTTGATGTCCAATCCGCGCGGCTGGTATTTCTTCTGGCACACCATCGCGGCCGGTCTGGCCACTGGCGCATTCTTCATGTTGGGCATCAGCGCGTATCACCTTTTCCGCAAGCGCGAGGTGGAGGCTTTCCGCACCTCATTTTACCTGGCAGCCATCGTCGGTCTGATCAGCTCGGTTGCGCTGACGATCGGCCAGGCGAACGTCTGGGG
>CAZCBJ010000126.1:249-10883 GCA_964496705.1 uncultured Anaerolineaceae bacterium | reverse complement strand
CCTGCCCCGCCCAGCGCGGCCAGCGTGCCAACGGTCGAGATTCCCCCTGATGTCCCCTGCTCAACAACTTTTCCGTTGGTGATCAGACGCGGCGCGGCGCGCGACAACACGCCCAGCTCGGTGGCCCAGGTGTCGGCGTTGGCCGCCGCCAAGCTGCCGGCGAACGCCAGCCACGGCCAGATTGATTGAGGGAATGCCAGGTGCAGCAGCACGAAAAACGCCGCGGCGCCTCCGTTGGCCGCCACCTGCCCCCAATCGCGCCGGGCGCCCTTGGCGAACTTTTCCTGTTCCACCGCTTGTTTACGCCGCTGACCGACCCGCGAAAGCAGGCTGGAAGAAAAGAAAAAGCTCAGCAGCAGCGCTGCCCACGCCCAGCCGCCGAATCCGAAAACCAACCCGCCCAGCAGGCATGCCGCCGCCGCGCCTGAGCGGCTCAGCCAGCCCATCCGCCAGGCAGCCACTGCTGCCAGCAGGGACAGCCCGAACCCCAGGGAGACCTGAAACACTAGGCTCATCGGTCGGGTGTCAGCCGGTCAGAAAGAACACCGCCACCAATAACAACAGCGGGGTGAGCACGCTGGCCGTCCAAAGCAGGTAAGCAGCCGGTCGAAAGGGCAGATGGCGGTAGAAGTACAACCCGACCAGCAAATCGGCGGCATACGCCAACGCGCCCAACACCGGCAGCAGCAGTAGTTGTTCAGGCGGGCCTGGTTCAACCGGCGCGCCGCTGGCGGTGTAGCCCAGTGAGATGCTGGTACGGGTGGAAATGATCAGGCTGGTGAGGATGAAGAGCGCCAGGCTCAGGATCAGCCCCAGCAGGAGCAAGATGCGGGCGCGCGCGTCAGCCCACACCGTCTGCAGGTATGCGGCGGGCAGCGTGGTGGCGGAGCGGATGGGCGACAGGCTGCCCAGCTCTAGGTTGCGCTGGAAATCGCTGATGAACTGACCCGGGTTGACGGGCGAGATGGCGAAGACGCGGCGGGGTGTGGCGATGAGCACCAGCGCGGCAGCATCAGCGGCCATGAATTCGACTTCGCCCAGACCAGGCGCATTGACCACGCCCAGCAGGGCGCCCGGAAAGCGCATGAACGGCAACGGCAGGTGGTAGGCCAGCTCGCTGGATTTGCGAATCCATTCGATATCCACGATGGGCACGTCCTCGGCGCGCAGCCCCCAGCGCAGGCGCAGCCCATCTCGCTCCAGACTGTAGCTGGCCCGGGCCAGCGCATAGCCGTTATATATGCTGACCCCGAAAGGAATCAGCAAAACCAACGAGAGCAGGATCAGCAGCACGAATTTTGAGCCGACCGTCTGCTGGGTGGCCAAATAGGTGGCCAAACCGCTGGCTGCGCCAAAAAGCAATCCCGCCAGTCCGTGGAGGATCAGGCCTTTTCGCCGCGCAGGCAGGTAAACAACCTCACGCGCCATGGGTTCATCCGCCGGGCAGAGCGGTCTGCAACGCCCGGCAAACCAGATCCACCTGGTCTGCGGTCATGCGGCCCGAGAAAGGCAACGCCAGGCCGCGCTGGCCCAGGTCCTCGGTCACCGGGAAGTCGCCAGCGCGATAGCCAAAGCGTTCGACCATGTAGGGCTGCAAGTGAATGGGCAGGAAATAGGGGCGCACCGGGATGCCGCGTTCTTCCAGCCGTCTGGCCAGCGCTTCGCGGTCGGCGCCTTTCGGGACGCGAATGACATACACAAACCAGGAGATGCGGGTGGTGTCTGCCGCCAGTTGCGGCGCTTCGACGCCGGGGATCTCAGCCAGACGTTCCTGGTACCAGTCAGCCACCTGCTGCCGCCGGGCCAGCAACTGCTCCAGCCGGCTCATCTGCACCACGCCCAGCGCGGCGCTCAGCTCGTCCATGCGGTAGTTGTAGCCCAGGTGGGTGTGCTGCAGCCAGGTGTCGCCCGGGGCGCGGCCCTGGTTGCGCAGCGCGCGCATCAATTCGGCGGCGCGCGAGTCATCGGTGACGATCATCCCGCCTTCGCCGGTGGTGATCTGCTTGTTGGGATAAAAAGCGAACACGCCCATATCGCCCAGTGTGCCGGCTTTGCGGCCTTTGTATTCCGCGCCCAGCGCCTCGCAGGAATCTTCAATCAAGGTCAGCCCGTAGCCTTCGCACGTGGCGCGCAATTGGTCAAAGTCAGCCGGCTGCCCGAACACATCTACGGCCAGAATGGCTTTGAGGCGGGGTTGGCGGGGCGAGCCTTGGCGCGGCAGCCAGCGGCGCGCAGCCTTGCCCCCGGCGGCGAGATCATGGGCGGCTGCTGCGACCAGCGCCGGGTCAATGTTGCCGGTGACTGCATCCACGTCCACGAACACCGGTAAGGCCTGTTCGAACAGGATCGCGTTGGCCGAAGCGACGAATGAAAAAGGCGTGGTGATCACCGCGTCACCCGGTCCGATGCCCTCCACGCGGATACACAGATGCAGGCCGGCGGTGCCGGAGCAAACGCCAACGGCGTGCCGGCTGCCGATCATCGCGGTCATGGCCGCTTCAAATTCATAGATTTGCGCTCCCATGCTCAGGTTGGGAGTGTTCAGTACACCCAACACCGCCTGGCGTTCGGCGTCAGTGATGTCAGGCAGCGACATGGGGACGAGAGGAGAAGTAGGTGTCATAAGATTATCCGTTCAATTGATGGATGTAACAGTCCACCGCCGCATCGCTGTCCATGTTTTCGGTGGCAGTGAACAGGTCGGTGATTTTGCCCTGCACAGTCAGGGCAGGGTTGCTGGTGGCCAGCTCGGTCAGATGCGACCTGCCCTGGGCTGACAGGCGGCGTCCGATGCCCGTCTCGTGCAGGTTCAGGCTGATCTCGGGAATTTCGCTGAGAAAATTGTGGATTTCATACAGCGCCTCAAACGGTCCGGCGGAGAGGTGAACATAGTTGCGCGAGATGGACATATCCTGCGCCCCGTAGGCGGGGCGGTGGGCGTAGATTTCGCCGCGGATGGAGCCAGGTAAGGCCCGCTCGGGGAAAGTATCGCCGGCCAGATCATTTTTCAGTGAAGCCCAGGGGGTATCGGAGTGCAGCAGGTAGAGGATGATCTTGCGCCCGGGACGGGTGAAATGCGAGAGCTGCTGCGGGTGAAAGCCGTTGATCAGGATGTGCCGGTTACCGTGCACCTCAAAGGATTGGTAGTAGTAGCCGCTGCGCAGTTTCTGTGAAGGTTTGGATAGCCAGAAATCGTTCAACTGCTCGTCGTCAAAATCGGGGTAGGTTTCCAGGAATTGGTGCCCGCCCAGCACGCTGTAATCCTCCGAGTCAATGCCCAGTTGCTGGCAGATGTGCTGCTTGTCCGCCGCGCTGACCAGCTCGGAGGCGCTACGCGAGAGGCGGTTGATGAACCCGTAATGGCGGTCCATGATGCGCGCCCGGGCCAGGAACGGCCCGCCGAGCAAGATGATCCCATCGATGCGCGTGGAGAACGCGCCCATTTTCTCGATGACCATTTGGTTCAGGCGCGGAAATTTTTCGAAATCATCGCTGAGGAAGCCCTCAGGTTTATAGAAGAAGAGCGCTTCGTTTTGCAGGTCGCTGTGAAAGTCCGGGCGCAGAATGACTTCAACATCGCGGCTGGAGCGGGCAGCCGCTGAAATTTTTTCCATTAATTCACGAGAAAGCATGCAATGTCCTTGGAGGGTGTGATTGGCAACGGCCTGATTTTAACCCACTTGGTACTTTTTAAGGTTAATATTTTCTTTGCCCGTTTTTCTTTTTGCTATAATCATTTTACATGTCCTTTGCCCACCTTCACGTCCACACCGAATACTCCCTGCTGGACGGCTTCTCGAATATCAAGAAGCTGGTAGCGCGTGCGGCGGAGATGGGCATGCCTGCGCTGGCTATCACCGACCACGGCACCATGTTTGGGGTGATCGATTTTTTCCACGCCGCGCGCAGCGCCGGGGTCAAGCCGATCATCGGGCTGGAAGCCTACCTGGCGCCGCGCCGCATGCAGGACAGGGATGCCAGGCTGGACAAATCCGCTTATCACCTGCTGCTGCTGGCCGAGAACATGACCGGCTACCGCAATCTGTTGCAGATTGCCTCCACCGCCCAGTTGGAGGGGTTCTATTATTCTCCGCGCATCGACCGCGAGTACCTGGCTGAACATGCCGAGGGATTGATCTGCACCACCGGCTGCATGTCGGCTGAAATTCCGCGCACCATTCTGGAGGTGGGGCTGGACGCCGCCCGCCGGCAGATTGACTGGTATTACGAGGTGTTCGGGCGCGACAACTTCTTCTTCGAGCTGCAGCAGCATAACATCCCCGAGCTGGGGCAGCTCAACCGCGCGCTGCTCGAATTGGCGCCGCAATATGGGGCGCGATACCTGGCCACCAATGACACTCATTACATCAATCCTGGGGATTGGCGGCTGCAGGACATTCTGTTGGCTATCCAGACCAGCGCGCTGCTCAGCGATCCCAACCGCATGCGCATGACTGACCATTCCTATTACCTGCGTTCGCCAGAGGAGATGACCAGCCTGTTCGGCGAGGTGCCTGAGGCAATCAGCAACACCCTGCTGGTGGCAGAGCGCTGCAATGTGGATTTGAGCACCAAGGGTTACCGCCTGCCGGTGGTCGAGGTGCCGGAGGGCTATACCGCCGAGACTTATCTGCGCAAGCTGTGCGAAGAGGGCCTGCGCGCCAACTACGGCGCGCGCGCCGATGAACCCGAAACTCGCCAGCGCATGGATTATGAACTCAACATCATCCATCAGATGGGCTTTGACGCTTACTTCCTCATTGTCTGGGACCTGTGCTGTTTTGCGGCGAAGAATGACATCTGGTACAACGCGCGCGGCTCGGCGGCAGGTTCGATGGTGGCTTACAATCTGGGCATCACCCTGGTTGAGCCGCTGCAGCATGGTCTGATCTTCGAGCGGTTTCTCAACCCCGATCGCGTGTCGATGCCGGACATCGATCTGGATTTCCCGGATGACAAGCGCGCGGCGATGATGGAATACTGCGCGCGGCGCTACGGCGAAGATAAAGTGGCGCAGATCATCACCTTCGGCACGCTGGGGGCGAGGGCTGCCATCCGCGATGTGGCGCGGGTGATGGACATCCCCTTGAATGAAGTGGACCGCATCAGCAAGATGGTGCCCAACATCCCCGGCAAGCCGGTTTCCATTCAGGAGGCGCTCGAGCAATCGTCTGAATTCAAGGAGGTGTATGGTTCGGCTCCCTATCTGCATGAGTTGATCGACACTGCCTCGCAGATGGAAGGCGTGGTGCGCAATGCCGGCACACATGCCGCGGGGGTGATCATCACCGACAAGCCGCTGATCGAATATGCACCGCTGCATCGTCCCACCAGCGGGTCGGAAGACCTGCCGATCAAGATGGTCTCGCAATTTGAGATGAATGTGGTCGGCAAGCTGGGGTTGCTCAAGGTGGACTTCCTCGGTCTGTCCACGCTGACCATCATGCAGCGCGCCTGCGATTTGATCGATCAGCGCCACGGGGTGTGTTATTCGCTGCAGACCATCCCCACCGATGATCCCGAGACCTTCGCCTTCCTGGGCGCCGGGCATACCGCTGGCGTCTTCCAACTGGAAGGCACGGGCATGACCCGCTTCCTGGTGCAGATGAAGCCCAAAAGCCTCGACCATATCATCGCCATGGTGGCGCTCTACCGCCCCGGTCCGCTGGAATTCATCCCCCAGTATATCCGCCGCATGCACGGCCTGGAGACGGTCACCTACCGCCATCCCTCGCTCGAGGCGATCTTCGCCGACACCTACGGCATCCCCATTTATCAAGAGCAGATCATGCTGGCGGTGATGCGTCTGGCGGGTTACACCGCCTCTGAATCAGACGACCTTCGCTCAGCCATCGCCAAGAAGATCAAGGAAAAGCTGCTCAAGCACCGCGAAAAATTCATCCATGGAGCCAGCGCGCAGGGCATGCCGGCTGAAACCGCTGCGGATATTTTCGACGACTGGGAAAACTTCGCCCGCTACGGCTTCAACAAGAGCCACGCTGCGGATTACGGCGTGATTGCCGTGCAAACCGCGTTCCTCAAGGCGCACTACACGGTTGAATACATGACCGCGCTGCTTTCGGTTTCCAAGAACGACACAGCCAAGGTGGCGCTGTATGTGGCTGACAGCCGCGGGATGGGTGTGGATGTGCTGCCGCCGGATGTCAACAGCAGCAGTTGGGATTTCACCATCGAAGACCGCCCGGACGGCAAACCGGCCATCCGCTTTGGCATGGGCGCGATCAAAAACGTTAGCTCCAATTCAGTCGAGTGCATTCTCAAGGTGCGGGAAAAAGGGCCATTCGCCGACTTGAACGACTTTGCCCGCCGGGTGGACCTGCGCAGTGTGGGCAAGCGCTCGCTGGAATGTCTTATTCGTGTAGGCGCAATGGACAGTTTTGGCCTCCGCAAGGCGCTGCTCGAAGGGCTGGATCAGATTATCTCGGTCAGTGGTTCGCACCACCGCGCCGCCCAGACCGGGCAGTTGACCTTCTTTGGAACGGTGGAAGGCGTGGAGGAGGAAATCGTCCTGCCGCACACCAACGGCGTCGACCCGCGCGAACAGCTTGAATGGGAGAAAGAGCTGCTTGGCCTGTATGTGTCTGACCATCCACTTACTCCCTATCTGTCTGTGCTGCGCCACAAGATCACCCATTATTCCGCTCAACTGGGTGAAGCTGCCCATCAACAGAAAGTGTGCGTGGCCGGGATTGTCAACCACTTCCGCCGCATCCAGACCAAGAAGGGCGACACGATGGCCTTCGTCACCATCGAAGATATTCAAGGGACGGTGGAGCTGGTGATGTTCCCCAAAACCTGGAAAAAGTTTGGCGACCTGATCGAACCGGATGTGGTCATCAGCGTGAATGGCAAGGTGGATGCCGGCAACGGCGATGCCAAGGTGCTGGTGGACGGGGTCGAAATCTTATCCGTGGACAGTCTCCCGGAAGAAGGGGGTGATTTTGATCCGCCGGTGCAGCAGCGATTGATCCCATCCGCGCCCACGCCCTCCGCCCTGGATGAAGTCCCCGAGCCGGCGGCTAATCCCACGCTGGAGGGATCAAGCAGGGATCATTATCTCCCCGATTGGGAGGATGACGGCCCACCTCCCCCGCCAGAGCCGGATGATTGGGGGTTGATTGAGCCGCCCATCTCTGAGGCGCGTGCAAAACTCGCACCGCGCACAGCCGACCTTCCCGCTGCACCGCAGCCATCTGCATCTGAAACACGGCGTGTAGCCGAACAAAAAGCCGTTCCTCCGCCGCCTCCCGCAGATGCTGCCCTCCAGTCGTCGGGTGAATCTTTGCTGCCGGCCAGTCTCTCTTACCTGCTGCCGCCTGCTGCACCGGGCAGTCCGGCAATCCGCGAGGGCAGCCCGCCGCGCATGATCACCATCCTTCTGCACGGCTCCGGAGACACGAACCGCGACGTGCGCCGCCTGCGCAACGTGCACGGCGTGCTGCACGCCAGCCCGGGCCGCGACCGTTTTGCGCTGCTCGTCTTTGAAGGCCAGTCCAATTACCTGATCGAATTTCCGAACGAGACCACCGGGATCACCCCGGAGCTGGTTCACCGCCTGTCGCAACTGGTGGGGGAAAATAATCTGCGCATTGCGCCAATCTAGAAGCGCCGACTAAATTGTAATGGGTGAAATTGCAGTTTGTGATAGAATTAACTTTAGTTTAATCGAATCATCACAGTTGTATATTTTTTCCCTCCCCATACAGTGTATGGGAATTGTGTAATTAACTATATTTTCACCTACAGGGCGTCATCATCATTTGTCAGGTCGAGGAGGAATTTTATGGGTTCATCGCAATCAAACACCAACAAGTCCGGTCGAAAATTAGCTTTTGCAGCCTGGGTGATCATCCTGGCTCTGTTGCTCGCCGCGCTGGGGCCGGTCAGGCCTGTGTCCGCGCTGAGCGGGGTGACCATCACCGCCATCACACCCTATGTCACCCTGGACAGCAACAGCTCATGCACCGACGGCCCGCGTGCCATGTTCATCCAGATACGGGTCACCAACACTTCCGGCGGCACGCTCAACAATCTGGTTGCGAATTTGTCCTTTCCAACCACTGCCGGCGGCGGATCGTACACCGGCAATTGGTCGCTGGACACAGGCGAGACCACCGGTCGCTACATCGGCACGTTGGCTAACGGCGCCTCGGCGAATTTGTATTATTTTGTGACCTATCCCTGCGAAAATGTTGGCGGCCAGCCGGCTCCGATCACCAAGACCTACTCCTTGACGGTCAGCAACGGCACCCCGCCGGATGTGACCCAAAGCCTGAGCCTGACCACCCGCTATGAGATTTCCGCCAATGCGGGCGGTCAGTTGATTTCCTTTGATATCGCCCCCGGCATGCTGCTGGGTCAGGTGGTCAAGATGACCACGATTTATTCGTTCGGCAATGTCGGCTCGGGCAACGCCCTGGGCATTCAACCCGCCGGCAATGTCAGTTTCGACAGCGGCTGCTACCGCCTGATCGGCTCGGATATCACCAATGTCAATGGGGTGACAGGTGTCACCACCGCCGATGACAACACGTTGTATAAGACCGGGGTGAGCAGCGGTGGGACAGGGAACACCATCACCGTTGATTACTATTTCGAAGTGGTGTGCGCCAGCGGAACGGCCACCACCCTCAACCCCTGGGCGGATATGGTCAGCGGCACGCAGGAAAAATACACCGGCAACTTCGGCAGCTGCTCTTCGACCCCCTGTGAGCTGACCACACCGGATGTTCCCACCAGCTCGCTCTCGATCAGCAAGCAGGCCGTTCCCACCAGCCTGCCCACCGGCGGCCCGGCAGTTTTCAAGGTGTTGGTGCAGAACACTTCCACCTCGTTCGATGCCTATCTGGATAAGATCACGGATGTACTCCCCGGCGGTGTGACCTTCACGGCGCTGGTCAACGGCGCAGCCTGCGCCAATAGCGCTGCCAATACCACCGAAGTCACCGCTGCCAAGCTCTCTTCAGCGCCAGCCTCAGGCGCAAGCGGGACTATCGAGTTTATCGGCATTCCACGCTCCTTTGTGCCGCCCAACACGATCAGCGGGGAGTTCAAGATTCCCGCCGGACACACGCTTTACCTGTGCTACTCTGTCAATGTGCCCAATATTGTGGGCGCGTATACCAACCAGGCGCGCGCCATCACCGGCAATGTGACCACCGGTCCGGCCACCTCAACCATCCAGGTCGGCGCGCCGCCCACCATCCAGAAAGCCTTTTCGCCGGCTTCGCTGCCCGAGGGCGGGGTTTCCACCCTGACCATCACCCTCGGAAATCCCAACGGCAGCAACCTGACCGGCGCAACCTTCACCGACACCTATCCCCCGGGTCTGGTCAACGCTGACCCGACCCAGGTCGCCACCACCTGCAGCGGCGGAACGCCTGCTGCGACCGCCGGCGGAAACACGGTCAGCCTGAGCGGCGGCACCATCCCGGCCACCGGAAGTTGCACGGTCACGGTCAAAGTGACCTCTGCTTCGCCGGCAACCTATACCAATCCAATTGGGGTGGGCGATCTGACCACTGCGCAGAACCTTTCCAACGTGGTGAGCACGTCTGCCGGTATCACCTTCACCGATATTCTGCCGGATATCACCGTCACCAAATCCCCCAATCCTTCCTCCGTTCCCGAAAATGGCGGCAGTGTGACCTTCACAATATCGGTGAAGAACAACACGGCTGAGGCGCTCAGCCTGACCGCTTTGTCGGATAGTGTTTTCGGAAATTTGAATGGGCAGGGCACCTGCGCTCTGCCGGCAGCCCTTGCCGCCAACGGCACCTATGCCTGCACCATCACCAAAACCGTTTCCGGCGATGCCAGCGGGCCTGATCATCAAAATACCGTGACCGCGGTTGCCTCGGATAATGACGGCAACAGCGATACGGAAACCGCAACGGCCACGGTGGATTTCAGCGATGTCCTGCCGACCATCACGGTGAGTAAATCGCCGAATCCAGCCTCAGTGCCGGAGCCGGGCGGCAATGTCACCTTCACCGTCACCGTCAACAACACGTCTGTTGAGCCGGTCTCGCTGTCCTCGCTGGTGGATGATGTCTACGGCAATCTGGATGGTCGAGGCACATGCGACGTGACCCCTCCGGTTTCAATTGCGGTGGGCGTGTCGTACACCTGCTCGTTCACCGGCGCGGTTGCCGGGGATGCGGGTTCATCGCACACCAATACGATCACCGCGGTGGCCTCCGACAATGAGGGCAATTCAGACACCAAGACCGGGTCTGCCACGGTGAACGTCAGCGATGTCTTGCCGACGATCACGGTGAGTAAATCGCCGAATCCAGCCGCTGTGCCGGAGCCGGGCGGCAACGTCACCTTCACCGTCACCGTCAACAACACGTCAGTCGAGCCGGTCTCGCTGTCCTCGCTGGTGGACGATGTCTACGGCAACCTGGATGGTAAGGGTACCTGCGACGTGACCCCGCCGGTCTCGATTGCGGTGGGCGGATCGTATACCTGCTCGTTCACTGGCGCGGTTGCCGGGGATGCAGGTTCCTCGCACACCGATACGATCACCGCGGTGGCCTCCGACAACGAGGGCAATTCGGATACCAAGACCGGATCAGCAACGGTGACGGTTACCAATGTCGATCCAAGCG
>CAZCBJ010000126.1:0-239 GCA_964496705.1 uncultured Anaerolineaceae bacterium | reverse complement strand
ACAAGGATGTCTCCCCGGCCAGTCTGGCTGAGCCTGGCGGCACCTTCACCTACACGCTGACGATCACCAACACTTCGATCGAAGCGGTGACCATCACCGCGCTTTCGGACAACCAATATTCGCTGCCCGAGGATTGCACCGATCTGATCGGCACCTCAGTGGCTGCGAGCGGCTCTGTGTCCTGCACCTTCACCCAGAACCACACGGATGCCGGCACGTATTCCAATACTGCCTCGGTG
>CAZCBJ010000125.1:0-10905 GCA_964496705.1 uncultured Anaerolineaceae bacterium | reverse complement strand
TTCCATCCTCACGCATTCATTTCACCTGTCATTTGGCTGCCTGCCCGCTGCCAGGCGGCCGCCAGCCGGTCTTCAAGATCATCCAGGTCGCTGTTCTCCACCCCGTTGTGCGCATCCAGCCAGTCCACCATGCGCCGCGCGCCCTGCGCCCAGGGCACGGTGTAGCGGAAATCCAGGTCAGCCCGCGCGGCGGAATTGTCGAAGATGTTATTGAACTGCAGGTTGGTGAGCGCCAGTCCAGCTTGCTGCGAGACGACCCTGGCCAGGAAATCGGTGGGGATATGCACCAACTGCGGGGGCGGCGCGCCGATGGCTTCGGCCGCCAGGCGGTGGTAGGTATCCCAGGTCAGCCACTCTTCACCCGCGGTGTGATACGCCCTGCCAAAGCTGCGCGGGTTGCCCAGCGCAGTCACGAAGCTGCGCGCCACGTCGCTGGCATGGCAGGCCACCCAGAACGAGTTGCCGTCGCCGTGCACCACCAGCGGCTTGCCGCGCCGCAGGCGGTCAATGTAGGTGGTGCGCCCACCGAAGGTGTGCAGCGGCCCGCGACCTTCGCCGTAAGTGTAAGCGGGGCGGATGATGGTCAGCGCGAAGTCGCCCGCCTGGTGCGCCTGCCACAGGCGTTTTTCGATGACCACTTTGTTGGCGGCATAATCGTTCAGTCCGCCATAGCCCTCGGCCTCGGTGTAGGGGTAGCGCGAGGCAGGCTTGAGATACACGTCCACGGTGGAGCAGAAGATGAATTGACCCACCCGCCCGCGGAAGGCGCGCGCGGCGCTCTCGCCGTCCTGCGGAGCATAAGCGACCATGTCGATGACCGCGTCGAACGTCCCAGCCTCGCGCATCTGCGCTTCGAAGGCTGGGCGGTCGCTGCGGTCGCCGCGCAGCAGGCGCACCCCGGGCGGGGTGGGAGCCTGGCTCAAACCGCGGTTGTAGAGGGTCAAGTCCACCGCCTGGCTGGCCAGGAGTTGGGTGATATAGGTGCTGATCAATCCTGTCCCGCCGATGATCAAGACCTTCATAGAAAAACTCCACGATTAAAATTTATTTGGAAACCTGTGGCCAAGTATACCCGGTTTCGGTAAAAGTGGGATATGATCAACCCTGGCGGAGGTGAGCGATGAGCGGCGGTGACACAACCAACCTGACTGTTTGTGTGGGTGCGGTGGTGCTGCGCGGAGCGCGCATCCTGTTTGTGCGCCAATCCCCCGGGCATGCGTTGGGCGGGCAGTGGAGCATCCCCTGGGGCATGGTCGAGCGCGGCGAGAGCCCGGATGCCGCCGTGCTGCGCGAAATCTGCGAGGAAGCCGGCGTGCAGGCGCGCATCCTCGGTTTGCTGGGTATTCAGAACCTGGACTTGCCCGGATGGATCGGCATCGTTTACCTGTGCGAGCATCTGGACGGCGAGCCAGCCCCGGACGGCGCTGAGACCGACCGGGCTGCCTATCTCAGCCGCGCCGAGATCGAAACTTTCGACGAGTCTTTTGAGCCGTGGTGCGCCTGGCTGGCGCGCCGCGCGCTGGACGGCAATTGCCGCCCGATCCCGCCTGAGCCGCTTAACCCCTACGCGCCGCTCACGGCATATCTGTAAATAATTTTTCCGCCTCCAGCAGTTTACCGGTCAATATGGTCAGATCAGCCTGAGCAGTCTGCGGGTCGTTCAATTCGCTCAGCGCCAACGCCAGCCGGGTTTTTAGCTGCTCAGCCGTGGTCTCATCCGCGGCGCGCATCTGAGGCAGCACCTCCTCCAGCGCCCCCTGCGCCGCCTCCAGCGATTTCTGCGCCTCGACCCCATTGCGCCCGTACAGCGTAATTCGCGCGCTCAGAACGTGGTTGAGCACCTTCAGCAAGCTCAGGCGCGCCTGCAAGCGCTCCTGCGCCGAGAGGGTTTGCTTGAGCTGCGCCTGGGTGGACTCCAATTCGGTGCGGGTGTTGGCCAGATCAGCGTTGGCGGTCGCAAGCTGCGCGCGGGTTTCCTGCAGCCGGCTCTGGCTGAGCGCCAGCAGCTCGCTGGCCGGGCGGTAGAGCTTGATGTAGGCAGCCAGCACGCCCAGCGCGAAAAAGGCGACCACGAATCCCGTCCAGCGCAGCGTTGGGCGGACGATGCGCCCCAGGCGCGTCTGCGGGCTGAAAACGGCGCGCAGAAATCTGGACAACCCCGATTCGCGCGGTGGTGCGGGGGGCGGGGCGGCGGGTTCGGGTGACGGCGCAGCCTCCGGGCCTGGCGAGGCGGGCTGGGTGGGCGCGGACTCAGATCCCGCGCTGGCTTCATTAACTGCCACGGTTTCCTGTTTCAACGGCTTCGACGGGCTGCTTTTTCTTACTCATGAGCATCTCCTGAATGGATAGTATAGTCGCAGAGGGTTAATTGTGCAACGGGAAAAATTAACCGGGCGCAGGTTTGGGTGGTTTTCATGCGTGCAGAGTGGCGGCGCGGACCCGATGGGATAAACCTGGTGACAGCAGCCGTCAACCCCAGATCAGCTTGACACACAACCTCTTTTATAGTATACTCCAGTATAGTATATAGTCTACGCCGAGGTGATTTTACCCATGCCCCTGTACGAATATCACTGTCAATCCTGCAACCAGGATTTCGAGAAAATGGTGCGCATGTCGGAAGCCGACAAGTTGCCCGAGTGCCCCCATTGCAAGAGCGGCACCACCCACAAGAAAATCTCGGTCTTTGCCACGCGCGGCGTGAACTCCTCTTTGTCCACCTCTGCAGCCGGCGGCGGCGGCTCCTGCTCATCGTCCAGCCCTTTCCGCTGAGCGGGGTAAAGACTTGCGGCTGCGTGCCAGCCGTTCCCGTATCAACGTCTGACCGGTTTTTCACCCTATGAAAGCGGGCAAGCCCATGAAACTTGATGATCCTCAATCGATGGCCAGCCTGATGGCGCGACTGAAGCGCATCGAAGGTCAACTGCGCGGCGTGCAGTCCATGCTCGAACAGGGGCGCGACTGCCGCGAGGTGCTGCAGCAGTTGACCGCCATCCGCTCGGCGGTGCATTCCGCCAGCCTGTATTATTTTGAAGAAGCGGCCAATCACTGCATCCACCACCTGGAAGAACAGGCTCAGCCGGAGCGTCAGCAGGTGCTGCAGGACATGGTCGCCATCTTGAGCAAGCAATAGGAGCAAATATGGCAAATGCAACCGTGCGCTGGATTGGCGGAAAACAATTTGTCGGCACCGATTCCACCAACCATTCGGTGGTGCTGTCCACCCCGGATGAGGGCGTGGGTATGAAACCCTCCGATCTGCTGCTGGTGGCGCTCGCCTCCTGCACCGCGGTGGACGTGGTCGAAATTCTGACCAAGAAACGCACCCCGCCCGCCAGCCTGGAGATCCGGGTCAGCGGCGAGCAGGACGCCAACCCGCCGTGGACCTTCCGTAAAATCCACGTCCAATATCTGCTGCGCGGCGTCGGACTGACCGAAAAAGCCGTGCGGCAGGCGATTGATCTCTCGGAAGAGAAATACTGCTCGGTGGCCGCCACCGTGCGCGGCGTGGCCGAGATCAGCACCTCGTTTGAGATTCTGCCCGAATAATCAGATCCCTTTGCGCACGTCCCTGACTGCGCGCTCCTCAATCGAGAAGCTCAGCCAGTCAATGGTGGTGCCGGGCCCCACCGGGCACTGTGCCACCACGCCCACTTTCACCGTCGCAGGCACCTCCAGGCGGAAGACGCGCACCATGCGCCAATCGCGCCCGTCGGGCGAATAATGCAGCGCGAAGACATCTCCGGCGCGCGCCATCTGCAGCCACAATGCGGTCGCGTTCAGGTCGGCGCCGTTGGCGTCGTCGGAATAGCCGCGCGTCACCACACTGACCGCCGCGGTGGTGCCGAAGTCGGTCTTCTCAAAGCACAGCTTGGCCCAGGTTTGCGGGTCATGCCGCACCATCAACACGCCCGAGTCGTAGGTGCTGTTGAACGCCGGGCGCACATGCGCGCGGGCGACAAAATCACCTGTGGTCAGCTTCCACAGGAACGGCGCGTTGTCGTTGACGTGTGAACCGGACGGGTCGCGGAAGTAATCGGCTTTGGCCGGCACGCTGACGCGCACGCCGCCCTCGTGTAGTGCTTCCCATTTGAGCGGCGGGTTGTCCCAGGCCAGCCCGCGGCTGGTCAGCATTTCTGGGGTCAAATTTTCCAACAGGTTCATGGTCAGTTCCTCGCAAAGGCATGAAATGGGTTGTCAACGGTCAACTGGTGGATGATCTCCTGACTCACCCCGGTAGCCCGCAGGCGCGGCAGGAATGTCTCGTTCAGGTAGGTGAAGGGGCGCGGTTGGCCGCCGCCCGGCTGGGCCGGGTCGTACCAGCCGCGGTCCATGCTCAGCATCATCTGCCCGGCAAACCCGGCGGCGGTCATACGCTGGATGCGGTCAATGTAGAAGATATCCGGCTCGCCGCCGATGCCGTCGTATTCAATCCACACCCCGCGCCGCGCCATTTCCAGGTTCAGTTCAAAATCCGGCTCGATCTGGGCGTGGATCCACACGAAACGCTCGGGCGAGTAACCGGCTTCTTCGATGATGCGCAGTTGGTCGCGCACCACCCGCCCGCGGATGGTGTGCGAGCCGATCAGCGCGTTCACCCCGCGAGCTGCGCGGCAGGCAGCGCGCAGAATCTTGGTTTCGGTCTCGGTGATGCCTTCATCCCCGGCGCTGAGCTTGATGAATCCAGCCTGCACGCCGCTGTCGCCGATTTCACCCTCCAGCTCGCCCAGCATCCACTCGTATAACTCGTCCTCGCTGGCCTGGTACGCCCAGGCTGGCACCCACGGCTCGCGGTAAATGCCGGTCGGCACCACCAGGGGAAAGTTGGCCGCCTCTGAGACAATCTTGAGGATGTCCGCGCGGCGGCCGACCCCCTCCGGGCCGCAGTCCACGATCAGCGAAACACCCAGGCGGCGCGCTTTTTCAATCTCCGGGCACATCAGGCGGATCACATCCGCGCTGTCAGCCTTCCCCTGCCCGGGTTGATCGGGTGTGCGCAGGTCCACGAAGATGTGCTCGTGGGGCAGGATCATGCCCAGTTCGGCTTGGGTTTTGCGACCCAGTGTGGTGGCAATGGTGCGGTTCATCATTCCTCCTCAAAACAGGCTGGCCTGGCGGGCGGCGGGCGCAGCCTCCCCCCAGTCATAGGCGTACTCGCGTAAATCAATGCGCCCTCTGGTGTCAAACACCACCCCTTCGGCTTCAAGCAATTGGCGCTGGCGTTCGGCGCCGCCGCGCGGGCTGATCCTGCCCTCGGAATTGACCACCCGCTGCCAGGGCACATCGCCCGGGCAGGCGGCCATTGCGCTGCCCACCCAGCGCGCGCCGAAGGCTTGATACGTCTCAGGCGCCACCCCTTCTGGCGCAGGAACGTGCGCGGCGACCTGCCCGTAGGTGGTCACCCTGCCAGGCGGCACGCGCCGCACGGCTTCCCATACCCGGGGATGAAAATTCAAAGGATCGAAGGGAAGGACGTTGTTGGGCATGTTTCGATTATCCCATAAATCAGGCAGGGGCGCACAAGGATAACTGAGGCGTCTGGTGCCAGTCGGCGCAGCGCTGCAGCGCGGCCATCAATTCTTCGGCGAAAACCCCGCGCAGCTCGAACCCTGGCTCCAGGAACAGCCTGCTGACCTCAAAGACGCCCTCGCTGCGGCGGGCTTTGGCCTCCAAGCGCCCGGCTAGGCTGCCGCGGTGTAGGATGGGCAGGGTGAAATAGCCGTACTTGCGTTTGGCGGCGGGCAGGTAACATTCGATGCTGTATTCGAAGCCGAACACCTCCAGCGCCCGTTTGCGGTCCCACACCAGCGGGTCAAAGGGCGAGAGCAGCGTGGTGGCATCCGCCGTCAGCTCATCCCGCGCAGCCGCCTCCAGCAGGGGCAGTTGGTCGGGGTGGGCGTAGACCGGCCCCTCCCAGCCCTCCACCTCCAGCGGCAGCAGCGCCCCCGCCTGCGCCAGCCCCTTGAGGATGGGCGGCACGAGGCGCTTCTCCAAGCGGAAGTAATCCGCCACCCAATCGGCGCGCGCCGCGCCCAGGGCGCGCACGGCGCGCAGCGCCAGTTCGCGGCGCACCTCCTCGCGCGGCGGGGTGCGGGCATCGTCCCAATCGGGGAGCACGCGTTCGCGCAGGTCGTACACGCGCTGAAAATTGTGCCGCCGAGCGATCATCAGCTCGCCGATGTTGAACAGGTTTTCCAGCGCCACCTTCTCCAGTTTCCAGTTCCACCAGCCGGGTGTGCCGCCGTTGCGGCGCTGTTGGCTGTCAAAATCTGCCGCGCGCAGCGCGCCCTCGGCGCGGATGCGCGCCATCACCGCCTCGGCAATCGCGCGGTTCTCCTCCAGCCATTGGCGCGAGTCCCACCAGGAGATGTGAAACTCGAGCATCATGCGCCGGAAAAGGGGGTAGTCCTCGACGGGCAGGAAGCTGGCGGCGTGCCCCCAGTACTCGAAAAGCGCTCCCTCGGCCAGCAATTCGTCCAGCCAGCGCGGCTCGTAATCCCCCAGGCGGCTCCACAGCACGAAATAAGGGCTGCGCGCCACCACGTGGATGGTGTCGATCTGCAGCGCGCCCATGCGGCGGATGGCGGCGAGCACGTCAGCCCTGGTTGCCGGATGCGCCGGCGGATGGAGCAGCCCCTGGGCGGCCAGCAGCGCACCGCGCGCGGCGGCAGCCGTCAGGCGCATCAAATAACCTCCAGTTCATTCAACCCCGGCAGGGTCGGGAAGGCGGCGTGCGGCTCGCGCTGGTACCAGTAAGCCGTCGAAGCCATGTCGGATTGCTGCGGCAGGTAGCGGCCTTTGCCCTCCAACGCCTTGCGCCAGCCCAGGTCCTGGATGGTGACGCGCAGATCGCGTTGGAAGCGGATGGGGTCCATCACGTGCCAGCGGTACATACCGAAACGCGGCTGCACGCGGTACAGGCTCGATTGCAGGATGACCTGCGGCAGCCCCTGGAAAGGCGCCGAAAAGGCGCAGTACTGCCCCTCTGGCTGCTCAAAATCCCATGCCCCGCCGAAGTAATCCTCGGTACCGGTGCCGCAGATGGTGGGGAACTGCGCGTCGCCGTCCATGAAGAATTTGATCTCGCCCTCGCCCCACCAGCCGTTGTTGTGCACGCCCACCGCCAGGTAGGTGCCCACGTATTGCCCCTGTCCTTTCACCCCATCCAGGATGGTGTGCACCTGCATATATCCCACCGGGTTGCTGCGCCGCCACTGCGCGTGGAAATAACCGGCGCTTTCCGGCACGTCCGTCAGGGTGTAGGTGATCTGGTAGAAAAAGCCGTCCACCTGGTCTGGCGACAGATTCTCGATGGTGATGCGCGCATGCTGGCGGAAGGGCATGCTCCAGAAGCTGTTGAACCCGCCCGCCGGGTTGACCGCGATGGGCAGCGACTGGATGTTGGCGCGCTCGCACCAGCCCATGCAGAAGAAGTCGCCCAGCGGCGTTTCCACCGAGGGGACGGCTTCGCCGTCCCAGTACATGCGCAGCACCAGCGAGCGCCAGAAGCCGGGGAAGACCGTAATCCAGATGTGCTGGACGGCGCCAGGACCTTCAATGTCCGCCAGGGTCACCGTGCTTCTGCCGGGCACGCTGATGCACGGGTTGACCTTCCAACCCTGCCCCAGCTCGCGCGCCGCCGTCGCTCCGCTGCCCTCGGTGGCCATCCCGCCCTTGCCCGGCGCGCCGTCGGGATTCTCGGCGCTGATCGAGCGGGTGTGCGCGTCCGAAAGCTCGGACAGATTTCCCAGATTCATGCCCAGCCCGTTGAATTGAGCCATCTTTCCTCCATACTGTTTTTGTTCTGTGGGATTGATCCAGCAATTTCACACAGGGTCGCCAGGACTCGCAATAATCCAGACCGGTTAATTTTTTGTCGGTGCGTCTTTGCGTGAGATCTTTCCAATTATAGCAGGACGGACGGAGAAAGCGGGGTAGAATCAGCGCATGGGCAGCCCATTTCGACAGATGTACCCACCGCGCAAGCGTTTTCCCTGGGGCTGGGTGATCCTGGCTGTGCTGCTGGCTGCCTTCCTGGTGTGGGTCAGTTGGAAACCCGGCCAGACCGCGCTGCAATTTCTATCCAGTCTGGCGGTCAACACGCTGACCCTCGGCGGGCTGATTGTCATCCCCATCCTGGTTGCGCGGTGGATCATCCGTTTCTTCAAACAGCCGCCCGGCGAATAAGGCTCGGCAGATGGTGGATGACGGGTTGGGTTTGGCTGCGGATAAAAAAAAACCTCGCGCTCTTCGAGCCGCTCTACCCAACCTACAACTGATCAAACCCGCTCAGGGAATCACCCCGCGTGAGTCCCTGATTAGAGTAGAGGCGGGTCTGGCAATCAACCGGCTTGCGCAAGGCCCGTCCAGCCAAGGGTCTGGCAGGGATGTTAGTCTTGTGCGCCCTTGGCCTGAGTATCTCTCCCCGGGCGGTTAAAACAAGACCTCTGCGCCGCGCCCCTGCTGGATCAGCGGGATGAAAGTTTCCAACTCGGCCAGCACCGCCGGGTCGGTCAGGTCCACCACAACCTTGCGCTCGGCAGACATATAAGCCGCCATCAGCAGACGCATGATCTCCAGGCCGTACTCCCAGGGCAGCTTGCCGTCTTCCCCGGCCAGGAAAGCCTGCGCGGCGTCCTCGTTCTCATCCGTGTAGCCGTACAGGTCGGCCTCGTTGTGCTGCACCGCCAGCAAGCCGCGCGAAGCGGTGGATTTCTCCAGCGCCAGCTCGGCGTTGGCGGTGGCCTCGGCGGCGGCGTCGCCGATGAACAATTGCAGCGATGAGGACAACGTGTTGACCTCGAATGCGTAGCCGGGGCCCATGCCGTCCATGAACAGGCGCAGCCCCTGCTTCTCGAACATCCACGAGTCGGTGAATTGGGCTTTGACCACCTGGTTGGTCTCAGGATTGCGGAAGGTGACCATGCCGGTGGTGAAATCTTCAGCCGGAGTCTTGGTGTAATCCACACCGCGCTCCTTGAGCAGCTTTTCACGCCAGACCGGCAGCCCCCATTTGAGCAGCGCGGTGTCGGCTGAGACCGCCACCGGCTTGAGGAAGGTCAGCGGCTTGCCCAGCGGGGTCAGCGCATACCAGCCGACCGCGATGGAGTGGCAGCCCATGTCGAGCAGCACGCCGCCGCCCTGCCGGGTGGGATCCCAGAACCAGGGCTCGTGCGGGCCGCCGTGTTCCTCAGCCGAGCGGGTCAGCGCCAGCGGCCCCATCGTCTTTTGCTGCGGCGCCAGTTGCTGCAATTGCGCCTGGATCGGTTTCATAAATATTTGATTCTCGAAATAGGCGGTCTTCAAGCCCACCGAGCGGGCCAGTTCCACCATGCGGCGGGCTTCCTGCATGTTGCGCGCCAACGGCTTCTCGCAGATCACACCCTTCAACGCCGCGCCTTTCTTGACCGCATCCACGATTTCCTCCAGCACCGCCAGGCGGGCGTAGTTTGGAATGTAGATGGCGATCGCGTCCACGTGTTTGGCCATCTCGCCCACGCTGGGATACACCCTGCCTTTGCCGAGCTGGTTGGAATGGACATAGGCCGAGAGCGACTCGGCGCCCTTGAGGGCGGTGATGCCGTCAATTTCGATGCTGCGCACCTGGGTGATGGCGCGCGCGTGAAAATTGGCCACAAAGCCTGCGCCGACGATACCGAGTTTCAAAGTGGTCATGGGTAGCTCCTTATGATTTTTGGTGTGAAGGGAAACCGACGCAACCGTCCTGTGTATTATATCCTGAGTGAAATTGATTATGAATTGTTTACAAATTATCTGCGCCCGTCTGCGGATTCCTCTTCCTCCTCCTGCGGCGGCTCGTACTGGCTGGGATACTGCGCCAGCCAGCCCTCGATCTCCTGCTGGATGAAGCGGGGTAGGTCGGGCGTTTCGCTGTCAATGATGAACAAGCGCTGCCCGTCCTTGAGGATGGCGCTCAGATCATGGATTACCACCTTCCCGCGCACCTGCTTGCGCAGAATTTTTTCATATTTCAACTGTTTGAGAATCGCCAGCGGGATCACATGACTGCGCAGATAGGGGATCGGCTGCTGCCGGATGGATAATTCGCGCGCGTTCAGGTGGATGACCGTGCGGTTGAGGGTGCCGACCAGTGCCACGTAGGTCAGCCCAAGCCCCAGCAGCCCGGCGGTCAGCGTGCAAACGGTCACCGCGCGCTGACCAGCCGAAAACACCACGCTGACCAGATTATAGATGATCAGCGCATCCCAGGCCAGGCAGACCAACAGCAGCAGCAGGTTGGTCAGACGGAACCAGCGGTACGCGATGGACACACCCTGGGCGCTCTTCTCAAAGATCACCCCATCGGGAGGCGAGACAGCATGCGGATTATAGGTTGAATTCATCAAAGGCTCCTCAAAATTGCACCCCGAAGAAGACCAAGGCTGCACCCGGCTCTTCAAGATTGACTTCCAGGCGCGCCTGCCCGGAGGGCAGCCGCTTGACCTGCGCGCCGGCGCTCCACAGGTTGAAATCCACCGCGTTGTGGGTGATGTAGGTGTAGGATCCCGGGGCGGAGGCGAACAGCGCCACCAGCCCGCGACCGTTGGGGGCGATCTTCTCGACCACCTCCGGGCTGCCGCCGGTCATCCCGCTGCGTGTGGGATAACTGGCGGTGATCTCCGCGCGCACCTGCTTGTAGCAGGCCAGCGCCTCGCCAAAAAGCGCCACCCCTTCGGCTGACAGGTTGGGCAGGTCGCCCCAGATGCCGTTGTGTCCCAGCACCAGCGATGCCAGATTGGTCAGTTGCGAGCTGCGCGGGTCGTCCGGCAGGTAATGGGTGAGGAACAGCACCGAGGGGATCCACTCATCGTAGCCCAGCGGGGTGCGGCACAGCCTCGGGCGCGCCTGACCGGGGAAGACGAACACGTTGGTGCCCATCCCACC
>CAZCBJ010000124.1:0-11014 GCA_964496705.1 uncultured Anaerolineaceae bacterium | reverse complement strand
GCCATCCACCGGCGAGGACAGGGGCAGCCAGGAATACTTCGCCAGGTAAGCCGGCAAAGTCTGGTTAGCCCCGGTCACGGTCACAATGCGCGAACGGGGTATGAAGCTGTGCGATGCGGAAAACGGCTTGACCACATAGACTCCATCCGGAACCGGGTTGAAGGAGAATGCGCCGCCAGCGCTCTCCGCGGCGGTTGCGCTCTGTATCAGGACTCCGTTCTGCAGCAACTGCACACTGACATCCGAGTACAAACCGTTGATCGTGCCGCTGATGGTGTAAGTGGCCGGCGCAGAAGCCCACAGTCCGGCGCCGTTTTCGAGATTGATCGTGCCGACCACCAACCGGCTGGCAAACAATCCCACCGCCGCATTTCCATAAGGACCCAGTTGAGTGCTGGAGCCAAACCCGTTGTGCAGCAGGAATGCAGACCAGTTGGAGCCGCTGTAGCCCCAAATCTGCGTACCGGTCTCGGAATTGCGTGTTACCGCCAGCAACTGGCTGTTAAAAACCTGCAGCGCGCTCAGTTGGGCATTGCTGGTTGATCCAAAGCCGGAGGTGTTGACCTGCGACCAGTCGCAGCCGAGATCATCGCAATCCCCTTCAAAAACCATCGCGCCGTCGGTCAGGTTGGTCACCCCGGCGTACAATTGATCAGAGCCATTATTAAATACTGCCAGGCCGTCCACCGCAGCCGCATCAGCGCTGCCGTTGCCATCCACAAATACATGCTCCCAATCAGCAGTAGATGTACAGACGGCGGTTGAACAGCGGAAAATTTGCCCGCCGTTGGCATGATCCGCCAAGCCGGCGTAGAGATAATCGCCCATCACAGCAAACGATTTGACCGCCTGCATGTCTGTTTCAGGCGCGTCGAACACCAGCGTCCAATCGGTGGTCAGCGGATCATAAGCCCAGATCTGCGCGCCGTGCGGCGGCGTTCCGTCGCCGTATACCATTGTGCCAATGAACAACTGGTTGTTAAAGACCGCCATCTGACTAATTTCCGCATTCCAGGCGTCAAATCCTGCGGGCAGGCTCATCTGCGTCCAGGCAGCCCCATCAGTGGAAGACCAAACCTGTCCGCCGCCCGCCTCGTTCCAGGTGGAGGCATATAATCCACCGTTGAATTCAACCAGATCATTGATCGCTTTGTTATCCGCATTGCCAAAGCCATCCTGCGTGACCAACGACCAGTTGCCATTCGCATCCATGCGCTGCAGTTCGGCGGTCATCGTCTTGCTGTTCAGAAGGCTGACATACAGGTTGCCCCCATAGGCTTCCAATGCTTGAACCTGCGGCTTGTATTGATAACCAAATCCACTCAACGCCAACTGCGTCCAGCCGGTCAGCCCATAGGCATACTTTTGGATGCGCTGATTGACCGGGTCAGACACATACACCGTCCCATTTGTTTCAACCGCGATCCCGGCGGCATCGCGCAGATCACCGCTGCGCGTGCCCCAGCCGCCGCCAATCACCGTGCGGAAAGCGCCGTCCAGGTCAAAGACCAGCACCCGGTTGTTCCCCGAGTCGACCACAAACACCTGGTTCACCGCCACATGCACAGCTTTCGGCTGGCTTAAATAATCGAAACCAGCAGCTGAAACGCCGGTTTTCCCGGCAAACGGCACGCAATTGCGGCCTAAATCGCATTTCTGCACCCGCTGATTGAGTGTATCGGCCACAAAGATCGTTGACGAACCATCCACCGCCACGCCCATCGGCCAGTTAAAATGCGCACTGTCATTGCCAGCCTCGCCTGCCCGCCCCAGGGTGGACTTGAAATTGCGGTTTTTGTCATACACCTGGATACGGTGATTACCGCTGTCGGCAATATAAATATCATCATTGGCGGCCACAGCGATACCGGTGGGATAATTGAAATGCTCGTTATCGCTGCCGGGTACGCCCGCCTCCCCCAGAACACCCCACAGACCGCCGCTGGACAGGTAAATTAACACGCGGTGGTTGGTGGTATCGGCAACATAGATGCGCCCCTTGCTGTCGCGCGCCAGATTGCCCTGCGGTCCGCCCGACCAGGTGCCGAAGTGGGCGTCGTCGCTGCCGTACACGCCAGGTGTGCCGCGCGACCAGACCACGCTGTCCGTGCTGAGATTGTATTTGACCAGCCGGCGGCCGGCATTTTCGGCGACATACAAATATGAAATCGAGGACTCCACCCCGATGGCCAACCCGCTGGGTTGATTGAAAGTCGAGTTGTTGGTGGTGTAAGGTTGCGGCTCACCGCTGGCATACGTTGAGCCGTACGTGGAAAGTAGGATTCCCGCGTCGTCATAGACCTGCACACGGTGATTATCCGCGTCGCTGGCAAAAATCTTGCCGTTTGAACTGACCGCCAGGTCGGAAACCCATACAAACTGGTCGGCATCATATCCCCTGACCCCCGCCGTACCGGCAAAATGGGCGCAATTGCTGCCATTCAGATTACAGGCCAGCACGCGGTAATTCCCCGCGTCGGCCACAAACATCGTCGTCGCGCTGAAAGCGACCGCTGACGGAGCAACCAGCGGCACAGCCAAGATCACCGCGCCGCTGAAAACAACTGGCGCACAGGATGAACCCGCGGTGGTCAGCTCACAGCGCATGATGCGGTCATTGCCTGTATCAGCAATATACAGCGCATGATTGTAATAGACCAGCTTGCCGGGGTGATCGAAATGCGAATCATCTGCGCCTGTCACACCCGTCTCGCCAATGGTGCGCAGATACACTGGATTACCGCCGGCAAAGGTATAGACCTGGATGCGCTGGTTGCCGCTGTCAGAGACAAATAGCAGGTCATCTCCCAGCGCAACCCCTTCTGGATGACGAAAGTGGTCGTTGCTATCCCCCGCCAACCCGGGTTTTGCCGCAGGTACCTGGCGAAGGAAATTTTGTGAAGCATCCAATTGCACCAGGCGGTGCGATTCGACCAGCCAATAATTCCCCGCCGCATCGCGGGCGACATCCTGCGGATTGACAAACAATGTTTTGTCGTAGTACCCCACCCCCGGAATACCCACGCTGAAGATTTGTGAACCGCCAGAATCATAGCCCAGCAAACGCCGCCCGGCTCGCTCGGCGACCAGCAGGTGATCGCTGCTGTCAATGAAGATACCGGCTGGATCGTTGATATGATTCGCATCGGTGAGGTATGCGCCTTCGGTGGTGCCTTTGCTGGTTTCGTAGCGGTACACCTTGCCCGGCAAGCCCAGGATGAAGGCTGCCTGGGCTTCCAATTCATCCCCTTCCGCCAGCGGTTCACTCACCAGCGGAGGAGACCAGGAGCCGTCTGTTTTGGGGTTCAGCGTCTCCGCCGGTTCTGCCGGACCAAGCGCATCCACAAAGGCTTCGCGGCTGGGTTGTGCGCCGGTTGGCTCGAAAAAATCCACCCCGCTCACATTAGCGTCCACCACTCGAACCGCCCGGTATAGCGGCAGTAAGCGGGTGCCCTCCAGCGAAGGAATAACCAGATGATCGCCGGCGTCCACACCGCTGAGCAGATATGTGCCGTCTGGCGCGGTGACCGCCATCAGCCCCTGATCGGTAGTGATGGTTACGTCGCGAAGTGGGTCTCCCTGTGCATCCACCACTGCGCCTGAGATGGTGAAAGTCAAGTCTTCGGTGAGAAGAGGGTCTTCCTCCTGGGCAGGGGGAGCCGCCTGCACTGGCGACAGCGTCGCCAGCAGCATGGAAATCAACACCATTCCAGTCATCAACTGGTAAAAAGCATGTCTTCGTTTCATGTTCATCTCCTTAAAGATACAGGCCTGGAATGATGGGTACCAGGTTTACATCCCAGGCAGAAACCGAAACCCCCACAACATCCGCATCATTATTCGCTTGTGACATGATCGAAAATCATACGAAGCTCAAATCACTGTCTGGGGCATGAAAAAGGTTGCAAATACTCAACTCGCTATCATACAATACGCGCACCGGAATAACTTCAGTCAGCAGAAATATCACATTAGGAATGGAATAACGAGTGTGTTCGTATTATACTCGGCTCAATAATGAATTTCAAAGGCTGTGTATGGTCTTTCGAAATTAATTGACAGTTTTCCTCACAAACGGTATAATCGCCTTTTGCATATATCTAACATGGAGAAACCCCTTATGGATGCTTTGGTGGCGGAAGACCGCTCTGTCGAAATCAAAAATAAAATGCACTTCACCGGTAAGGTTGTAAAAATCAGCCTGGCGGGAGCCATGATCGACATTGGAGCCGGTCTGCCAGCGGTGATTCACATCTCACAGCTGGTTTCACCCACCGATCAACCCATCAAACGAGTGGAAGATGTATTGCAGGTTGGCCAGGAGGTAGATGTCTGGGTCAAACGCGTGCGCCCCGATCACTTGGAGCTGACCATGCTCAGACCACTTGGGCTGGAATGGCGCGATATCAAAGTCGGCATGACCGTCAAGGGCACTGTCGTCCGCCTGGAGAAGTTTGGCGCCTTTGTTGAAATTGGCGCAGAGCGCCCCGGTCTAGTGCATATCAGCGAGCTGGCCCATGGATACGTCCGCGCGCCGGAAGAAGTGGTCAAAGAAGGCGACGAAGTGGAAGCCCAGGTGCTGGACGTGAACCGCCGTAAACGTCAGATCAAGCTGAGCCTGAAAGTCCTGCAGGAAGAGCCGGTGGTCGAAGAACAACCCAAGCCGGTGCGCATGGCTGCCGAGCCGCGCCAACCCAGGCCCGCGCGCGAAAAGCCTGCCCGGCGTAAGCGAAACCGCCAGTCATCCGAATACGAAGATGGCAACCTGATGCTGGAGCACCTCGAGCCGTCCGCCTCGGTTGAAGCCGACCCCACCGCCATGCAGCTTGCCTGGCAGGCCGCCATGGAAAAAGCCAAAGAGCGCAAGCAGGATGTGCGCGCCAAGAAGGCCAAAACCGTCTCCAACGAACAGGAAGACATCCTCAACCGCACGCTGGAAAACAAAGTGCAATCGTAACAACCAGTTAAGCACAACGCCCATATAGAGGAGGCCAGGTTTGGCCTCCTCTTTTTTATGGTAAACTTACCTTCCAGAATGAGCTGGATTGCCGCTTTTAATTCAAATATCGCTTGCGCCTTTCGGGAGGTGCCCATCCAACGGCCCTCCCTGATTGTTTAAAGGAGAAATGTCATGGCACCCAAATACGTGTTCTTCACTGGAGGCGTGTCAGCTCAGTCGGCAAAGGCGTCACCGCGGCTGCCATCGGGCGATTGCTCAAAGAGCGGGGCTTTGAGGTGGCGGTTCAGAAATTGGACCCGTATATCAATGTTGACCCCGGCACGATGAGCCCCTACCAGCACGGCGAGGTGTACGTGCTGGACGACGGCGCCGAGACTGACCTGGACCTGGGCCATTACGAGCGCTTCGTGGATATCCGCCTCAACCAGGCATGCAACACCACCACCGGGCAGGTGTATGCCGAGGTGATCAGCAAAGAGCGCCACGGCGACTACCTGGGCGGCACCATCCAGGTCATCCCGCATATCACCAACGAGATCAAACGCCGCGTCACCGCGGTGGCCAAATCAACCAAAGCTGAGATCGTGCTGGTGGAGGTGGGCGGCACGGTAGGCGACATCGAAGGCCAGCCTTTCCTCGAAGCCCTGCGCCAGATGCGCTACGAGTTGGGCCGCGAGAACACGCTTTTCATCCACGTCACCTGGCTGCCCTATATCGGCGCCACCGCCGAGCTGAAAACCAAACCCACCCAGCACTCAGTGCGCGAGCTGCGCTCGATCGGTATTTCGCCGGACATCATCGTCATCCGCTCGGATCATCCGGTGGAGGACAGCCTGCGCGACAAGGTGGCCCTCTTTTGTGACGTTGAAAAACGCGCCGTCATCCCGCTGGTGACCACCGAAGTGCTTTACGAGGTGCCGTTGATGCTGGAAAAAGCAGGGATTGGCGAATACATCCTGCAGAGGTTCAACGTTCAGGCCCGCCAGACGCCCGACTGGGAGATGTGGAAAAAGATCGTCGCCGAGGTGCGCCGCGAAAAACCACCCGTGCGCATCGCCCTGGTGGGTAAATATGTGGAACTGAAAGATGCCTACATCAGCGTGCGCGAGTCATTGAAACACGCTGCCATCCATCTTGGCGTGGAGCTTGATCTGCAGTGGGTGAATTCCACCGAACTGGAAAAAGGCCGCGGTTGGGAAGTGGTTCAATCTGTGGACGGCATCTTGGTGCCGGGCGGCTTCGGCAGCCGCGGCGTGGAGGGCAAAGTGCAGGCTGCCCATTTCGCGCGCGAAAACAGGGTGCCTTTCCTGGGATTGTGCCTGGGCATGCAGGTGATGGTGATCGAGTTTGGGCGCTACATCTTTAGCAGCGAACAGCCCAACTCCTCCGAATTCAATCCCACCACGCCTCACCCGGTGATTGATTTAATGCCCGAGCAGGAGAACATTCGCGACATGGGCGGCACCATGCGATTGGGACTCTATCCCTGCCAACTGGATCCCGAATCCATCGCCGGGCGCGCTTATCAGCAGGAGATGGTGCAGGAACGCCATCGTCACCGCTTTGAATTCAACAACGATTATCGCGAGATCATGCACCAGCACGGCATGCGCTTCTCAGGCCTCTCGCCGGACGGGCGGTTGGTGGAAATCGCCGAATTGGCTGATCATCCCTTCATGCTCGGCACCCAGTTCCACCCCGAGTTTCTCTCGCGCCCCACCCGCCCCCATCCCCTTTTTGTGGCCTTCATGCAAGCCGCCAGGCAAAAAGCCGCAGTCTGATCCCACTTGAAATCCCCCCTCCCGCGTGCTATGATGAATTAGTGTTTAAATCAAGGGCACGATACCCAGGGAGGGAATCTTGTCTAATCTGCATGTTTCGATAACCCGACAGATTGATCCTGCATTTCTGCAGGAAATTGTTTGCAAGGTCCTGGGCAGGCAGGACATCACCCTGCTGGACTGGAGATGCGAACCTCTTCTGGGTGGTTTTGAGCTTGGGAACTCCATCATCCGCTGTCAAGGCACAGCCCGGTCAGCCACCGAGCTGCTGCCCTGGAGCCTGGTGATCAAGGTCAGCGCTCACGGCAATGACAACGACGACCCGCAGGGCGTCCGATATTGGAGACGCGAAGCAAACGCTTACCAGTCTGGTTTTTTTCAACGAATGCCCACATTCGTCACTGCGCCGCGATATTTCGCGGTTGTCGAACAGGCAAGCGGGGAAATATGGGTCTGGATGGAGGATGTTCAGGATGATTATGCCAACGACTGGCCTATGCAGCATTACGATGCGGTAGCCTATCAATTGGGGCGCTACAATGGCAGCTTTCTGACCAATGCACCCCTGCCAGATGAAGGCTGGATCACTCACAATTTTCTGCGGGACTACGTGGAACACGCTGCGCCGATGGTTGAATTTATCCGCGGTCATCTCGATCATCCTGTGGTAAAAAAAATGTATGGCGGTAACCTGCCCCTCATCCTGGGATTATGGGATACTCGCCACGAGTTGATCCAGATTCTGGATCACATGCCGCACACTTTTTGCCACCAGGACGCCTTCAAGAAAAATTTGTTCTGGCGAAACGGTCAGTTGGTGGCCATCGATTGGGGTTATGCCGGCATCGCCCCATTAGGAGCAGAGCTGGTGCCGCTGGTGGCTGTATCCTTGGGTCTGGGAAAACAACCAGAGAACGCCATCACACAATTGGACAGGATATGTTTCTCCGCCTACCTGCGTGGGTTGGCAGATGCCGGCGTGAACGTCTCCAAGCTGTCCGTCCGGCGCTGTTATGCGCTGACCATCCTTCTACGCTACATCATCGGCGGCAATATCGGGGAAGTTCTCCCAGCTTTGTTGGACGAATCGTTGCGCGAACATGTGGAGCAAGCTTTTAACGAGAGCCCCGAGGATTCGGCTGAAATTCAAAAAGATATCGAGCGCTATTACCAGGCCGAATTCATGGAAGCTTTGAAATTGATGGGCGTAAAGGCGCTGATTTGGGTCGCTCTCAACACGCTGCGAAACTGGTGGTGGCTGAGTCGTCAATATCATAAAACCAAAAAAAACAACCGGAAGGATAAGCATGCAATCTGACACTGAGCTATTCACGTTTTCGCCAGAAGAGCAGGTTTTCTTGGAAGATGCCGTCTGCCGCGCATTGGATCTGCCGCATGCGCAGCTCCTTGAATATCATTGCCAGCCGCTGCATGGCGGGTTTGAGGTCGGCTCCCGTATCATCCGCTGCCGGGGTTCGGCTGAGGCGGGTGGAGATGTACGTCCCTGGTCGCTGGTGTTAAAAATACTGCGACCAGATCAAAAGAATTCCGATCCGCAGGGAGCCCATTACTGGAAGCGCGAGGTGCTGGCTTACCAATCAGTTGTCCTGCAGAATCTCCCCGGCAAGGTGAGAGCGCCGCGCTGCTATGGCGTTCAAGAACGCCCGGATGGCGCTGCCTGGATCTGGCTGGAGGATGTGCATGACACGCTGGGGAAATGGCCGCTGGAGCGCTTCGGATTGGCCGCCCGCCATTTCGGGCAGTTCAACGGCGCATACCTCACCGGAACCCCGCTGCCCGATGAAGCCTGGGTCACCCACAACTGGTCACTCACCAATGTCGAACGCTCCGCGCCGATGGTGGATTTCATGCTGGCTAATCCGGACCATCCCACCCTGATGACGCTGCTGCCGCCCGACAAACGCTCCCAGATCCTGACCTTCTGGGAAATGCGTCACCGCCTGATGCGACAGATGGATGAGCTGCCGCAGACTTTTTGCCACATGGACGCTTTTAAGCGCAATCTCTTCGCCCGGGGCGATGAAACGGTGGCCATCGACTGGGCGTTCAGCGGAATTGCTCCGCTGGGCACGGAGCTGCACTCAATGATCGGCGGAGCGCTCAGCTTCTACGAATATCCCATCTCTGGCGCGTTTGACTTGGATCGGGTCTGCTTTGATGGTTATCTTCAGGGTCTACAGGATGTCGGCGTAAAAGTTTCTCCCCGCGAAGTGCGCCGATGTTATGCCATTGGGCTGATGTACCGTTTTGTGATCGGCGCCGCGCTGGCCGACATGTTTCCAGTCATCCAGGATGGCAACCAGGAACACCTCCAGGATGCGTTTGGCGAGAATAGCGATCAAGCCGGCAAAGCCGACCCTGACCTGGTAAATTATTATCAGGCCGTCGCCTTCGAGGGGCTGCGCCTGATGGGGATTGGTAATTTGGCCAGGTTTCTGGGGACGTTGCTGAAACTGAGCATTCAACTCAAACGCAAACCGCAGCCTAAATAAACGGATGCCCAAAGCAGGATTGCTTGCCCCACTCCGCTCGAAGCCTTTCCGCATCCTGTGGGCGGGTATGGGCTTGTCCTATGCCGGCGACCGGCTGCAGGAACTGGCCCAGGGGTGGTTGGTGGCTACGCTGACCAACTCTGCCCTGGCAGTGGGGATGATCAGTATCCTTGCCTCTCTACCGATGTTTCTCATGCCCTTGGGCGGGGTGGTATCCGACCAACTTAACCGCCGCCGGTTGATCATCACCGGTCAGATCTGCGGTGCCGTGTTGACTGCATTGATCGCGCTGCTGGCAATCACACACCAATTGAGAGTGGAACACATCTACCTGTGGGCTTTCGCCAGCGGGCTCATCTGGCTGGTGATGCGCCCGGCGTACAAAGTGATCATCACAGAGGTCGTGCCCTCCGATCAGATCCGTCCGGCTGTTTCTTTGAACTCCATCACCGAGACAGCCGCCATCGTGATCATGAACGCTGGCGGCAGCGCCCTTTTAGCCTGGGTGGGTCTTCCAGCAGCCTTCATCATCAACTCACTGAGTTACCTGACCGCGGTGGTCTGCCTTTCCAGCTTGCCCGAATTGGGCGGTCTCCCTGCCGGGAGCAGCGGAAAATTGGAGCCAGGGCGCATCCTGCCAGACCTCGCAGCCGGATGGCGATACCTGCGCAATCATGACGGGCTGTTTCATCCGCTCCTGTTCACCTTGTTCGGTAATGTGGTCTGCAGTCCCATCAGCGTCCTACTCCCCGCAATCGTTCGCTCAGGGCGCGGCTCGATCATCAACCTGGGCATCCTCGGCGCTGCGCTCAGCATCGGCGCGCTGCTGGGGGCGCTGTTCGCCGGTATGCGCAGCGAGGGGAATCCCATGCGCACATATCCCATCCTGGGATGCGCCGGAGCCTTATTGATCACCATCTTCGTCTTCTCGCCTTTCACCGCCGCTGGATTCGTCGCCCTGGTCGGTATGGGATTTCTGAGTTTTTCCCAAGTGGTGTGGAATACCAGCCGGGTGCCGCGGCTGGCAGAGCCCGCTTATCAGGCGCGCCTGCAATCGATCACCTCGATGGTTTACACGCTGGGCGCGCCGATCGGCGCGCTGTGGGGTGGAATGGCGTTTGACCGTTATGGCCTGCGCATCCTGCTGGTCAGCGCCGGGCTGCTGTTGATCGCGAGCGTTGCCATTCTGTTGTTATACCCAAAACAGCACCTTGCCAAGTCCTGAGGCAACGTTTATACTTGTTTCGGTTTTCTACCAAAACTTACATCCGGCGAGTAATCGCCATACAACGAAAAGAAAGAGGTTCGATGATGGACACGTTTATTGAAGCTGTAGTTGCCCAGGAAATTCTTGATTCGCGCGGCAACCCGACCGTCGAGGTGGAAGTGATATTGGAAGATGGTAGTTGGGGCCGCGCCGCGGTTCCTTCAGGAGCCTCCACCGGCATTCACGAAGCGCTGGAAATGCGCGATGGCGATAAATCCCGCTACCTGGGCAAGGGCGTTACCCAGGCGGTGGCCAACGTCAATGAGACCATTGCCGAAGAACTGATCGGCTGGGACGCACTGGAGCAAAAAGCCATCGACAGCATGCTGATCGAATTGGACGGCACCCCCAATAAATCCAAGTTGGGCGCCAACGCCATCCTCGGCACCAGCCTGGCGGTTGCCAAAGCCGCCGCCAACAGCCTTGGTTTGCCGCTGTACCGTTACATCGGCGGTGTATATGCCCATATGCTGCCAGTCCCGATGATGAACAT
>CAZCBJ010000123.1:0-11100 GCA_964496705.1 uncultured Anaerolineaceae bacterium | reverse complement strand
GCAGAGTCCTGGTGAAACCATGGAGATAAATACCGACAGGCAAGCCGAAGAAAATCCCTGCGACGGCCGTTTGGATCAGCACCACTCGGTACTCAACATCGATGACGGCCACCAATAGAAAAAAAGCTGCGATGCAAAAGGCCAACCAGCCACCAATTTTTACAGGCGGAATTAGCATGAACCAAACGGAGCATAAAACCATAATCGCTTGGACGATCCAGGTTCGGATCGGTCGTGGACGACCACACGCAGAACAGGTTAGCAACGACCAATAACGCAGAGGCGATATAACCGCGTTGCATCGAAGGCATTTTGGGGCGGATATTCTTCGCGTCATTGGGAGCGCATCTGCCAGGTAATTTACCAAAAGACCCAGCAACCAACCAAATAAGATAGCAATGAGATATTCCATTTTACCCGTCTGATTTGTTATAAAGTGCCTTTAGCTCTATCCTCATCCGCTCTTTGGCGCAGGGCAGACCGTAATGAATCAATGTCTTTCGGGATCAACACGCTGGCGATGGATAAAAATACCGCACATAAAGACCAGGCAGAGAGGCAGATGATCAAAATCGCAGAATGCAATGAGGAATGGTCGGCAATGATGCCTGCCAATAAAGGGGACAAAGCAGATCCAATCGATTCGATAAAGTTTTCAATCGCGAAGGCGGTACTACGGATTTCTGGCAAGGTGATATCGTAAACAGATGCAACCACATTGGCAGCCGCCATCGGGATGAAGATCGCGGTTAAACAAAGCATGACCAGGAATAGCGGTTGGTTGCTGCCAGCCACATTCATGGTGAACCAGAGTAATACTGCCCCCATGATTACACCGCCCAAAGACACCAAAATACGCCCTTTTCTCGTTCTTTTGAAGAAATAATCGCCCAGAAGCCCACCCAGCGGATACCCAGCAGCCAATACCAATACAGCGGGTACCATGGTGAATAAAATGGAGTCCGAGGCATATCCGCGTTCTTTTTCAAGGTAGACAAAAAACCAATATGTAATCACATTCCAGGGAAAAACACCAAAGAAGCCCTGTAAAAATATCATCATCAGGCTGGGCTTTTTAAACAGATCGCCGGCTAGCTTCCAATCGAATTTGTGTATTGCCACATGTTCGAGGTCGGCCATTTCTGGTTCTGATTTACCTCTGGGCATTTCTTTAACAGAGAAAAGGATAACAAAAGCAAGGATCACCCCAAGAGTGCCGGTGATAAAGAATACATTACGCCATCCGATGGCTCCGCCCAGAAACAAAGCTAGTATCATTCCAAGCAGATATCCTATCGGCTGTGAGAGCTGTAAAATTCCATACACCTTCCCGCGCATTCTAGGGGCAAAATAGTCTGAGATCAAACTGTACATTCCTGGATAACTAGAATCATCTATTCCGGTAGATGCGCGAGTGACCAGAAAGAATGAATAACTAGGAGCAATTGCATTGAGCCAGGTTGTTGATCCCCAAATGAATGAAGCCAATGCCAGTAATTTTGCCCTCGAATAACGATCGCAAAGATAACCCCATAAAGGATAAAATATTGCTCCCACAATCAGCGCACCGGTGGTCACAGCGCCCATTTGGGTCATGCTAATCTGAAAAGTGTCCATTATATTAGCCGTCAATGGACCAATCAATAATTTATCCGCTTGATGAAGCAACATGAAAAAGAAAAAAACACCGACGACGAACCATCGATATTTGGATTGATTTCTCATTGTCTCTCCAATTGGTCTAAAGATGGGTGACTAAAAAAGTATAATTCAAATACTCCGATGAAACAATCGAAAATCGCAAACTTAATTTATACTTGGCAAAGAGATACTTCAGTTCATGAGAACATCATCGATTGGGTGGAAGAGCCTGAAAGAAATGCGGTCTTTGCAGATTTTCCTGACGGCCTCGACCCACTCGTCATCAATGCATTAAAAGCGAAAGGTATACACCGTCCTTTTTACCACCAGACTAAAAGTTGGGAAGCAATTTTAAATGGCAAAAATGTGGTCCTTGCCACTGGCACATCGAGTGGAAAGACCATCTGTTACACAGTACCAATCATGAACACCATCCTTCATGATCCTTCGATACGAGCGTTGATGCTTTTTCCCACGAAAGCTCTGGCTCAAGACCAGGAGAAAGGGTTGAAGGAATTGGTCAGTGCAATGGAAAATGGCGCCATAAGAGTCGGTGTTTATGACGGCGACACGCCATCATCCCAGAGGCAAATACAGCGCCGAAACGCGCAGGTACTGATCACGAATCCGGATATGTTGCATCTGGGAATTCTTCCCAGACATACTTCTTGGATGGAATTCTTCCGAAATTTATGTTTTGTCGTGATTGATGAAATTCACACGTATCGAGGTGTCTTCGGCTCCCACGTCGCCAACGTGATACGGCGTCTTAAGCGAATCACACAATTTTATGGGAGTCATCCGCTGTTTATTATGACTTCCGCAACCATCGCAAATCCACTTGATTTGGCAGCAAAATTAGTAGAGGAACCAGTGGTATTAATCGATGAGGATGCCTCTCCACATAGTAAGCGCTACTTCCTGCTTTATAATCCGCCCATTATTGATGCTAATTTGGGCATCAGACGCAGCGCATCTTCGGAAAGCATTCATTTGGCTGATGATCTGATTCAAAACCATATACAAGCAATTCTATTCGCCCAAACGCGCAGAGCAGTCGAAATGCTCCTGTTGGAGCTCAAAGCTCGCAATCCGATGTTGTCTGATCATATCAATGGGTATCGGAGCGGTTACCTTGCCCAGGAGAGGCGTGAGATCGAGAAAAATTTACGCGAGGGAATAGCAAGGGTTGTAGTTGCTACCAACGCGCTCGAGTTGGGGATTGACATCGGTGGCCTTGAAGCCATCGTATTAGTAGGATATCCAGGTTCCATTGCTGCTACCCGTCAACAGATTGGTCGAGCGGGGCGGCGAGAGGATGAGTCGATAGCCATCTTGGTAGCATCATCCGCTCCGGTCGATCAATATCTGATGCGCCACACGGATTACCTGATTGGGCGATCTCCAGAAAACGCCTATATTAACCCTGATAATCAAATCATTCTTGAAAAACACTTGAAATGTGCCGTTTTTGAATTGCCTTTGTCGGATGAAGAAATAAACATCAGACCGAACTCTGATCATGTCGTTGAGATACTAAAGAAAATAATTGGTGATGGTCTAATTCATCATTCAAAGGGACGGTATTATTGGATCGCCAACCAATATCCTGCAAGTGATATGAGCATTCGAAGTGTATCTGGTGGCGTTTTCACTTTAGAGGCTCAAAATAATAACGGACAACCAATGACAATTGGTAAAGTAGATGAAGCCAGCGCCCTTTGGATGGTTCATCCAGGTGCAATTTACCTGCACGAAGGAACCTCTTATTACGTTGAGGAGTTATTACTGGATCAGAATAAGGCTCTTTTAAGACCCATCCTGGCGGACTATTTTACCTTACCCAAACAAAATATCGAGATCGTAAAAATCGATGTGGAATTGGAACAGGAAATTTACGGCAGTCAATTATACCTCGGTCATATTCAGGTTGACTCGACGGTTACTGGATATCGCCGCGTCTCATGGGCAAATGAAGAACTGGGTAATTTTCCCCTTGACCTGCCAACGACTCACCTTTTCACCAAAGGAGTGTGGCTTAATCTGGGAGAGGATGCGATACATGCCCTACAGGAAAAAGGGCTGTGGAATCGTCAACCAAATTACTACGGTTCTCAATGGGGAACCTTACGGCACTTGGTCCTAAACAGAGACAATTACACATGCCAATTTTGCGGAGCGAAGGATATCAGCCTGGAATTCCATGTTCATCACAAAATCCCCTTCAAAAATTTTCTAAATGCCGAACAAGCCAACCATTTAAGCAACTTGATAACTTTATGCCCAAGGTGTCACCAACTTGCAGAAACTGCAGTCCGTGTCCGAAGTGGCTTAAGTGGTCTAGGTTACGCATTATTACAGTTGTCACCGTTGTTTATCCTGTGTGATAGTAAAGACTTGGGGTTACATGTCGACTCGCGTTCGCCAATGAATGATCAAAGACCTGCCTTAATTCTCTATGATCAAATTCCTTCAGGAATTGGACTCAGTGACGCAATTTTTGAACGTTTTTCGGATCTATTACGGCATGTCGCAGAGCTGATCTCTACTTGCGCGTGCAAGGATGGCTGCCCATCCTGTGTAGGTCCAGGGGGAGAAAATGGCTCCGGTGGAAAAGAAGAGGCGCTCGCCCTGGTCAAGCTGATGATAGGTGAATCTCTTTCCTAACGACTGGGGCTTGTAAGGATTCTACATCTGGTTATGAATAATTCTAATCAATACGCACAAATAGAAGACATCCCTAATAGCTACAAGCACGTCTCAGAAAATGGGGAAATATTCTTGATAAAAAATGTGTTTCCTGAATATTTTCAACACGGTTCCAATTATCTTACAGCTTCCAATAACTACAGTTGGATTGACGAGTGGGCAAGAATACCGGACTGCCAGGATCGAAACCAAGCAGAATATCTGTTTATTGACGCGGAAACCACCGGGTTGGCTGGCGGAGCCGGTTCATTTGCTTTTTTGATCGGGCTGGGGTATTGGGAGTCCTCGGGCTTTACTATTCTACAGATTTTTCTTCCGAGTCCTGACTTGGAAGCGACCATGCTGTCTTTCACCACTGATTTCGTGTCAACATATAAAAACATTATCTCCTTCAACGGACGATCATTTGATATTCCTTTATTAAATTCCCGCTTTATCCTTAACCAACTCCCATCTCCCTTTATTGGTTTAGGGCATATTGATTTGTTGATCTTGGCACGCAAAATATGGCGTAAAAGACTTGCCAGTAGATCATTGTCCAGCCTTGAATTGGAGATTTTAGGTGTTGAGCGAGGTTCTCTGGATGTTCCCGGATGGAAGATTCCTGAGATTTACTCGAATTACTTGATTTCAAGGGAAGTATCGCAATTATTTAATGTCATCTATCATAATCAGATGGATTTGCTTTCGCTTTGTGCATTATTTACGAAGATGGCTGGCTTGGATGATGACAACGAGTTGCAAAAATTACCAGCGGTTGACATCATCTCCATGGCAGAAATTTTTGAAGGTTTAGGAAACGTTGATAAGGCTGTGCGGCTTTACGAAATTGGTTTATCGCAAAGTTTACCTAGACAAATCTTGGTTTCCACATTAGCTCGGTATGCCCGATTGTGCAAACGAGATCATCGGTGGTCTGAAGCGCGTGAGGTCTGGAAACACGGTGCAGCAGTCGCTCAATGGACCTCTTGTGTTGAATTAGCAAAATATTTTGAACATGTTTCAAGAGATTATGCTCAGGCTCTTTCGTGGGTTGAGAAGGCTGAGCAAATCATGAACGCGCCAGAATCTGAGACAAATCCATTCGAGAAGCATGAAGGGCAGATTTCACTGGCCAAACGAAAAAGTAGATTACTGAGAAAGTTGAGCAGGATATAGAATGGCAGCGGAGAAACCCAAAAAGCAAATTCTGGTTATTTATATATTTCTGCAAATTTTATTAGTTGTCATTGTCTTTTTTATCGGGTTCATGACCAAAGAATTATTTACACTGAAGAAGAGCACATTCCCGGTTTTTGATGAAGCCTACCGAATTTTTACGTCTCATGCCTTATTACCGGTGCCTGAATCGCAATCTCTTGAATATGGCATGATTCAAGGGATGTTGACATCTTATAATGACCCAAACACGGTGTTTGTTGCGCCTC
Organism: uncultured Anaerolineaceae bacterium; assembly: GCA_964496705.1. Lineage (GTDB taxonomy): Bacteria > Chloroflexota > Anaerolineae > Anaerolineales > Anaerolineaceae > CAZCBJ01. The sequence goes on along the minus strand of CAZCBJ010000123.1, from coordinate 5,323 downwards.
CTCAGAATGAACTACAGACAGATACATTGACCGGCAGTTATGGAGGTATTGGTGCCCGATTGGAATTGGACAATCACAATAATTTTCTTTTGTATCCCTATGACGATTCGCCCGCAGGGAAAGCGGGAATTCTTCCAGCAGACATCTTGATAGAGGTTGATAAATTGGCGATCACCGTAGACACGCCACTTGATTCGGTTGAGTCAGCTTTGCGCGGCGACATTGGTTCAAAGGTAAAAATAAAAATCTTTCGCGGATTAGAAAACCGGATTTTGGAATTTAACATTCTCCGCGAAACTTTCGCTATACCATCTGTGACCTACAACCTTCTTCCTGAAAATAAAGCTTTTGGATTAATTAAAATAACTCAAATTGCGGAGTCAACACCCGACGAAGTAGATCTAGCACTGAATGAATTACAACAAAACGGCGCAGAGTATTTACTCCTGGATTTGCGAGATAATTCTGGAGGCTTGGTTGAATCCGGGGTGGAAATTTCTCGTATGTTTTTAGAAGAAGGTGTCGTCATCCAGCAGCAGTACCGGGATAAGAACGTCGAAACCTATAGGGTGATACGACCCGGAAGATATGCACACATACCGATGGTGATACTTGTCAATCATGGCACTGCCAGCGCAGCTGAAATTATTGCCGGCTCGTTAAGTGCACAAGGGAGGGCAATTCTGATTGGCACACAGACTTATGGCAAAGATACAATTCAGTTAGTTTTTACGCTGCAAGATCAATCCAGCATCCATGTTACTTCGGCTCATTGGTGGGTGCCTGGGCTTTCCTTCGACCCCGATTTTATCGGCTTGATGCCAGATATCCTTTTATCAGATCAACAGGCAAACGATTCGAGAATTTTTCAGGTGGCTGTTGATGAATTATTACCTGATTTGCGCGACGGACGTTGAGCCTCATAGTCTTCTGGGGTGTCGAGATCCATGAAAACCGTCGGCGTTTCCACATCCAAATAATGAATTAAATCCTTGTGGTAATTGATAAAATCACGCATGGTCAGATTTTCTTTGAGCATTAACAATTCTGCACAAAGATCTTTTCGTACTAGCCATGGATGCCCCCTCTTCATTTCAAAACTCGGAATCAATAGTGGGGGTCTATTTTCATGAAAATAATTTTGCATTTGTTGGATAACCCGAGTTTCCATATGAGGATTATCGCCCAGACAAATTAGAACGGCATCGAATATTTTTTGCAGAGCCCTGAGGCCCGTTTTAAGAGATAGAACCATGTCGTCCTTGTAATAATGGGGATTTTGGACCACAACTACAGGCAAATGATTTGTGGCATCGATAAATTCAGTTGTTAACTCTCCGGCGACTATGATTATCTCTTGCATGTTTGTTGAAATAAGGTTGCTGGCAACGGTGCAGATAACTGAAGAATTACCCCAAGGTAACAATAGCTTTGGTCTACCCATCCGTCTGGACATACCAGCCGCAAGAACAACCGAACTTATCTTCAAAAATTTTCTCCAGAAATTAAATTCTGATAATCAGTAATCGTATCGATGTCCTGAATAACCTTTTCGTCCAGCCAAAATTGTCCTTCGCATTGATATTTTGGAAAAATGGCTCTGCCTCCGATATCACCTTCGAGATTCAACAGGTCGGCAAAGGTTATTCGATCAAAGAGAACCGGGTTTGTTCTCTTCCCAAACACGAATGGATAGATAATGGGAGATAGGCTGGTTCGATGAGCGGATATCAACGAGTTGATTAAAAATGGTCCAACCAGCGGCTGATCAGCAAGCAGCATGACCACAGCCCCACAGCGATGGGGAATTTTCGCTAGTCCGGTTTTGACGGAGGTGCTTTGTCCAGTTGCCCAACTTGCATTGTAAACGATCGTGGCAGGTAAAGAAGCAAGAGAGTCTTCAACCACTTCATGTAAATAGCCGGTGACAACAACGACCTTGCACAAGCCTGCTGACAAAGCACTTTCAATCACCTTATGAATTATAGGCTTTCCCCTCCAGGCAAGAGTTACTTTCTGTTTCCCCATTCTGGAAGAGCCACCTGCTGCCAGGATAACACCTGCAATGGGCTCGACCACACTATAAACCTGTTCATCATCATCGGCTTGCATCAATGACCCGACGATTGAACTGTCAAAATTTTTTTGCAGCGCATCAGCGATTCGATACCCATAAGATTTTAGCAAATCCGTATCGGCTTGATTCAACAGAACCATTTTTCGAGCATTGCATGGAATATTTTTTAATCCCCCGTTGGGATGTAAAAGCACCCTGACCAATCCCTCGGCTGTTATTTCTTCACCCGGTTTGATCGCTGACAAATCAGAAAAAATTGCAGGACGATGTACCGAGAATTGATCCAAAGGTTTCCCAATTCCTGATAATCCGACAACTACGAGCACAGTATTGACCCAGGAGGGGATAGCCGGCTCATGCGCTGCAGGAGCCTTCAAGGGTAAACCTCTCGAGCCATCAGCCTCAACCAGACAGGGTAAATTTAGATCTTTTGCAAATTGATCAATTTTCTCCAATGAGAACTCATCCACACCTGAAAGGCGGCCATCTTTGCCGGGCGGCCCAGTAAAAAGGAATATCTTACCGCTAGAAGGATCTATTTGGTGAATTTTGTCCCACTCATTACGATCATTTATGACAACATGCTGGTCAGCAAATCGAGCCTGGTTTATCCAAAGGTGAGTGCTGCAAGCGACCAGCACAGGCTTATTCATCTGCCGGGCTAATGTGAATAAGGCAGTTGTTTTTCCTCCGGATCCAACGATTGCCATCCGTGTGTGATTATCTACGCGCAGCGCCTTGTTTAATCGCATGCTTTCATAAACGTCCTAATCCCCTCATAACTCTCTCAGGCGTTAAGGGAAATTCCTCAAACCAAACCCCTGTCGCATCATTTACAGCCGCAACAAATGCCGAGGCAAAAGGTAGGTATGGCATTTCACCCATTCCTCTGGCTCCCCAGGGGCCTATAGGGTCTGGGGTTTCGACAATCAGTGACCTTACCTCAGAAGGAATGTCCATGATTGTTGGAATCAAATATTTGGATAATCGGTCTGTGACCACATAACCGTTTTTTTGGATAAAATTTTCTAAATAAGCATATCCTGCTGCTTGGACAACAGCGCCTTCAATCTGGCCTTCAATAAGTTGAGGATTAATAGCCCGACCAACATCATTAACGCATATCACCCGACCGATCGTTATTTGACCTGTCTGAAGGTCAACTTCCACCTCAATCGCCTCTGCCACATATCCATAAGCAAAATTGGGTTCCGATTTTCCCGTTTGAGGATCCATCGGAGTTGTTCTGGGTGGTACATATTTACATGAAACAACTACTGGTCGCTCCTCGTTTTTCCATCTTTCCAATGCTTCCTTGGCTGCCATGCGTATCGAATTGCCAGCCATGAAAGTCATTCTTGATGCAGATACGGATCCCGAATTATTGGTTTGGGCGGTATCGGCGGCGATCAACTTGATGATGCCGGGATCCACCTGAAGTGCCTCGGCCGCCATCTGGCAGATGACAGTATGCGAACCCTGCCCAACATCAGCAGCGGCATGACGAATAATAACACTTTCAACTTCAGTCTGCCCATGCAACTCAATGGTTGCCCAACAATGCTCGTTTGCACCAAATGAGAATCCTACATTTTTATAACCGCAGGCAAAGCCTACACCTTTTCGCTTGAGCGGAGGTTGATGGGCGTGCCCTTCGCAATTTTTCGGCCTCTGCCAGTGGTCTTGATCGTTTTTGTGCCATCCAGCCGCTTCGGCGCATTGTGAAACAACTCGATCAATACTCACTCCCTTGGGTAGTGCCGTGCCAACAGGCAATAATGAGCCATCTTTTACTAGATTTCTCGATCGCATTTCAACCGGATCCAGGCCAATCTTTTTAGCCAATCTGCTTATTTGCATTTCAGCTGCAAAATTCGCCTGAGGGCCACCAAATCCACGGAATGCGCCTCCGGGGATGTTGTTTGTGTATACGGCGAACGAGTCAACTTTTACATTTGGGATTTCATAGGGGCCCACACAGAGTAAAGTTGCATTTCCCAATACCTTACTCGATGTGTAAGCATATGCGCCTCCATCTGCGACCAATTTCATTTCGGCCGCAGTTAATATCCCCTCTTTGGTAGCACCCCATTTTGCCTGAATGATGTAAGAGTGTCGTTTGTGGTGCCCGATGATTGATTCTTCGCGATTCCAGATGATTTTTACCGGACGCTGGATTCCCATTGCAGCCAGTTTATTTGCTGCCAAAGCCAGAATTATCTGGATTGACATATCCTCTCGGCCCCCAAACGCTCCTCCGATGGCAGGATAGACGACTCGTATTCGTTCTGGCGGGAGTGCCAAGGCATGAGCAATCTGCTCTTGATCTTCATGCGTCCATTGTCCACCCACAACAACTGTGATACGCCCATTTTCATCAATGTAACCAAGTCCAGCTTCTGGTTGCAAATATGCATGTTCTTGAACGGGTGTACGATATGTGCCCTCGACGATCACGTCTGAGTGTAAAAATGCGTTTTCTATATCACCTTTGCGGATTCGATAATGGCAAAAAATGTTTGATCCCAATGATGGATGAAGTATAAAAGATGATTCTTGGATTGCTTCCAAAGGGTCTACCACTAAAGGCAAATCCTCATAAAAGATGTCGATTTTTTTTACCGCCTCTTCGGCAATTCGCTCAGTCTCTGCAATTACAACCGCTATTTGATCCCCAACAAAGCGAACCCGATCTGCATCTGTTTTGGTGGAACCAGGACCACAAAGCACTGGTTGGTCATTGATAATCAAACCATATTCATTGAGAGGAACGTCTTTAGCGGTCAAAACAGCGATGACACCTCTTGTTTGTTCCGCAGCCGAAACATCGATGCTTTTTATTATTGCATGTGGTCGGTTTGCAAATCGAATCTTCAAATAAGCTTGATGGGGAAGATTAATATCTCCTGGAAATTGGGCGGTCCCCCTCACTTTACTTTCAGCATCTATTCGTTGGTGATTATTTCCAATCCAGGTGGTCATATAAGGTCTCCCATTAATTAATCCTAGAATTTCCGACGTTTTTTATATCGTGGGGGCGGGACATCGTAAGGGCTGTACATGGGAGGTCCGAAAAACCGATAAATAATAAAAGTAAACAAAGAGAACAGCGCATATAGGCTGACTGCAATAACCAAAGTTAGAAAAAGAATCACATAAATACTGGATGGCAGTGTTTTATTAACGATCAGTGGATAAAGTAAGAAGTCCGCGCGGAGGTGCCCGTCATCTTCACCGCGCACAGCC
>CAZCBJ010000122.1:0-11164 GCA_964496705.1 uncultured Anaerolineaceae bacterium | reverse complement strand
ATATTGCCTTACGGAAAGTTTGAACCCAGCCATTGTAATGGATCGACCAAAACACCATTCACCCAAACTTCCCAATGTAGATGAGGTCCAGTCACTCGACCCGTGTTACCGATCAGGCCGATTAATTGCCCTTTATCAACAACTTCACCATTGCTAACATATGTTTCTTTCAGGTGGCCGTAGGCTGTCAAAACACCCCATCCATGGTCGATCATAACATAATTTCCGCGCACTATAAGGCTCTCTGAAAGAATAACCCGTCCCTTTGCAACAGCATAAACATTTAATGTGTTTCCGCAAGCAGATAGGTCAAGTCCTGTATGGTAAAAATCGTAAGCTCCGTCATTGTAGGCTCGCAAATTTCCAAAGCGATCCGTTATGCAATGTGGGTCCAGATAATACCCATTAGGCACATCAATCGGTTCCTGAAAGTTCTCATCCCACAACTTGTCAGGGCTGAGAGCCTTTCTCACCGTTTCTTCAACGAGTTCATTTTCTGCTCTTACGATTTCCGAATCGGTAGTTGCGGGGTCAACGATTAATCTGGGATCTTCGATCCTAGCCCGGTTGCCCAATAATATTCCTTGCTCAAATGCTAGACTATTTTGATCCGGCGAAATGCCCGTGAGAAGGAAAGTGTATTTTCCCGGGACAGACAATCTTGGTATTCCTTGCAAGGCTATGTAGTTATTGTCTGCCTCTGCATAAAAAATCAATTTTTTCCCAGCGAGAGTCCCAGAGAAGTTTACCGATTCGGTTGTGGCAATTCTGATTATTACCGTTTCGCCTTGTTTCAATGGTGTTGATGATAAGGAGATTTGTTGAATCAATTCTGAAATTGTGTTGATTGCCTTGTGGTCATCGTCGACTGTCGAAAAAATGATTTCGGAGGGTAAAAAGTCCCAGGTTCCATATCGATAATTGGCGTGTTTCAACGACCAATATTGTAAATCATTTTCAATTGCAGCCTCGATTAACGTGCCACTGTTTTTTATTGAGCCAATTGCTCCAAACTTTTTAGTTGCATTTTTTTCAAGAATGACTATTGTGGACCCGATGATAATTTCTGATGGAGAGGTAATCTTGTTCAGGCGAAGAAATAGTTCTCTTGGCAACTGGTATTTAATGATCAAATTATGATAATTGTCACCGAGAGATGCCTTTATTGGTGATATTACGCCTTCCACCCCTGAAAAACCGGGTATCTTTAATTGGGTACCGACGCTCAATGAGTTGGGTTCTGTGATGTTGTTGATAAAAATCAATTCATTGACTGAAACATTGAACATGATTGCAATGGAAGTTAAATTATCTCCTGGTTGTACGACATAAACGGGTAGATCGGGTGTGTTTTGAGCCAGGACTTTTCTGTTTGGTCCGATTGCTAAAAAAAATGAAACAAGTAGTAATAAAAATAAAAAAGCAAATTTACGCATCTTCAAATTCAAGTGTGTCACCAACTGAATAATCAGAGAAGCGACAAATATTTAGTTCCAATGTGTAGCAGGCTGGTACCTTGGGTTTATATAACAAACGCCATTTTCTTGCAATTTGAACATCCACAACGGTAACCATTTGATTCATCCAAACGACACAGATATCATAGTTCATAAATAGCATGTGGATGGCACTATTGACTACCGTTTCTGCATTATCTTTAAATAATACTCCCCTTGCCTGATCAATTTCTCTGGTGAACATTAAACCGCGAAATTTACGAAAAAAAGTGTCACACAGATTAGCTTGTATGATCGGTGCATCTTGCCGATTTCGATTTCTTATTTTAACAATCTTCATCAACTTTGAATTGCTTGCTGATTGAGCACTTTAGTGATGCTATCCAATAATTCTTGGGGCCTGAAAGGTTTGCACACATAGTCATCAACTTTAGCAATATGAAGACCAAGAACGCGATCTATCGCCTGAGCCCTGGCGGTCACGACGATGATAGGAATGTTTTTTGTCGAATCTTGAGCCTTAATTTGGTGATAAAAATCCCAACCATCCATTCCGGGCATCATTAAATCCAAAAGAATCAGCTCAGGGATCTCTGTTTTGATCATTTCAAGAGCTTGTGGCCCGGAAGAAGCGCCTTTGACATCGTAACCCTGCCTATGTAGAATTGCTTGCACAAGGGCGATCATATCTGGATCGTCTTCGATATATAATATCTTTGTATTTTTATTTTTTTCCATAATGCCTCCGGATGACTAAGTTTACCATACCAACACTAATATGCAAATTAAAGGCTATTGTGGCGGGAAAGTATTGAGATTATACTGGCTGTGGAGGAAAAAATGCTCAAACATCGAATATTGCTGGTAGATGATCACGAGGTGGTTCGGTTAGGGTTGAAATCCCTATTGGCTCTTCATCCCCAATATGAAGTGGTCGGTGAAGCCGCAACTGCCAAAGAAGCTCTAGATCAGGTGAGGGTTACGCGGCCTGATATTGTGTTAATGGATATTCGTTTGCCGGGGGTTTCCGGGATTGAAGCCTGTGAAGAGGTGATCAAAAATTTTCCGGATACAAAAGTCATCATGTTGACTTCATATGCCGAAGATGAAATGCTTTTTTCAGCGATTCGAGCTGGTGCCAGTGGTTATGTACTGAAACAAATAGGCAGCGACGATCTCATCCGCGCCATAGATGCGGTTAGTAGAGGTGAGGGATTACTGGATCCCGCCCTAACCCAGCGTGTTTTCCAAGAAGTGCGTCGCGCTGTCAAAGAAGAAGAAGCGTCAGCTTTTGGCAATTTGAGTCAACAGGAGAAGCACGTTCTTGCTCTGGTGAGTGAAGGAAAAACTAATCGTGAGATAGCCAAAACGCTTTTCCTTGGTGAAGGCACTGTGCGCAATTATGTCAGCAGCATTTTATCAAAACTTGGTGTGAACAACCGCGCCGAGGCTGCTGCCTATGCAGTTGAACATAATTTGAAGGAGTATTTATAAAAATTGGTGGATTAATAGCTGAATTTTTATCGACAATGGGGGGCCAAAAATGAAAATTCCTACCAGCAAGGCCACGATTGCCGAGATAAGAACTGCGGCAGCTCCAACATCCTTGCCTACTTTAGCGAGTGGATGATTTTGAGGACTGGCCAAATCGACGACTGCCTCTAAGGAGGTATTAAAAAATTCGGCCGCCCATACAAAACCAATGGCCAGGAATAAGAGGGCCCAATCCTGTGCGTTCAACTTTAGCCACAGGGCGAGGAAGATGGCAAGTACTGTTGCGATGCCGTGTATCCAGGCATTTTTTTGTGTGCGGATCACATAACATAAACCAGTGAAAGCATTTCTAAAAGATCGCAGACGGGAATAAACAAAAGTATGGGGTGTCATGGATAGCTTTCATCAAGAAGTATCTGAAATTCAACCAACAATTGTCTTTGCACTTTCCACATCTCAACTTTTTCGTCATCGGTTTGGTGGTCATAACCAAGAAGGTGTAATAGACCGTGAATGATCAGAAGTTTTATTTCAGAGACTGCCTCATGGCCACCATTAGCCGCCTGTGAAGCTGCTTTTTCGACCGAGATTATAATATCACCCATGTAATGGAGGCCCGTTTCGGGATCTATTTCGTTCCCAGGAAAAGCCAATACATCTGTTGGCTCGTCAATGTTTAGAAAGGTTAAATTTAGATCTTGCAATGTCTTGTTATCACTTAATATAACCGAAATTTCTGCATCTCTAGAAAAAACAAGATCGTTTCTGCATAATCGATTCATAAATTCAATCAATTCATTCATCAAGAATTTGTATTCTTTTTTTTCAATTCTTAAATATGGATGGATCATTTTGTTGTTTTGCTTCAGGATATTGAATCCGAGGATGGTACATATTTTTTAAGGTATTAACAAACGACGAAGAAATTATCGTCAGATCAGAAAGAGTTAATGAGGTCGTGGAAAATTGGCCTTCTTTTTCATAGAAGGCGACAACTTCTTCAACCAATTTGGTAAGTTCTTCTTGGTTCTTGGGATAATCGGCTCTGGCACGTGCTTCACATCCGTCTGCTAGCATGAGAATTGCTGTTTCTTTTGATCCGGGCTTGGGTCCTGGATAACGGAATTGTTCGATATCCACTTCATCTGTATCGGATTTGCGTTCCTCAATGGCTCGTGAATATTGGTATCTTGCCAATAAGGTGCCATGATGCTCTACAATGAAGTCATGAATTCTAGGAGGTAATTTATACTTTTTTGCCAATCGAGATCCATCAGACACGTGCTTAATGATTACGGTGGCGCTTGTATACGGATCGAGATCCTCATGAGGATTTCTTTTTCCGGGAAGCTGGTTTTCGATGAAATATTGGGGGTTTGCAGCTTTGCCGACATCATGATAAAAAGCGCCAACTCTGCATAACAGGGCATCAGCTTTTATTTGATCTGCTGCCCGTTCGGCAAGATTGGCTACCTGCAGTGAATGCTGGTATGTTCCTGGCGCGTTCTGAAGGAGGAACTGCATCATGGGGTGGTCTGGTCGAGATAATTCCAGCAATTGCAATGGGGTTATCATACCTAATAAATGGGCAGACAAATACTGCAAAAGCAATGCAAGACTTGCAGAAGCGATTCCATTGAAGAATGATGCGCCAATTAAGGTAAATAATCCTAGCGTGTCCAAGGTTGCATCAGTGAATCTAAATGCAATAATAACAGCAGTCCCGCACAGTCCGATAAATAATCCCGACCAGAGAAAGTGTAAAATTCTTCTTCCATTTCCTAGAATTAAAAGACCACAAATTCCAGGCAGCAGATAATATATGGTTAATACTGCGGAGTTGGGTAAGTTGTACGAAATTAAGAATATCAGGGCTAACGATGAAATGAGCCCAAATTCAATTGTAAAGAGAGATGATATTACGAGGCCAAAAGCGGCAATAGGAAATAAATATGGAATCACAACTCGATTGGGGATAATCAATCTCGCGCCAACCAGAAAAAGCAAAAAAACCAAAGAAATCAGAATAATTTCGCGTAATACCATCCGTTGATGGTGTTGGCTGCTGCCTAAATACAATGCTGTGACGATGGTAATTAAACTGACTAAAAAAAACACGGTGACATAAATTCGGGTTTGGTCTACAGGCGCCACCAGATTGTAATGGTTCAGATCCTCCATAGTTGTCGCAGTTATTATTTGCCCGCGACGAACAATAGCTTCGCCGGCTGCAACAGTTCGAATAACAGGATTTACCGAATTTCGAGCCTCTTGTTTGGCTGCAAGAGTCGCTTCTTCGTTGAAAAGACTGTTTGGCACCACAAATGGCGAAACCAAGGCAACGATGATATTGGCCTGTTCTTGAGAAAAGGTGAAACGAATTAATGATGGAATAGAACGTATGATTTCATGGAGGTTATCTTCTCTGATGTAGTCACGCATTGCTTGTTCTAATACATTGAGTGCTTCTTCCTGAAGATTCTGCCATTGAATTAAAGATACTTGGAGAATTTTGTCGGCAATTTCGTTGTTCGGTTTAATATCGCTCAAGAGCCCAATATCTTCAATTTTTTCGGAAAGATTCGAGTATTGATCTTCTCTTATCACCGAAATGAAAGTGATTGCACCCCGTAATTTTTCGATTTGCCTTCTCGCGATACCTGGATCAACCGGATAGTATAAATTATTGACTTCCTTTTCGGCTGCTATTCTTTCCTGCTCAGTGCGGTATTCGCTGATAAAATTCGATTCGGTTGGGGCAAGAATATCAACCGTCGAGACCTGACCTAATTTTAAAGAATACGCAACTCCTTGAGACGGAATTGAGAAGATGATAATCCCATAGGCGATCACAAATGTGAGTGCAAATACAACCACTTTCCATGTATTAATATTTCGATCTCTGGAGCTCAATTTCATTATCCGCGTAAATCTTTATTGGAGTAATTCTTTAACAATTGCCGATACTCTGTCTCCGGCTGCGCGGCCTTGAATTCTCGGCATGACTATTTTCATTATCTTGCCCATATCAATCGGGCTTGTCGCTGATATCTCCTTAATAGCTTGTTTGACAATCTTCTGGATCTCCTGGTCAGATAATTGGGAGGGTAAAAACTCTTCCAATATTTTTATTTCCAGACGGGCTGCGTTCGCCAGGTCTTGCCGATGAGCTTTCTCGGCTTCTTGAAGAGCTTCTCGGCGACTTTTAATTTCTTTTTGTAAAATCGCAGTAGAGCCAGCATCATCGATTGGGATTCCTTTTTCTTTTTCTACCATCTTGATACTGGAAAGCGCCATCCGAATGGTAAGCCTCACAGTTTGATCTTCGTTTTTAAGAGATTGTTTTAGAGCTTCTTCAAGTTGTTGTTTTATGGTGATCATCTACACTCCATAATTTATCGAATGATGATCAGATTTATAATCTGCTCCAGCAGGGCTTCCCCAATTCCCGGCACATTGAGCAGATCACTGACTTCTTTGAAAGGGCCATTCTCTTCACGAAAGCGAATAATATCTACTGCTTTTTGTGGACCTATTCCTGGCAGCTTCTGAAGGTCTATGGAAGACGCAGTATTGATATCCAGTGGATATTGTCCGTCAGATATAATGGAAGTTTCGTCAGCAGTTGTGGATACTCCACTTTTTCTCACCATAGTAGGAATCAACACTTTTTCCCCGTCATTGATGATTGATGCAAGATTGATTTTCGCCAAGTCGACTTGATCGGTTAAACCTCCAGCAGCAAATACTGCATCATTCACCCGGCTTCCTTGAGGCAAATTATAAATACCAGGTGAATTGACTGCGCCAACGACGTAAACCGTGATGGGGGCAGGGGAGGGGATGGGCTCAAGTTGAATAGATTTTCCTCTCCTGGGTGTCGAAACAAGAATATAAATTAACGCGCCAAAAAATGCAACTACGATACAAACAAATCCGAGGTACCACATCTTGTGTTTCATGAGCTGGGTTATCCAGGAGGTGAAATCTGACTTTCTACACTTTCTTTTTGTAAAATCAAATCGAAGGCTTTGATGGCTGTTTCAATCATGCCATCATCTGGTTCTCTTGTGGTCAATTTCTGAAGAGCCAGGTTTGGAGAGTAAATGAGCTTAAAAAATGGTTTACTCATATGTTTTGCTGCCAGGCGAATATACTCATAGGCTAGTGATGATATTAGTGGAATGGCAAGTATTCGCGAGATAATCTTTATACCCAATGGCAGAGGCCCTAATAACGAAAAGAATATGATCGATATAACTACAACTGTCAAAGTGAATGAAGTGCCGCATCTGGGATGGATTAGAGAGCATTTCTTGACGTTATTAACCGATAACTCGATACCGGCTTCAAAAGCATTAATGGTTTTGTGCTCTGCGCCGTGGTAGGCAAAAACTCTCTGGATATCGGAAAGCTTCCCGACGGACCAAATATAACCTACCAGAATAGCCAACCGCACCACTCCTTCCATGACGTTTCCTATCCAGGTGCTTGTTTTTAGAAGACTCATGGCGCCGTGGCCAATAAGAGCTGGCACAATAAAAAATAGGCCGATTGCCAAACCAAAAGATAAGAAGAGACTCAGATAAAGCGGCAGCCCCTCGATTTTTTCATCTGGCTTCTCGGCTTGAATATTTGCAGAAAGCGTCAGATAACGCAGCCCCAAGGTGAGTGCATCCCACAGAATGAAGGGGCCTCTGATAAATGGGATTTTTCGCCACTGGACGCTGGGTTGAGTATTAATTGTTTCCAGCCTGGTAACGATTTCGCCTTCAGGCGTGCGCATGGCAGCTGCCAAATAGCGCTGGTTTTTCATCAGCACTCCTTCAATCAATGCTTGCCCACCATAAGAGGGCAAGCGTAGGTGTTCCTCGGATTGGGCCAAAACTTTCTCCATTTGCGCAAGATTATTTTTGATTATATGTCATTATAACAGCCGAACAAAGTCGGTTGTGTTAAAATCAAATTATTCCCGAGGTGATCATGATCATCACAAATGGATTAATTGTTACCTGTGAACGACCGAATCGAATATTAACAGGCCACGCGCTAGTTATAAGGAACGGAGTTATCGAGAAGATAGGCCCACAGCAGGAGATAATGGATCAGTGTGCGGGTGAAGAGATAGTTAATGCGCGTAGCCAATTAATCTTTCCTGGTTTAATATGTTCCCATACACATTTCTACGGAGCACTCTCCCGAGGGATGGATATTCCCGGGCAACCGCCGTCCAATTTTCCGGAAATTTTAATGAAATTATGGTGGCAACTAGATCGATCACTAGATATGGCAGCTATTGGTGTTTCCACCGATGTTTGCTTGATTGAAGCCGTAAGGTACGGCACGACAACTTTATTTGATCATCATGCTTCCCCAAATCAAATCGCTGGATCACTTGAACGGATTGCAGAATCAGTTCTTCGGGCAGGGGTGAGAGCTTCGCTGTGCTACGAAGTTACCGATAGAAACGGCGAATTTGGCGCACAAAAAGGCATCGAAGAAAATGTTAGCTTCATTCGATCTGTTGGAAAATATTACGATGGTCAATTATCAGCCATGTTTGGATTGCATGCGAGCCTGACGTTGTCTGATGCCACTCTTGAGTCTTGTGATCAATTGGCGCAAGATGGAATTGGATTCCATATCCATGTTGCAGAGCATCCCGCTGATGAATATGATAGTGTTCAGAAAAGCAAGCTGAGAGTGGTAGACCGATTGAATAAGTTTGGAATTCTGGGTCCCAAGACGATCGCAGTTCATGCAGTGCATGTAGATGCAAAAGAATTATTTTTATTGAAAGAAACAGAAACCTGGGTAAGTCACCAGCCAAGGTCGAATATGAATAATGGGGTTGGGCTACCGCCAATTGAGTCGATGCTAAGAATGGGATTGAAAGTTTGCTTGGGCAACGATGGTTTTTCAAATTCAATGTGGGAAGAGATGCAGACAGCTTATTTAGCTCACAAATTGTTTCATCTGGACCCTCAGCGCATGCCGGCCTCAGCGGTATTTGAAATGGCAATATGGAATAATTCTGCCTTAGCCGGTAAAATATTTGGCAAAGATATAGGGGTTATACAGAAAGGGGCTGTAGCTGATCTAATTTTCGTAGAATACTACCCAGTCACTCCCCTTACCGTTGACAACCTCGCATGGCATATGATTTTTGGATTTCGCAGCGGGATGGTCACAACGACAATTGTTGGAGGTAAATTACTAATGCATGATAGACAATTGCTTGTTGTGGACGAGGAGCGTGTTTTTAGAGAATCGTTAAAGGTTTCAAAAGAAGTCTGGAAAAAGTATCAGGAATCTTTCATCAAGTAGGAGTGGTTTTTATGCTAGAACAGCCAAATATAATTCAAACGATCGCAATCATCGGCGGAACAGGAAAAGAAGGAAAAGGTTTGGCATATCGCTGGAGTAAAGCTGGATACCGCATCATCATCGGTTCTAGAAATATGGAGAAAGCACTCGCGGCGGCAACAGAGATAATGGAACTGACTGATAATAGCGTAGAAATTGTAGGCATGGAAAATAAACCAGCGGCTCGCTTGGGTGATATCGTGGTACTAGCCGTCCCGTATGCTGTCCATGGAGATATGATAAAGAGCATAGAGTCAGATATCCGTGGAAAAATATTGATTGACGTCACAGTACCTCTCGTTCCACCAAGAGTCACCAAGGTGCAATTGCCACCTGCTGGTAGCGCAGCTCAAGAGGCTCAAATAATTCTTGGAGATACTGTTCAAGTTGTCTCAGCTTTTCAAAATATCTCATATGAACACCTGATGACCGAAGCAGCCGTAGATTGCGATGTTTTGGTTTCTAGTAATTCAAAAGAGGCCAGAGCAATTGTTTTGCAATTGGTTCGAGCCGCAGGCCTTACAGGATGGGATGCGGGACCATTGGCAAACTCAGTGGTTGCCGAGGGGCTGACAAGCATACTTATTGGGTTAAACAAACAATTCGGTGTGCAAAATGCAGGTATAAGGATCACCGGGTTGCCCAATCAAAAGTGAGGATGTGTGGAGATCATACCTATAGAAAACATACCATTGATCAAGCCTGGAGATAACCTGGTGGAGATCGTTTTAGAATCTTTACGCATGTCAAATATTTCCTTGCACAATGGCGACATATTTGTTTTTACCCAGAAGATAATTTCAAAATCAGAAAATCGAATCGTGAACTTATGTGAGGTTGTTCCTTCAGAAAGAGCGAGGGAATTGGCTATTGTCACCGAAAAAGATCCCAGGTTTATTGAACTGGTTCTTTTAGAATCGAATGAGGTGCTTCGCACACGACCTGGAACCATCATCGTGGAGCATCGATTAGGATTTGTTTGCGCCAACGCAGGAATAGATCATTCCAACGTTGAGCCCTCGTATGGAAATTCTGAAGACTGGGTGCTGTTATTACCTCAAAACCCTGATGCCTCTGCAGACCGCCTTCGTATTGAGTTGTTGAACCGTACCGGCTGTAAATTTGGAATAATGATCATTGACTCGCATGGCCGCGCCTGGCGACAGGGGGTCGTTGGTTTGGCGATAGGCATATCCGGAATGCCGGGGTTGGTGGACTTTCGAGGAAAACCTGATCTGTTTGGGTATCAACTAAGAATCACGCAAATCGCAGTTGCAGACGAGCTGGCTGCAGCAGCATCGTTGGTCATGGGGCAGGCCGCAGAGGGATTCCCTATCGTATTAGTCAAAGGTTTTCCGTATCCGTTAAGAAACGGATCCTTACAGGAATTAATCCGTCCTAAGGAGTTGGATCTTTTCCGGTGAGTTACTAACAACTATTCGAAGTCAAGAGGATAAAATGAAAAACAAGGTTGCACTTTATTTGCAAGATTCGCACGATTTACGTAGAGGATTGGATTACGCCAGATATGCAGAAGAGAAAGGTTTTTTTGCGATCTGGCAGGCTGAAAGTAGATTAGTCCGGGACGCAATTGTACCCATGGCTGCGTATGCTTCAGTTACAGAAAAAATAAAAGTCGGGTCTGGCGTTATAAATAACTGGACGAGAAATATTGGATTGTTGGCAGCAACCTTTCTTACCCTGGACGATCTGGCGCCTGACAGGATTATCTGCGGCATTGGTGCCTGGTGGGATCCTCTTGCTAAAAATGTTGGCGTAGAAAGACGAAAACCTTTGCTTGCGATGCGAGAGACAGTTGAAATCCTCAGACGGCTACTCAGGATGGA
>CAZCBJ010000121.1:7399-11234 GCA_964496705.1 uncultured Anaerolineaceae bacterium | reverse complement strand
CGCGCTTGCCCGTTCCGAAAATGGAATCGATGTGATCGGCAAAACGGCAGGCGACATGCAGCAGGCTGGTTTTACCTGTGGCGCGGTGGTGGGCGACGGCAGCCTGGATCAGATGCCCGGCGCAGTACATTTCGTGATCGTTGGCCAGGTTGGTCCAGCGCTGGTCGGGTTTCACCACCTGATAATAGCTGTTCAAGTAACCGTCCGGCATCTGGGCTGCAGCGAGCAGGTCGATGACCTCATCGGCCATCCGCTCCAACTCGGCATCTGGCTGGTTACCCAGGTCTAGGGCAACTGCTTCCAGCCATTTATACACGTCCGAATCCATGAACAGGGGCAGGTGGTAATCGCCCGTGGCGCTGCCCATTGCCAGCTTGAAGTTTTCAAAGTTACCAGACTGCTCCAACTTAAGGTATGCGTGGCGCAGACTGACCTCGCGGACGGTTTGCTGGCGTTGAGCCCAGAACCCGTCGTTGAGCGTCACACTGCCCATTGGCAGGGCGAGCAGCCGGGAAAATGGACTGGAGCGGTTATCCGTGTACATGGCTTTCCTCGGGAATCAGCATCACATGTGTATGGAATGACCTTCAGCCGATTCAGCGGCTTCCATCAGTGCTTCGCTCAAGGTGGGGTGGGCGTGCACATTGCGCGCAATTTCAGAGGCAGTCAGTTCCATGTTTTGCGCCAGGGTGAGCTCGGGGAGCAATTCTGAAACGTCCGGGCCGATCATGTGGGCGCCAAGGATCTCGCCGAATTTTGCGTCAGTGATGATTTTGACCCAGCCGGCGTAATCTCCCAAACCGAGTGCTTTGCCATTGGCGATAAAGTTGAATCGCCCGACCTTGATCTCAACTCCCAGCTCTTTGGCCTGAGCTTCGGTGTATCCAAAGGAAGCCACCTGCGGCTGGCAATAGGTGGCGCGCGGCATCATGCGGTAATTGAGGGTGATGGTTTCCACGCCGGCAATATTTTCGGCGCAAACGACGCCCTGCGCGGAAGCCACATGCGCCAGCAGCAGCTCGCCAGTCACGTCCCCGACAGCCCAGATTCCGGTGACATTCGTGGCCATTCTCTGGTCCACCTTTACGAAACCGCGCTCGTTCAATGCAACCCCCGCTGTTTCCAGACCCATGTCGCGTGTATTGGGTTTGAAACCAATGGAGACCATGGCCTGCTCAGCTTCGAGAGTCTTCTCGCCGTCATGGCTGGAGACTTTCACCACCACGCCGTTTTCGCTGGCCTCCACCGATTGCACGCGGTGTTCGGTGTGAATCTGGATGCCGCGCTTGGTGAAGGCTTTGGCCAGCTCAGTACTCACTTCTTCATCTTCAAGCGGCAGGACGCGCGGAAGCATTTCAACCAGAGTAACTTTCGTCCCGTAGGAGGACCAAACGGTGGCAAATTCAGCACCGATGGCTCCAGCACCGATGATGATCATCGATTCGGGGCGGGTTTCCTGCAGGATGGCTTCTTCATAGGTCAAAATGCGCTTGCCGTCCACTTTCACGCCGGGGAGCATCGCGGTGTATGTACCAGTGGAGATGACGATGTTCTTTGTCTGGAATTCCTGCACTTTTCCATCGCCGGCAGTCACCGAAACGCGCCCCGCTGCGCTGATTTTGGCGCTGCCCATGATCACCTCGATGTTGTTCTTTTTCATCAGGAAACCCACACCTTTGGTCAGGCGGTTGGACACCTGTCGTGAGCGTTTGACTGCTGCGCTGTAATCCAGCTGAAGATTTTCGAATGAAAATCCGAATTCTTTGCCGCGCTCGCGCAGGGTATGAGCAACCTCAGCGTTTTTGAGCAGAGCCTTGGAAGGGATGCAGCCGACATTCAGGCAGACTCCACCCAGCCATTGTTTTTCGATTATGGCGGTTTTTAAACCCAATTGTGCGCAGCGGATAGCGCACACATATCCACCCGGACCGGCACCGATGACCATGACATCGTAATCGGACATAATCAACCTCGTTATTGTAAAAGTTTCCGTTATCGGGGTTGAACGCGATTGACCTGACGCCGGCGCCAAAGCGGCAACCCCTCGCTTTTCCCATTATACCCAATCCTGGTCAGCGGGAAGAGCTTGCGTCCATACTTGGGCAGCCAGGATCATCTCCCGCGCAGAATGGCGTCGGTCATGCGGATCACCCGCGCCATGAAACGCACATCATGGACGCGAAGTATGTCCGCGCCGCGGGCGATGCAGATGGCCACCGCAGCGGCTGTGCCTTCAAGACGCTGATCCGGGGGAAGTTCCAGAGTGTAGCCGATGAAGGATTTGCGCGATGGGCCAGCCAGCAGGGGATACCCCAGCGCCTTGATCTCGTCCAGGCGCCGGATCAATTCCAGATTGTGTTCCACCGTTTTCCCAAAACCGATTCCGGGATCGAGGATGATGTGTTGGTCAGGGATGCCGGCGGCTTGGGCGAGAGCGACGCTGTCCAGCAGCTCGCGCTTGATATCCTCGATCAGGTCATCATACGCCACGCCGACATACCTGCCACCCAACCGCTGTTGCAGGTCGGAGGTTCCGGGTTTCAAGCGGTTGTGCATCAAGATGAGCGGTGCGCCGAAACGGGCGCACGTGTCTGCCATGCACTCGTCGGCGCGCAGCCCCCAGATATCATTGACCCAGTCAGCCCCCGCGTCCAGGGCAGCCTGGGCGACGGCGGCTTTGTAGGTGTCAACCGATAGAATTGCCTGAATCCCGGCAGCGCGCAGTGTACGGATGACCGGCACCACCCGGCTCATTTCTTCTTCTGCACTCACTGGACGGCTGCCCGGACGGGTGGACTCGCCGCCGATATCGAGGATGTCTGCACCGCCTTCCAGAAAATCCTCGGCTTGCTGTCGCGCGGCGGTCAGTATGTCAGCCCGGGTCAGCAGTCCATCCCCCGAAAAGCTGTCGGGAGTGATGTTGAGGATGCCCATCAGGTAGGTTCGCTGTCCCCATTCCAGAAGTTTGGCCATAACGCCTCACTTATCAGCACAGTGCTGATCATTTGTAGGAAAAAGTTTCACCTCGTCTGCATTCACCTTGGCGCACATTTCCGCAATTGTCAGATGGGTGAGTGGGTGAAGCAGGTGGGGCGCCAGCTCAGCCAGCGGGACGAGCACAAAAGCGCGCGCTTCCATCTCGGGGTGCGGAATGTTGAGCTCAGCGAGTTGGAGGATGGTCTGACCGTAGAGCAGTATGTCCATGTCAATCAGGCGCGGGCCGTAGCGGAAGGTCTTGAGGCGTCCCAGGCTGGTTTCGATATTTTTAAGATAAGCCAGCAGCTCCAGGGGGGTGAGTTGCGTGGCCACCTCGGCGACCAGGTTGAGAAAAGCGGGTTGGTGGCGGTATCCCCACGGTGCAGTTTCGTATAGGTTTGAAATCCTGCGAACGATCACTGCGGGGGGCAGAGCAGCCAGGGCAGCCCGCAGGTTGGCCTGCCGGTCGCCCAGGTTGGCGCCCAACCCCAGATACACTCCTTCATGGATGTCGAGGCTCACATGCCCCTCAGTGCGTTGATCAGGTCGGCCAGCAGACCGTAAGCGGTGGTCTCGGGGCCGGGATCCGATTCAAGGATGCCCAACCCGGGCAGCATGTCGGTGTGGAATTGAACAAAGGAGGAGGTGCCGTTGATGGCGTATAACGGCGAGCCGGCAGACACCATCGTCGGGCGGACGCGGCTTATCAGGTTGTCTCCTTCGCGGCGCGCCTCGCAAATCAACTTCCAGCGCTTGCCCTCACGGGCAGCCTGCTGGATCATCTCCGGGGTGATGCTGCGGATACCCTGCCGATCCACGTGCTGGGGTTTCAGCGGGGTTCCCATCAGCACGCTGACCA
>CAZCBJ010000121.1:0-7348 GCA_964496705.1 uncultured Anaerolineaceae bacterium | reverse complement strand
CGCTGACCAACGCGGCAACCTTGATAGCGGCGTCCCAGCCATCGATGTCTGCGCTCGGATCGGTCTCGGCGATGCCGATTTTTTGCGCTTCCAGCACTGCCTCCTCGAAGGTGCGCCCCTCTTCCATCAGCCCAATGATGAAATTGGTGCAAGAATTGAGGATGCCCTCGAATCCAAGCAGGTTTAACGCTGGTAGAGGAGCGCGAAACAGCGAGAAGATGGGCGCGCCGTCCATCACGGCTGACTCGAACAGGAAGCGCTTGCCTCTTTCGGCCGCCAACTGGAGCAACTCGCGGTGGGCATGCACCACCGGGCCTTTGTTGGCGGTGATGGCGTTCATGCCGCATTCCAGCGCGGTGCGCAGATGGTCAATTGCCGGCTGGCCGGTGTGGTGGTTGACCGGCGAATTCTCGAGCAGCGCATCCGCCGGGCATTGACGAATGAAATCCAATACCGAGGCAGGCGCGGGCAGGCGAGAAAGCGCGTTCAGGGAATCGCCGCGGGCTGCACATTCGAGAGCCCGGGCAAGGTCAATCCCATCCGGATGGATGGCTGCGCCGTGACTGCGGGTGGCGATCCCGGTGACTCGTAATGCAAGACCAAATTGCCGGCTGAGCTCATCCGCTTTGGTCTGGATCAGGCGCACAAAGGCGCGCCCAACGTTGCCAAAACCAACCATTGCCAGGGAAACTTTTTGCATCTCTCACCTCATGATGATTAAATTGGCGGCCAGGGATAAGGTCGAACATTGCGGCTGGGGCTTGGAAACCTTCCAAAGTCGAGCAGGAAACGCGCTCGCCGCCCGATGGCCGCTATTTCAGCCGGGCGGAGCATCTTGCGCAAGTTCTGGACATCTTCCCGCTCCTTATCCTGCAGCCGTTCCACCAGGTTAAGCAGGTCGGCCAGCAAGTGTTCTGGAAGGGTTTCGCCGCGGAAATCCCAGATCACGGTTCGCAGCTTATCTTCGGTGTGGAAACATACACCGTGGTCGATCAACCACAGATGGTCGTGTTCGTCGCGGAGGATATGCCCGCCCTTGCGGTCGGCGTTGTTGATCAGATTGTCGAAAACCGCAACTGGACGCAGGCGTTGTTTGTCGCGCTCGTTGAAAGTGAAGTAATGATAATCGGGGTCGTGGTCGATAAAAATTTGCAGTGAGCCTCTGCCCAAAGGAGCGCGGCGGCGAAACACGGTGGAAGGGACCAACTCCCATCCAAGCATTTCACTGAGCAGAAATGCAGCCACTTCGCGCTTGGCGAGCGTCCCCTGGGGGAAATCCCACAGGGGTTGTTCACCGCGGACGGGTTTGTACACCGCGATCATTTCCTTCTCTTCATAGGAAAGGTTTACCAGAAAAGTGTAATTCGAACCTGCCAGGAATTGACCCTTCAGGTCGATTTTGCCCTGTTGCAATGCGTTCAGGATGAAGGATTTATCCATATGAATCGTTATCCTCATCCCTGGCGGAGGATGAAAAATTTATCCAGACAGATCTTAATGCTTATGCCCGTTCTTTTTCGGGCAGAAATGCCCTTCCGGGTCAATCGGCTCACCGCACTGCGCGCACAGCGGACGCCCGCGGCTGCAGACTTCCAGTCCCCAGTTGCACATCGCGCGCAACTGAGCGCGCGTGCACCAAAAACGAACCGCGCGCAGTTCCTCGGCATCCTGGTTTTCACCAATCACCTCACGCGCCACCAGGATCAACAGGTCGCGGTCAGGATCGTATCCAATGCCCATCTCCCCGACGCGAAACAACGGATCCAGCGGGGGATGAATATGCATTTTGTCTTCATCATAATCGGCGGAGGCTTCTTCCAGGTCCGGGAATCTTGATTTAACCTCACCCAGAAATTGTTCAACGCCAACGGCCAGGGTTTGGATCTGTACCTTTTCCACCAGCAATGTGACCAACCGTTCATCTTGCCAGGCCTGAAGATAAAAAACCCGCTGGCCGGGTTTGCCGATTGCGTCCACAGTGATGTGATTGACCGGGTCAAAATCCATGTCTTGTGCCATAAGCTACCGCCTTCCTTGGGGCTGAGACAATTTTACCAGAAAAGCGATAGCGGTTGATCGTCTGGTTCAATGGGGGACCAACAGGGTAAAAGGAGGGATGAACGCCATGAGCAGCACCAGCAAGCCGACCAGGACAGCCAGCGTCAGGCTGTGCCAGAAAACCGCGCGCAGGATGTTGCTCTCGTGACCGTGCCAGTGGGTGGCGGTGCTGGCGATGACGATGGATTGGGCATTGATCATCTTCCCCATCACACCGCCGGCAGAATTGGCGGCTGCCATCAACACTGCGCTCAAGCCCAGTTGATTGGCGGTGACTTTTTGCAGGCTGCCAAACAATACATTGGACGAAGTATCTGACCCGGTCAGCGCCACACCCAGCCAGCCCAGCAGCGTGCCAAAAAAGGGGAACAGTTTGCCGGTTTGGGCGAAAGCCAGGCCC
The DNA here is from genome assembly GCA_964496705.1 of uncultured Anaerolineaceae bacterium. GTDB lineage: Bacteria > Chloroflexota > Anaerolineae > Anaerolineales > Anaerolineaceae > CAZCBJ01. Next base: position 4,890 of record CAZCBJ010000121.1, on the reverse strand, counting down.
AGTGTGCCGTCCATGCCGCTGTAGCGGGTGACAAAACCGATGCCCAGTGTGGCGCAAATGGTGACCAACGGCAGGAATAATTGCCTGACCGTGCCGGAATAAACGCGCCAGGCTTCCTGAACAGAAAAGCGCAGCGTCCCTGCGCAGATCAGGCCAGCCAGCAGGATCGCCGTGCCGCTGGCCGACAGCCAGTTGACCATCCACACCGCCGATTCTGCCTGCGGCTGGGTGGTCAACGGCGGCATGCGCAGCACCTGTTGGTGCAGTCCGGTGATGGGCAAGCGGATGATCGAAAGGCTATCCAGCCAATCGCGCACCTGCGGCATGCCCCAGACCAGCACCAGCAGGCAGAGGATGATCCAGGGCAGCCAGGCCCTGCGCAGCTCAGACCGCTCGGCCTCTTCGCTGTCAATGGCGCAAGTTTCTTCGGCGTCCTGGTGAAAGCGGTAAATGCGGGCTGGTTGCCAACGCTTCAAGAAGAGCCACATCACGCCCAGGGTGATCGAGGATGCCAGCAGGTTGACCAGCCAGGGGCCGTGCAGGCTGGCGACCGCCAGTTGGAGGGCCGCATAGCAGACACCGCTGAGCAGCAGCGCCGGCCATACTTCAAGCATCTTGCGCCAGCCCGCCATCACTGCCACGATCCAGAATGGGATCAGCAGCGTGAACGGGGTCAACTGGCGCGCGGTGGTCACGGTCAGACTGCCCAGCTCCAGGCCGGTGACGCCCTGCAGGGCAATCAGTGGAGTGCCAAGCGCGGCAAACGGCACCGGCGCGGTGTTGGCAATCAGAGAGGTCGCGGCGGCGGTCAGGGGCGGGAAGCCCAGTCCCATCAGGATGGCTGCTGTAACCGCCACCGGCGTGCCAAAGCCCGCTGCACCTTCGAAAAATGCGCCCAGGCAAAAGGCGACCAAAACGAGCTGCAGTCGGCGGTCGCGGGTGATCCTCACCAGGCTGCGTTGAAGCGCGGTCAGCAGATTTCTGCGGCTGGCAAGGTTATACAGAAATAGAACATTGAGGATGATCCAGCCGATGGGCAACAGGCCATAGAGCGCGCCATACAAGGCGCTGGCTGCTGCGCTGCGCAGCGGCATCGCGTAAGCCAATACTGCTGCTGCCAACGCAGTTGCCAACCCCAATAACGCTGACCAGTGGGCTTTAAGCCGCAGAATCCCCAGACACCCCAACAAGACCGCCATGGGAGCCAGCGCGACGGCGGTGGAAAGCCAGGCGCCGAGGGGATGATAGTTCTGTTCCCAGATGGACAATTCTGATCTTATCCTCGAAATTTTTCAGACAGAGATGAGGTCAGAATCATTGCATGCGGATGAAGCGCGACGCTCTGGTGCCGCAAATTGGGCATTGTTCGGGCGCATTGCGGGCATGCACATAACCGCACACCGGGCAGAGATAATAATCAAATGGCTCGGCTTCAGCGTTCATCGAATCGAGCGCATCACGATATAGCTGTTCATGCACTTTTTCAGCTTCCATCGCCCAGCCGAAGGTGGTGATGGCCTTTTTATCGCCTTCCATTTCAGCCTGGGCGATGAAATCGGGGTACATGGACACGGCTTCGTAGTGTTCACCTTCGGCGGCGGCCTGCAGGTTTTCGGTGGTGGATTTTACCGCTCCGAGCAGCCGCAGATGACTGTGAGCGTGGATGGTTTCGGCTTCGGCTGCAGCCCGAAAGAGGCGGGCAATTTGCGGAAATCCCTCTTCTTCTGCCTTTTTGGCAAACGCCAGATATTTTCGGTTGGCCTGCGATTCACCGGCGAAGGCGGCTTTTAGGTTTTCGTTGGTTTTGCTCATCATTTTCTCCTGAAAGGGGGGATGGTGCATAGCATAATGGATGATGTGGTAAACCGTCAATAACCCGATACCCCCAATTTTCTCGTTTTAAGATTTCCTGGGGTGATATGCTATAATTTTGCCAGATAAACCACAACTTCACCATCAGGGAAATGTGACCATGCGTTATCTAATCACCGGGGCGGCGGGTTTTCTGGGATCTGCTTTGGCCAACCAGTTGGTTCGCGAAGGTCAGTCGGTTCGGGCTGTGGATGACCTTTCCACGGGGAACCCTGAAGCGCTCTCACCCGAGGTGCATTTCACGCGCGGCGATGTGAATGACCGCCCCAAGCTTTGGACTCTTTTGCAAGATGTGGACTGCGTCTATCATCTGGCAGCGCGGGTGCTGGTTCCGGAGTCGATCCTGTATCCGCGTGAATACAACCAGGTGAACGTGGGTGGGACGGTTACTTTGATGGAGGCCATGCGTGATGTGGGGGTGAAACGGGTGGTGTTAATTTCCTCAGGAGCTGTCTATGGAGACCAGGCCGAACAGCCGGTGAGGGAGGACGTGAAGCCCAACCCACGCTCACCTTATGCTGTATCCAAGCTGGCAGCCGAATACTATGTGGACACCATCGGAGCGTTGTGGGGAATTGAAACGGTTATCCTGCGCGTTTTCAACGCATACGGACCGGGGCAACCCCTACCGCCGGTGAATGCCCCGGTGATCCCTAATTTCCTGCGCCAGGCGCTGGAAGGCGGAACACTGGTAATCAATGGGGATGGAAGCCAGACGCGAGATTATGTGTATGTGGACGATGTTGTTTTTGCCATGGTGGCGGCTTCCACCGCGCCAGACGTGAACCAGCAGGTGATCAATGTGGGCAGCGGGGTGGACACCAGCATCCGCGACCTGGTGCGGCTGGTGGTTGAGGTGACCGGTACGATGCCTGAGGTTGTCTACAACCCGCGGAATGAACGCGGTCCGGCGCGCCTCTGTGCGGATATCGGGCTGGCGCGCGGCCGACTCAATTATCAGCCCTCGATTCAACTGGAAGATGGTCTGCGTTTGACCCTCAGGCGCGACCTGCGCCTGAAACCGCGCTGAGCATTTGCGGGTGGGCAGTGCGCAAGGTTCATTTTCCAACACTCAAATTATTAAGGGTGATCAGCAGCGCGTTGGTCGGGCGCAAACGCTCTTTTCAGGTCGATGCGCAAGGAATTGTTCGCTCGACCGCTGTTCCGGTTGTGGCGCAAGGGCTTGAACATTTACAGGTTGGCATTTCGCGCTTACTGACCGTCAACCATACTTCTCGCTCAGGATTACCAGCCTGGTGGGTCGCAGCGGCGGTGAGCAGCGTTTATCCAGATGAAATTACTTGGATCATGACGGCAGCCTGGAATTACCCGGATGCCTTGCGGGCGCGCTTTCTGACCCCGATAACGCGCAGTGTGTTTGGTTTGATTTCACGTGCTTATGGGTTCCTGCAAATGCCGCCCATGCCGCCCCGACCCGCCGACAGTCTGGAGCGCGGTCTGTCGGTACGCAGAATCATGGCGTTTGCGCGGCAGGCTGAAAAGCCGGTAATCGGTCTGGCTCCGGAGGGAATGGACTCGTTGAATGGGAGTTTGTCTCTCCCGCCGCCCGGTGTGGGCAGGTTCATACGCGCTCTCAGCCTGGTTGGATTAACGATTCAACCCGTGGGGGTTCATGAGGAGGGGGAATCGCTAATGGTAACTTTCGGCGCACCCTATACTCTCGAGCCACCTGCTCCCCATGCTGAAGCGCAGGATGAATCTATTCGCCGGATGGTGATGAAGCACATTGCGGCTTTGCTGCCAGTGCAATACCGTGGTGATTTCTCACCAGACTAACCTTTCTTTTGCCAGACCTGCAGCGAGATGTGGCTGTAGCCGCGGAATTTCGGGGAGTGGGGACTGCGGGAGAGGTCAAATGCCATCTTGTTGAAAGGGTCATTCCAGTCCAGTAGAACGTTGCCGTGAATGATCTGTTTCACCACGCGGGTGAGAAAGAAGTACATGCTCAAATCTTCTTCAACGATGAGCTCCATCTGTGGATTGAGCACTTTTTCAACCAATGAACGATTCAAGTGGACATTGTGCCAACGGGCGGGGATGGCGGTATAGCCGAATTCGGTGCGCAGGGCGTTGATGTTGGCAGCGCCATCGCGAAAGGCTTCGCAAATCAACAGCCTTCCGCCTGGATGCAGAAAGGCTGGCAATTGCCGCAGGACGATTTCCTGGGATTCTTCATCCGGCAGGTTGATCAAAGATCGCTGGGTGATCACGACGCTGAATGGCAGGTCTTGATGAACTGAGAGCGGGATGGCGCGCAGGTCAGCCCGTCCCAGTGAATGGCCTGGCTCGCGTTCTCTGAATACAGTGAGCATCTTGTTGGAGCGGTCAAATCCGGCATAGCCGGCGCATTTTTTTCGGTAATCGATGCTGCCGGTGCCGTCCCCACAGCCCAGGTCCAAGACCACGTCATCAGCATGTATGTGGCGGGCGATCATTTCGGTTTCCAGTGTCGCCACAAAGGTGTCGTTCATCGAAGTGGTGTTGTAATTTTCCCAATAGGCAGATATTTGCATGTCACGTTCGTCGGTCATTGCCAGGCTCCTGATCAGTAGATGCTGCGATTATACCTGCAAGCATCAAATATTTGTAATCCCGTCCAGAACCGGGTAAAATGATACTTAACAGGAGGACTTTCATGTTCAGGCGCAATCAACCCCCATCCCAGCCGCAGGTGGCACCCGTTGAACGGGTGACCAGCGTGCTCGGACCGGGGATCAACTGGCAGGGCAACCTGCGCGGCAGCGGCGGGGTGCGCATTGAAGGCACATTTGACGGCGAAATATCGCTGCTCGGGCTGGTGGTGGTTGGTGAGACGGGACGGGTAACCTGCCCCAATCTGCGCGCCAATACGGTGGTTGTGGCTGGGGCGGTGCGAGGGAATATCACGGCTGAGAAGCTGGAAATTCGCAGCACCGGGCGCATTTGGGGTGATGTCGTGGTGCAGGCTTTTGCGACCGAAGAAGGCGCATTTCTACGCGGTCAAATCTCAATGGAAGA
>CAZCBJ010000120.1:0-11257 GCA_964496705.1 uncultured Anaerolineaceae bacterium | reverse complement strand
GCAGTAAACGGGATCTGCCCCAAGACTCTTTTAATCGCTTCTTTGCCAGCTACACGCATTATCGCACCACCTCAATCTCCCAATCCAATCGCGGCCGTGTCGGCCCCGGTCGCGGTTCCGGCCATTGCATGCCCGGCGCTCCGGCCGCATCCACAGAAAATGTCAACGCCTGCTCATCTTGAAAATAACGTTTCACTTTGAACGAGCTTGCATTGATTCCAATAATGAAACGACCTTCGTTTAGATAATCCGCCGGTATGGTACATCGACTCACATATCGCCCGCTCTGGCGAACAGAATATTGGGAAAAATCCGCTGGATCATCGGTATCAAACGAGGTGAAAACATATTCACCGCGGGTGCTCATCAAATAAATGCCCACCCGCAGTCCGGTCACTTGCCGGTTCAACTCATACACAATCTCAATCGTGGCTGGTTCCACCGAGCGCACCGTATCGGACACCTTCCCCTGCCTGTTTTTCACCCGCACTTCCAGCGGTCGGAAGGGATCCGCACTGGCCGGGATCTCATCCGCATGCCATTCCCGCCGGCCTTCCTGAGATAAGCCGCGTGAAAGGTAGAAATCCACCGCCTCAGGTGTGTGGGCGCGCAGCACCATTTGGCCTTTATCAATCACCATTGTCTCCTGGGTGAGCCGCAGAATGGCCGACATGTTATGACTCACAAACAGGACTGTTCGCCCCTGCTGGGCAACATCGCTCATCTTTCCCAGACATTTACGTTGGAACTCGGCATCTCCAACCGCCAGCACCTCATCCACCACCAGAATTTCTGGCTCCAGATGGGCTGCCACCGCAAACGCCAGCCTCAGATACATCCCGCTCGAATAACGCTTGACCGGCGTATCGATGAATTTGTCCACTTCTGAAAAGGCGACAATCTCATCAAACCTGCTCTGGATATCGCGTCGCTTCATCCCTAGGATGGCGCCGTTCAGATAGATATTCTCACGACCGGTCAACTCAGGATGGAAACCCGTGCCCACTTCCAGCAAGGACCCCACCCGCCCATTGATCTCTGCCATCCCCTCAGTCGGCTCGGTGACGCGGGAAAGTATCTTCAACAAGGTGGACTTTCCGGCACCGTTTCTGCCGATCACCCCCAGCACCTGACCCTGACCTACCTCAAACGACACGTTGCGCAACGCCCAGATGGTGCTGGGCAATGGCTGCTCCCGGCTGCGCCGTTGAAAGGTCACGCTTAACGATTCGCGCAACGTGCGGTAAGCCGGGTTGGCTGTGCCTATCCGGTAACGCTTTCCAAGGTTTTCAACACGAATCGCCAGGTCAGTCATATCAAATCATGTCCGCAAACAAACGTTCCATCCTCCGGAAATAAAACAATCCGCTGATCAGCAGAACCACCGCGATCACGCTGGATACGATCAACAAATTGCCGGGTGCGCTCTGCTGACTGCCAAGCAGCGCCCAGCGGAACCCCTCCACAACGCCGGTCATCGGATTGATTGCGTACAACAAGCGCCACTTCTCTGGCACCATGCTGGCAGGATAAGCAATCGGAGTCACAAACAACCAGAATTGGGTCAGGAAATGAGTCGCGTAGTTGATATCGCGGTAGAGAACATTCAACGCGGATAACCATAAACCCACTCCCAGCGCTGAAACGAGGCACAACAATAAAAACAAGGGCAGATACCACACCGCAGGTGAGGGGCTGACCTTGTAATAGATCATCATTCCAATGAGAATCACAAAAGCAATCAAAAAATCCACCACCCCTGCCAAAATGGAGGACAGGGGCAGGATGACCCGCGGAAAATAGACCTTGGTGATCATGTTGCTGTTGTTGACCAGCGAGCGGCTGGCAATGTTCAACGCAGACACAAACAACTCCCAGGGCAGCAGCGCGGTGAAGGCGAAGATCGGATAAGGAATTCCATCTGAAGGAACTTTGGCCAGTTCACCGAAGAAGATACTGAACACCACCATGGTCAGGAACGGTTTGAGGATCGCCCAACTGGCGCCCAACAAGGTCTGTTTGTAGCGCACCTTCAAATCGCGCCAGGTCATGAAATAGACCAGCTCGCGGTATCGCCACAGATCGCGCAAGTTGAGCGCGGTCCAACCGCGGGGCGGTTTGACGATGATGGTCGAAGGTCGGGTGGTGATTTCCATGATAAAAACGAGTCAAGTTAACCGATCAGGTCTTTGTTGTGTTGGTACCACTCAATTGTGCGGCGCAGACCTTCTTCAAAATCCACCTGCGCTTTGAAACCGAAATATTGCGCAGCCCGCTCGGTGTTCAACGCCCGGCGCGGCTGACCGTTGGGCATGCTTGTGTCCCAGCGGATGCTTCCCTTGAATTCTGTCAGACGGGTGATCAAAACCACCAATTCTTTTATCGAAATTTCAAAACCTGACCCAAGATTGACCGGCTCCGCGCCGTTGTAACGCTCGGCTGCCATGAGGATACCCTCAGCAGCATCTTCAACATACAGGAATTCGCGCGTGGGTGATCCATCGCCCCACACCACTATCTCCGACTGACCTGCATCTCGCGCTTCGACACACTTGCGGATCAAAGCAGGAATCACATGTGAAGATGCTGGATTAAAATTATCTCCCGGTCCATACAGATTGACCGGCAGTAAATAGATCGCATTGTAGCCGTACTGCTGGCGGTAGGCCTGGGCCTGCACCAGCAGCATTTTCTTGGCCAGTCCATAGGGCGCATTGGTTTCTTCGGGATAGCCATCCCACAAATTCTTTTCTGCGAACGGGACGGTGGTGAACTTGGGATACGCGCAAATGGTTCCGATGGCAACGAATTTTTCCACCTGGCGCAGCCAGGCTTCATGCATCAATTGCACGCCCATCATCAGGTTGTTATAAAAGAACTCGGCCGGATGCTCGCGGTTAGCGCCTATCCCGCCCACCTGGGCTGCCAGGTGGATAATGACATCCGGGCAAGCGTCCGCAAGCATGCGTTGGATTTCGTCCATCTTCACCAAGTCATACTCCTCGATTTTGGGGACGAAAATCTGGTTGGCGCCGCGCTGTCGGAGGCGGTCAACCACCACCCGCCCCAGAAATCCTGCTCCGCCCGTCACACACACCCTGCGATTTTCCCAGAAGCTCTGCGCTGTCATCTGCCTACTCCGCTTCTGCCAATTTATTGGCTGACTCATGACCATCATATGAAATGAACATTTTCAAGCCTTTGATGGTCACCATCGGCGCGCCCGTTTCGCCGTCGACATGCATTCCCATCTCCAAACAGGTCAGGCGGCAGACCTCGGCCACATCGCCCTCCACTTCACCGCCCAGTTGAATACGCTGATAACCAGCCCGGCGCACCTGGTTGATTGCCTCAGACATGCGCCCGCGAACCAGACGATAAAGTTTAAAGGAATTCTGAATATAATCCACCGTCAGGCGTGCTCGGTGGGAAATGCCTTCGGGTGTGATAATATAGCGTAGCTTGCGCCGCGAAACTCGCCGCACTTTCACATAACCTTTGTCCACCAGGCGTTTGATGTGCCAGTTGATCGTCCCAATCGCAACACCCAACTGTGCCGCCAAAGTCGCCTGGGTGGCATCCGGATCACTCTCGATATGTTCTAAGATGGTGAGATCGTGGTCGTGGTCGCTAGAAATGCCCATTGCAGCTTCCAATATTCAACGGCTGAATTATAAACCCGCTCATCCCTTCTGCCAAGAGGGAAACTAAATCTACGCTGGCTTATCATCGCTGTAAGGTTAAATTGGTTGTAATCTTGCAGGAAAAATTGTATGATGAGAGAAACCTGACAAACGGGAGGGTACTATGCACTTTATTCACAACCTGAAAAAACGGTTGCACACGAACATCACCTCCACACTGATCCTTATACTGATGGGCTTGTTGCTATGGGTTCCAATCCAATCCGTCCAGGCGGATGTCGGGCCGAAACCTTCGATGGACTTTGAATTCGATTACCGCATCGAAAAGGTGCCAATTATCGAGGGAAAATTGATGCAGTGTGATGACGAGAAGTGTTCCACCTGGCGCTATTTGGAGCATTTGGGACCTCAAGATTTCACCTGCCAGGAATACAGTTGCAGCTCTTTGGCCTACGGTTACAGCGATTATCACAAATTGGTGATCAAATTTGAGGATCAGGAACGCGAAAGCAATATCTTCACCAAAGATCACTTTTCCGCCCGCTACACGGTGAAAGTGTTCTCAAATTCATTGGAGGTAAAAGAGACCGGTGGATCTGGCCGCCTCCTCGCTCCTTGTACGGGAAGCATTGGCCTGACCCTCGTGCTGGAGACTCTGCTGGCAAGTATCTACCTCACCGTATTTCGACTGCCCAAATCTCTGCTTGGCTGGGTTCCGGTCGCCAGCATGATCACCCTGCCGTTCGTGTGGTTCGCCTTCCCCCACCTCAGCCTGTCCTCCGGATGGATTACCGGTCTGTCGGAGACCTTTGCAGTTGGCATAGAAACCTTTTTCCTCTACTTTATCTCAGGCCGCAATCTCCCCTTGCGGCATGCCGCCGTCCTCAGCCTGGCGATGAACGCCTGCTCGTTTGGTCTGGGACTTTTCGTCGGTTGAGAAATCGACCAAGCGGATGAAGAGCGCAGGGTCTTCTGCGCTCTTTTTAATTTCGCGCGAACAAGGCTATAATTACCATGCGATGCCAACTGATTGCACTTACCCGTAGTTCTTTACCAGGAGAAACTGAATGACATCAATGACTTCTGACTCAAAACAGGCGATGGGTGCTAAGCCCATCTGGCAGCCGGCCAGCACACTGCCCGCGCGGATTCAGAAGCTGCGCGATCAATTTTGGTCTTTCTATACCCGCGAGTATACCAACGAGGTGCGCGCCTACACCACCGGTACGCCGTGGGATACCGTCTATTCCATCTGGAGCTGGACCAATGTGCCCGAAGTGGCCATGTTCCAGCCTGGTTTCCGTTCTTACCTGCTCGCCTCCGCTGAAACCGTTGCGCTGCCCGAAAATTTTTTCGACCAGCCGTTGATCATCCGGCAGGCCATCTTTTTCCGCCAGGTCGTCAGCCGTCACCTGCCGGTTGAAGTTCTCCAGGGCGAACTGGTCGTCGGCTCTCACTTCAGCACGGCTCTATCGCGCTGCCTGCGCGAAGATGAGTCGCATCAGCGAGAACAACAGGAAGCAAAATTCTTTCAAGAATGGAAGAAGTTGAATGAACACGGCGTGGGCAATTGCGCAGCCGTACCTGGCCATCTGGTACCGGATTATCCCAGGGTAGTTCAAATCGGTTGGATGGGATTGTGCGCTGAAGCCCAGGCGGTTCTAAAACATCCCTACACAACCACCGAGCAGCGCCACTTTGCCAAAGCGCTGCTGATTTGCGGCGACGCCGTGCAAGCCTACCAGCAGCGTTACGATAAATTGCTCCATCAATTGGCTGAAGGGGAACCCAACCCTGGCCGTAAGGCTGAGCTGCTGGAGATGGCGCGCATCTGTGCTCGTGTGCCCTGGCATCCGCCTCAAACCTTCCCCGAAGCCCTCCAGGCGCTGTGGTTCATTCATATGCTCGCCATGGCAGCCGAATCGTATCCCGGTCCGGGGGTTTCGCCCGGACGGGTGGACCAGTATCTGTATCCCTTCTACCAGGCAGACCTCGACTCAGGCCGTCTGACCCGCGCACAGGCCAAAGAATGGCTGGAATGCTGGTGGATCAAACACAATTATGTGTATGATTACCAGGGCTGGACCGGAACCAATCAGGGCATCAATTCCTCGTTCGGTCAGTTGATCACCCTGGCAGGCATGGACGCTGAGGGCAACGACTCTTCGAACGATCTCACATATCTGATGTTGGATGTGATCGAGGAAATCAACCTCCTGGAGCCCAAACCCAATGTGCGCATTCATCACAAGACCTCACAGCGGTTGATCGACCGGATGGTGGATATCCTTTCCAAAGCGCAGGGTGCGCCATTCTTGATCAACTTCGACGAGAATTCCATCGCCGGGCTGGCCTGGCAGGGGCTGCCGGCTGAACGTCTGTGGGACTATGCCCCGGTTGGCTGCCTGGAGAACACGCTGGCAGGCGACGACCGCTCCGGCACAGTGGATGTCAACCTCAACCTGGCCAAAGCCGTGGAACTGGCGATGAACAACGGCAAAGATCAACGCAGCGGCAAACAGATTGGCCCCAAAACCGGCGAAGCGGAACATTTTACTACCTATGAGGATTTCGATCAGGCAGTAAAATCTCAATTGGACCACTTGATCAGCTGGATCATCCGGGTCAATAACCTAGCCGATGCCGGGCGCGCCCGCTGGGAACCGGTGCCCTATCTCAGCGCGCTGGTTGGCGGCTGTCTGGAAAGCGGCAAGGATTCAAACGCGGGTGGGGCGCATTTCAATTTCCTTACCGTCGAAGGCATCGCCCTGGCAACCGTTGTCGATAGTCTGGCTGCGGTGAAGAAATTAGTTTTTGAATCCAAGACCGTTTCATTGACTGAATTAGTTCAGGCATTGCAGGCAAACTTCGAAGGATATGAAGCCTTGCGCCAGACGCTGCTCAATAAAGCGCCCAAATACGGCAATGACGACCCCTACGCTGACCAGATTGGTCAGGATTTCAGCCGCCACTGGACGGAAAAGGTGTTCTCCTTTCACGCTCCAACAGGAAAACGCTATCGCGCCGGTTACCTTTCGTGGAATTACTGGATCGCCTATGCGCCTAGCACTGCCGCCACACCCGATGGGCGCAAACGCGGACAATACCTTTCCAACGCTGTCTGCCCGGTCAACGGCGCTGACCGTAAAGGTCCTACCGCAGTGATCAAATCGGTTGGGCATCTCGACCTGCAGACCGCGCCCAACGGCGCCAGCCACACGATCAGTTTCAGCCCCAGCCTGCTGCGCGACCCCGAACACCGCCGCAAGCTCGGCGCTTTGCTGCGCGCCTATGCCAGGGTGGGCGGCACCGCCCTGCAGATCAACGTCATCGACGCCGATACCCTTCGCGCCGCGCAGCAGCATCCGGACGAATACCGCAATCTGCTGGTACGCGTCACCGGTTACAACGCCTATTTCACCGGTCTGGGTAAAGAAATTCAAGATGAAATCATCGCCCGCGAATCCCATCAACTCTAGGATACTCACTTGACCCCCGGCATTTTGTTTAACGTTCAGCAGTTCTCCACGGAAGACGGCCCCGGAATCCGCACCACGGCTTTCTTCAAGGGCTGTCCGCTGCGCTGCGCCTGGTGCCACAACCCCGAGGGGATGGACGTCCACCCTGACCTGGTTTGGTACGAGACGCGCTGCATCGCAGCTCAGGACTGCTTGAGGGTCTGTCCAGAACAAGCGTTGGAACTCACCCCTCAGGGGATGCGCATCGACCGCCAGCGCTGCACCTTGTGCGCCAAATGTGGCGCGGCCTGCCCGGCCGCTGCCCTGGAGATCATCGGTCAGGAATGGAACGCTGCCGACCTGCTCGAAGTCTTGCTCAAAGATCAGGTTTTCTACGAAACTTCCGGCGGCGGGGTGACCCTGAGTGGCGGAGAACCGCTGTTGCAATATGATTTCCTCTCCGAGCTGCTGCCGCTGTGCAAGCGTCATAACCTGCACGTGGCACTCGACACCTGCGGCGCGGTGGGGTGGCAGGTTTATGAGCACATTCTGCCCTGGGTGGATTTGGTTCTGTACGACCTGAAAGTGATGGACGGCCGCGCTCACCGCCGGAGCACCGGGCTGGACAACGCGCTCATCATCGAAAACGCCCGCCGCATCGCTCAACGCGGGGTACCGATGTGGATTCGCGCGCCTATCATCCCCGGTCACACCGACCAAGCGCAGAATATTGCCGCCATCGGACAGTTCATCCGCGGTGAACTGGGCGGCGTGCAGCGCTGGGATCTGCTCGCTTATACCAACCTGGGTAAGCCCAAATATCACCGCCTTGACCGCGCCTATTCGTTGGAAGATATCCCCCTGTTGGATTCTTCCGAGATGGAAGCGGTCCATCGGCTTGCCTTGCAATACGTGCCAACTGCTCAATGGTCGGGTGCCACCCGATCCGTCACAGCCTGAACCAACCTGTGCGTTTACCCGTAAAGGAGATCACCATGAAACGCTTCACTTGTTGTTCCTGTACTTCCTGCAGCCTGGGGTTTTTGGTTGCGCTGTTGCTCATCCTGCTCGCTTTTCTGCTTTTCAAGCGTTCTGGCCGGCGCACGACGGCACCGACCGCCAGGCAGATCGTTCTGCCCTGATCTTGATTAACCTCAGCCGCAAGGAGGGCGCATGTCCATTCTTAACACAACACCCGGCCTTTTAGAAGCGTTGCAGGGCGAGATGACGCCCAAGTTCCTCGCCTCTCGCAATGCTGCCGGTATTCCAAACGTGGTGCCAGTCGTTTCCATTCTGCCAGCCGAAGATCAGAAGGATACGCTCTACTTTGGCAATTTCCTTCTACGCAAGACGATTAAGAACCTGGATCAAGATCCACGTGTGGGCATTTTGGTCATCACGCCTGAATTAAAAGGCTGGATCCTGACTGGCGACTTTATCGAGTGGCAACGCACCGGAGCGTATGTCGAGCGCCAGATGAACAGCAACCTGCTGCGTTACAATGCCTACACCGGTATCCGCAATGCCGGTGTGATCCGTGTGCGTGAGGTGCTGGCCTCTTTTTCGATCAGCAAGCTGCAAGTGGTTATTGATTACCTGTGGGCGCGGGTGATGAAAAACCAGGTCATCGACAGCCAGCAGAACAGCGTGATCCTCCCTCGCCCGGTGCGGATTGAGTTCGACCGCATGGTGGCCGTGAAGGTGCTGGCCTGGCTGGATGCAGACGGTTATCCGCATGCAGCGCCAGCGCTTTCCCTTCAGCCGGCTGGTCAACGCAGCCTTGCCGGACGGGTGAAATCCTACGGGTTGAGCCTACCTGAGTCCGGCAGCCTGGTGGCAACCAACATACTCACTTTTGATGCCATCTCCTACCAGGCCAAAGGTCGCTGGGCGCAGCAGGGCAGCCTGGGCGCGGTTCAAGTCCAGGAAATTTTCGCAGGCGGTCCACCCAAGCCCGGTGGAAAGGTGGCCTAGGCAATTTCGAATAGAACCACGCTGTGCGGTGGGGCATCCCATTCAATGACCCACTCGCCTGCTTTCTGTTTAAGCTCCACAGGCTCGGTCCTTAATCTGGATGCCTCCATCAATTCCGCCACCTGGGCAGCGGTGGGATAAACAGGGCTGCCCTGGGCTATCCATTTGGCTTTGGGATTGGCATGCTGCTCATCAATGACATGCATCACGGCCAGCCTGCCTGCCAGGTCGCCCTTGAGGTGCAGGATCACCTGTTCACCCTGTATTTCCTTCCCAAAAACTTCATGGTTGTAAACCAGTAAAGCCCATCCGACCCCTTTGCGGGTTGCCACCATCTCCACCGTGCCGGAGGCGGATTGCTCCACCGGCAAGCGTTCCTCACCCAGTTGGCTCATCATCCAATAGGCATGATAAGATGGCTTGGGCACCCCATGAATGGTCATCAACCCAAATCCATTGTGAAAGGGCTGGGGGTTCTGCTGGCCTTCTTCAAATATATCCGAGAAAGTCCAAAAGGCGTAACCTTCCACCAATCCGGCGTTATCCACCAGAGTCTTGACTATGAATGCAGCCGCGTAAGGATCATCCTGCGCCTGCGGGACGACCGAGGAATTCCATTCGGTGTAATACAATGGGAAATCGCCCGCTTCAGCTTTGGCTTTTTTCGCCATCGATGTCAGCTTGCCGCGCTCAATTTGCGGATTGGACAATTTGGCAAAGAAGGCCGCCAGGGTTTCGGGGTCGACATTTTCAAGCAAGTCGCCATCCGGCATGCCCAGGTCTTCATATCCGCCGGTCAACCCACCCAGGGGATCATCCGAGGGGTAATGATGGGTGGAGATAAAATCCAGCGGCACATCGTTCTCGCGGCAATACTGGATGATATCCGGTATCCAGGCATTCACCGAGGTAGCCGGGCCGCCCACCCGCAATTGACTGTCCACCGCTTTCACAGCGCGGGCAGCCGCGGCATACAACTGCATGTATTGCGCCTTCGTCCCGCGGAAGAAAAAAACCAGGTTGGGCTCATTCCACACTTCGAAGAACCATTGGCGCACTTCATCCAACCCATAACGCGCCACCAGGTGTTCAGTGAGTGTTTTGATCAGGTCATACCATTCGGAATAATCCCGCGGCGGTGTGATATTGCCCCGGTACAGGAAACAGGTGGCTTTGCCGGATGCCAGCGCGGAAGGCATGAAGCTCAACTCAATAAAGGGCTTCAGGCCAATGCTCAACAGGAAGTCAAAAATTTGATCAACGTTATGAAAAGAATAGGTGTTTTGGCCGGTGTACAAATTGCGCACACAGACCGACATATCATCGTTGAGCAAGCCGTGAAAACGTACATAACGAAATCCCAGATCGCGGTGCGCCCTGATCAGTTGCTGCTGATAATCAGCGCGCAGCGCGGTGTAGGCGTGGCAACTAGCCGTACACAGTTCCCAGTAATGCGGAAATGGGGACCCAATGGTGTTGGTATCGATCGCAAAGTGTACTGTCATATGATCTCCTTGATATCTAACTTGTCTGATTGACTAAGTTGCGAATGACAAAGGCGAAGAGCCGAGAACTGCATACGGATCACCCCAGGCTATCTTTCGTGTTTTTCTAAGAATCGCTGCGCGTTATCATTCAAAATCATCGGCAACTTATCTTCGTAACCCAGGTGGCACGCATTTGTCTGCCAGAAATCCAGATTTTCCTGCCAGAGTCGGCCGTCTTCGTCTGGAATGTCCAGGCCCCACATGAATTTTTCCCAGGTGACCATGCTGACACGTGAGCCCATATGTTCGAAGGCGCGGCGGCCGTAGCCCAACGCCAGGTCAGCATAGATATTGGGATAAAACTCAGTCACCGCCAGGGTTTCCTCCATCCCCGGCATGCCGCCCATGTGACAGATGACGAAATCCAGCTCGGGAAAGCGCAGCGCGGGTTCTTCGAGGAAAAACGGGCGCGAATACTTGGTGGACATCGGCATGCGCGGGTCCACATCGCTGGGCGCCAGTAAACCCATATGAAAAGCGGCGAAGAAACCCTGCCGGATTAATTCTTCATAAATGGGAAAATAAGCCGGATCATCCGGGTAAAAACCCAGATTGGGAAACATTTTGGCGCCAATCAAGCCCTCGCCCTTCGCCCAGCGGATCAATTCACAGCACTGCGTCACGCCCTGGCGGA
>CAZCBJ010000119.1:10951-11264 GCA_964496705.1 uncultured Anaerolineaceae bacterium | reverse complement strand
CCGAGGCTCTTCGCCGGCTCGGTCCGCCGCCGCAGCAGCAGCGGAATGACGAGGCCATTGCAGATCATGATGGCCAGCGCCACCGACTCGACGATGACCATCGCCGTGGCCGAGGACAGACCGCCGATGAAAGCCACCAGCGTGGTGAGCAGTTGCATGGCGCTGGTGATGGCGAAGGTGCGGTCGAAGATTTCCAGCGCGTCCTGGCGCAGCGCACCGCTGGGGGTGACCTGAATGCCGGGGAAAGCACTCAAGCGGGCGCGCAGGCTGGCGGTGACCTGGTCCGCGTCTGCGCCTTCAACCAGCCAGAGGG
>CAZCBJ010000119.1:0-10897 GCA_964496705.1 uncultured Anaerolineaceae bacterium | reverse complement strand
CCGCATGAGCCTGGATGAGTACCGCCGCGCGTGGAGGCGTAATCGGCATAGATGCCGGCCACTGGGAAAGCCCGCCAGCCGGAGGGGGTCAAAAGCTGTAGTTCGCCGGCTGGAGCGGATATACCCAACCGGTTGGCCAGCGGCTCGGAGAGCAGAATTGCGCCCTCCTTGACCCGCTGCCAGGCTTGCCGGGGACTGCCCTCGGCTGCCAGGAACAGGCGCGGGTCAATCTCCGCCAGGTCGGTGGCGACGATCTGCACCTCGCCCTGCGCCGATTCGACCGGCGCCACGCGCACCGCCGCGCTGCTGACGGACTGTGGATAAGCGCGCGCAATCTGGATCACCTGCGGGTCCAGCGGTGTGTCCAGGCGGGTGGTGTTGATCCCCTGGGTGGTGATGTACACGTCCCCCTGCAGCGTCTGCTCCAGCCACAGGGCCACCGTGGCGCGGAAGCTGGAGATCATCACCTGCACGCCGATGGTCACCGCCACAGCGATCATCAGCGCGGCGGCTGCGACGACCGTGCGGCTCTGCGAGCGGATGACGTTGCGGGGCGCCATGCGCCCCAGCAGACCGAACAAGCGTCCCAACGGCGCGCCCAGCAAGCGCATCAAGCTGACCGTGACGATGGGGGTGAGGGCGGCCAGACCGATGATCACCAGGAAGGTGCCGCCAAAGCTGATCACCAGCGAGCGGGTGGGAATGCGAAAGATCAACGTCCCGGCCAACGCCGAGAGCAGCCCCAGCCCGGCTGCCAGGTTGACCGCCAGGCTGGCCTTGTTCTCCAATCCAGCGCGCGAGAGCGCCAGGCGTGGCGCTACCGCGGCTGCTTCCCAGGCCGGCGGGGCAGCCGCCAGCAGGCTGGCGATCAGGCCTGCCAGTGCTCCTTTGAGCAGGCTGGCGGTAGGAATCTGCACCCCGCGCACGTTGACCACGAAAAACAGGTCGTTGATCGTCTGAGTCACCAACTGCACTGCGCCCTGCCCGAGGAGGATGCCCAGCCCCACGCCCAGTGCCGAGCCCAGCGCACCGACCAACGCAGCTTCGCCCAGCACCATGCCGAAGATTTCCTCGCGTGTGTAACCCAGACAGCGCAGCGTGCCGAACAGCGCGCGGCGCTGGACTACGGAAAAGGTCATCGTGTTGTAGATCAGGAAAAGACCGACCAGCAGCACCAGCAGGCTGAGCGCGGTCAGGTTGACGCGAAATGCGGAGGTCATCTCGGAAACCTGCTGGGTGCGCGTATCGGAAGCGGTCAGCAGCACGTTCGGCGGCAGTGCCGCGGTCAGTTGTTCGGGGGATACATCTTCAGGCAGGATCAGGTCAATGCGCGTCAGCCGTCCGCTCTTGCCACTCAGGCTTTGTGCGGTGGCGATGTCGGTCAAGATCAGGTTGTCCAGCGCTCGCCGCGACAACTCGTCGGCAGGTTTGAGCACTCCGACCAGGTAGGCGGTGTGCGTGCGGCCTTCGATGGTCAGGCTCAGCCGGCAGGTATCCTCCAGGCTGCCAATCGGGCAAGGCTGCAGTTTGAATTGGCTGGCGATTGAATCGGAGAGCAGCACCGCGCCGGGCTGGGTGAGCAGCGCGGCGGTTGAGGTGAGGCGCGCCTCGCGCTGATCGCCGAGGTAGCCGCGGAACGGCGCTTCGGCGAAGGGGTCCACCCCCAGCAGGGTGAACGGCGCGTCGCCCAGCTGCGGGCTGAGGGCGTAGGCGTTGACCAGCGGGGCCAGCTCAATGCGGCTGCGCCACGCCGGGTCGGTGCGCAGGCGGACATACAATGTTTCATCGAGGCCATCGCCGCCGGCGCTGATCTGATGCGTAGCGCGCCCGGCCACCGCACTGGCGCTCAGCTCAAAGGCGCGTTCAGCGCTGGCGTTGGCCAGGTCAATGGAAATCATCGCCGCCACGCCCAAAGCGATGCCGAGCACCATCAAGGCGAATTGGACGGGGTGACGCAGCAGGCTGCGCAACGCGGGCATGGCTCAGCGCTCCGCGATCAACTGCCCATGCGTGAGCCGCAGGACGCGGTCAGCGTGCGCGGTGGCTTCTGGATTGTGGGTGACCATCAGCAGGGTGCGATTTTGCTCGCGCGCCAGGCGGGTGAGCAGCGCCAGCACCGCCGCGCCGGTCTCGTCATCCAGGTTGCCGGTTGGCTCGTCAGCCAGGATCAACAGCGGATCATGCACCAGCGCGCGGGCCAGCGCCACGCGCTGCTGCTCGCCGCCGGAGAGTTTGTCGGGAAAGGTGTTCCAGCGGTCCGCCAGACCCACCGCCTCGAGCAGCTCAGCCGCCTTGCGCTGCGCCTGCGGTCGCGAAGCCTGGTTCAGCTCCAACGGCAGGCTGACGTTCTCGCCGACGGTCAGGGTGGGGATCAGATTGAAAAATTGGAAGATGAAACCAATGTTCGCGCGGCGGAAGAGGGTGCGCTCGCGCTCCGGCAGTGCGGTCAGCTCGCGACCGTCCACCCAGATCTGACCGCTGTCTGGCATGTCGATGCCGCTGATCAGGTTCAGCAGCGTGCTTTTCCCGCTGCCGCTCTTGCCCAGGATGGCTGTGATTTGGCCGGATGGAAACTCGGCGTGCGCATTTTGCAGCACCACGCGGCGCACCTGGCCTTCGTAGAAGGATTTGGTCAGGTCATCAAATCGCAGGAAAATGCTCATAGTTGAATTCTATCCGCTTTGGTCGGTCTGTGAAATAGAGGGTGTGTGCAAACATTGTACGCGGGTTCGTTTTCTGGCGCGCGACATATCCGCGGCAAGTATAATACGCGATAGATGAAATCAGTTGCGCTTCTGACGTTGGTTTTCCTGTTATTGCTTGTTTTGTCTTCCTGCAGTCCCCAAGCGCTGCCCGCGGCTCAGGTGCAATTCACCGCGGGTGGACAGGTGGACGGCAATATGGAAGGCTTCAGCTATGCTGATGGCTCGCGCCAGATGACCTTTCCGGCGGATTTCGGCGCTCACCCGGATTACCGCACCGAGTGGTGGTATTACACCGGCAACCTGCAAGCCCGGAACGGGAGGCGTTTTGGCTTTGAGCTGACCTTCTTCCGGGTGGGCTTGCTGCCGCCAGCCGCCGAGCTGCCCGCCGATTCGCGTTGGTATGACCGCAGCCTGTATTTCGCCCATTTTGCGCTGAGCGATATCGGCGCGCAGCGCTTCTACGCCTTCGAGCGCTACGCGCGCCCGGGGCCGGGCCTGGCCGGGGCGCAGGGAGACCCCTACCGCGTCTGGCTGGAGGATTGGAGCGTTGCGGCTGACGGGGCGCCCGGCGAGTACCACCTGCAGGCGGCGCAAGGGCTGCTGGCGATTGACCTGACCTTGACCGATGAGATGGGTGTCATCCTGCACGGCGAGAACGGTTACAGCCGCAAGGGCGAAGAAGCGACCCATGCATCCTATTACTACAGCCAGCCGCGCCTGCGCGCGGAGGGCAGCATCCAGGTGGAGGGAGCACGTCATTCTGTCAGCGGGCTGGCATGGAAGGATCACGAATTCAGCACCGGCGTGCTGGATGCCAATCAGATTGGTTGGGACTGGTTCTCGCTGCAATTTGATGACGGCGCGGCGCTGATGCTCTTTCAGTTGCGCGAAAAAGACGGCAATATTTCGGCTTCATCCAGCGGGGCGCTGATCTCCGCGGATGCGCTTTCCACGCCCATCGCGCGTGACGATTTTGTGCTGAGCGTGCTGGACGAATGGCGCAGCCCGCATACGGGCGGCGTGTACCCATCGGGCTGGCGCATCCGGCTGGCGGAGCAACAATGTGAGCTGGAGGTGCGCCCGTGGATGGCCGACCAGGAGGTCAACTTCCCGGCGTTCACTTACTGGGAAGGCGCGGTGCGCTTCGAGGGCGCGTGCGCCGGACAGCCCGCGCGAGGCAACGGCTATGTCGAATTAACCGGCTACGCGGGCAACCTGCCGCTGCCCTGAGCCAGTCCCGCAGCGGCTAGAAATCATCCTACACGGACGAACGGAGGAAAGGTGAACATGCAAAGCATTTATTCTTCACGCAAGGTGGCGATTATCGGGGCGGGGGCGGTGGGTTCCACCTTCGCCTACGCCCTGGCGCAGCGCGGCATCGCCGACGAAATCACGCTGAGCGACGTCAACCGCAACTACGCCGAAGGGCAGGTGCTTGACCTGGCCCACGGGCTGCCCTATTACCCGAATGTGCAGATCCGGGTGGGCGCGCCGCGCGATTTTGCGGACGCCAGCGTGATTGTGATCACTGCCGGCGCCAAACAGGCCCCAGGCGAAACGCGGCTGGACCTGATGAAGCGCAACGCTTCAATCCTCACCAGCATTCTGGATGAAATCGCTGCCCAAAAATCGCGCGCGGTGGTGGTGGTTGCTACCAATCCGGTGGACATCCTCACCCGGGTCGCCATCCGCCATTCTGGCTGGCCAAAATCGCGCATCATCGGCTCGGGGACGGTGCTGGACAGCGCCCGCTTCCGTTACTTGCTCAGCCAGCACTGCGGGGTGGATGTGAGCAACGTACATGCTTACATCCTCGGCGAGCACGGCGACAGCGAATTGGCGGCCTGGTCAATGACCCACGTGGGGGGCATCCCGCTGGATGAGTACTGCCCGCAATGCGCGGGCTGCGCAAGCTGGCAAGAGGAGCGTGAGCGCATCGTCCGTGCGGTGAGGGAGTCGGCTTACCACATCATCAACTACAAAGGCGCAACCTATTATGCGATTGGCATGGCGCTGGTGCGCATCACAGCCGCCATCCTGCAAGATCAGAACAGCCTGTTGACCATCTCCACCCTGCTGGAAGGGGAATACGGTCTGCGGGATGTGTGCCTGAGCGTGCCGGTGGTGCTGGGCAAGGAAGGGGTGGCGCGCATTGTGGAAGCCAGCCTGCCCGCCGATGAGCAGGCGCTGCTGGAGCGCTCAGCGCAGATATTACAGGAAGCAGCCGCCGGTCTGAGTTTCTGAGTATTCTGTCAACAAAGTTTTGCAATCCAAGCGCGGACAGTCCCTTCCCGCAGGGATGCTTCGCGATCGCTTCGGGGTGCTGCGCATGAGAAGCTCTGATCCAATCCGCTCAGGGAATCACCCCGCGTGAATCCCTGAAGGAGCCGCCCTGCGGCGACTGATGGGTCTCGGAGGGATTATTTACACAACTGAATTGATGCAGTACTCAGGCGGCGGGGTGTTCCTCGCGGATATCCACCAACCGGTCAATCAGCGGCATCAGGGCTTTCTTCAACGCGTCCAGTTCCACATTGGTCACCTTGATCGTCACCGAGCGCGATTCGCTGCTGGAGCCCATCGCTATGCCCATGCCGATCAGGTTGCCGCCCAGGTTGTGGATCGCACCGACCAGCTCGTAAAGTTTTCCCGGCGAATCCAACACCTCCACCGTCACGCGCACACCCGCATCCCGCGCCCCAAACATTTCCAGGAAGATGCGGAAGATGTCGGTTTCGGTGATGATCCCCACCAGCCGCCCGCGGCCAAGCACCGGCAGCGCGCCAATCTTGCGATCTGCCATCAAGCGCGCCGCCTCTTCGATGGGCGCATCTTCGTCCACGCTGACCACCGGGCTGGTCATCACCCGCTCCACGGTGATCTTGGAGAGCAGGTAGTTGACCTCCCACGCGCTCAGCGTGGTGGCCTCGGAGGGCGAGGCATTGATCAGATCCGTATCGGTGACAATCCCGATCATCTTGCCACGCTTGTCCACCACCGGATAACGCCGCACGTTATCCTTGCGCATGCGCATCAGCGCATCTTGCGCAGGCACATCCGCTGTGATGGTCAATACAGGTCGTTTCATGCGTTCTTTTACCAGCATTAGATCATCCTCCATTTTGAATATGATGATTTCCATCATTATTATACGCGTCCAGTCGTTGAATTGCCAATTTTGGTAGAATCACTCCGTTGATATCCCGCCTCATGGAGCGCCCAACCGGATGAAAGCCACCCCCATCCCACGCCACAATTTGCCTCAGTCGCTGCGCGGCTGCCAGGACGGCACTTTCGCCCAGTACACTGTTCGCATACGCCTGCCTGACATCGCCCGGCACACCTGCAAGGACAACCTATTCTCCGCTGAAATCGCCGCCGGGTTTGAAGCGCTGGCCGCCGAGTTTCCCGATCATCTCATCACGCCCATCCGTGACCCCGGCGCGCCAGATGAGGCCGCCTGGTTGGAGTACGTGACGCCCCACCTGAACGATAGCTGGAGCGAAGTGTCCTGGTTCTTCGCCGAAACCTACTTTTACCGCCGCATCCTGGCTCTCAGCGGCTACTTTCAACCGGGCAGCGGCCTCGGGCGCGATCCCTTCGCCCACCAGAAGCGGCTTGCCCTGCAGGAAGACCCGGCAGGGATGTCCGCCGCCTGCCAGCAGTTCAGCGCCTGGCTGGATGATCCTGCTCCCGCGCCGGAGGTTGTCGAGGCTCGCCTGGCGCATCTCTTTCACCTGGCGCTGGGCGGCAACCGCGCCGACCTGAGCATGTGGCCCAAGGGGCGCGCCATGCGCGCTGACCATCCCGACGGACGCGCCCAGGAAGCCGGCATGCTGTGTGATGATTCTCAGGCCGCTGCCGCTTTTACCAGCCGGCTGCGCCGCCAGCGCGTGGATGTGGTTCTGGACAACACCGGCATGGAGTTGCTCACCGACTTGTTCCTGGCCGAATACCTGCTCGCCGCGGGCCTGGCGCGGCGGGTGGACTTCCACTGCAAATCGCATCCCACCTTCATCTCCGACGCCACCATCCTGGATGTGCTCAGCCTGGTGGGCGAGTTGACCGCCAGCCCGCTGCCCTGCCAGCAGCAGCTCGGTTTGCGCCTCAAAACCCGCCTCGCTGACCGCGACCTGGTGCTGCGCGACCACTTCTACTGGACCTCGCCCCGCTTCGCCTGGCAGATGCACGACGAGCTGTATCAGGACCTGCGCCGCAGCAGCCTGTTGATCAGCAAAGGTGACGCCAACTTCCGCCGTTTCGCCGGAGACCTGCACTGGCCGCCCGACTCCTCCCCCACCACAGTCTTCGGCTATCTCAACCTACCCCTGCTGCTGCTGCGGGTGTGCAAATCGGACGTCACCGTCGGTCTGCCCGCCATGCGCGCCGCCGAATTGGACCGCCTCGACCCGCACTGGCGCATCAACGGTCGCTGGGGCACGGTGATTTTCCACGAAGCGTGACCCCAGCCTGACTGGTTAAAACCACCCAAAACGTACTATAATAAAATCTGAAGATTGGGTTGCGCGTTAAAAATGAGTTCAAGCCCCATCAGCGCCTCCCAGTGAACCTCCACCAGCCCAGATCAGGAGAACCGAAGATGAGCAATAAAATTCTTGTCACCTACGCCAGCAAGGCTGGTTCCACCGCTGAGGTGGGCAAAGCCATCGCCCAATCCCTCACCCAGCGCGGCGCGCAGGTGGACCTGCTACCGGTGGGCAAGGTCGCCACCTTGGAAAACTACGACCAGATTGTGCTGGGCAGCGCCATCCGTGCCGCGCATTGGCTGCCTGAAGCGCTCAATTTCCTCAAGAAAAATCAGCCTGTCCTCGCTCAGAAACCCACCTCCTTCTTCACTGTTTGCCTGACTCTCAGTGATGACACCCCCGAAAATCGCCAAGTGGTCGAAGGCTATATGGCCCCCATCCGGCAGATCCTCGAGCCCGCCAGCCTGGGACTGTTTGCCGGCAAGATGGATCCCAACCGCCTGAATTTTGTAGAGCGTTTTATCATCAAAGCCCTTAAATCCCCGATCGGTGATTTCCGCAACTGGGAAGCCATCGAAAACTGGGCCAAAGAGCTGCCGGTGCAAAAATAAGGAGTACCCCATGAAAAAACATATCACCATCATCGGCATCTACCACATCGCCGTGAATGCCCTCTTGCTGTTGATGGCTGTTTTCGTCTTGTTGATCATGATCCTATCCGCATTCTTGACCAGCGACCGCAGCTCCGCCGGCATTATCATCACCACCGGTGTGCTCATCGCACTGTTCATGGGCGCGCTTGGACTGCCGGGGTTGATCGGTGGGATCGGCCTGCTGCGCTACAAGAACTGGGCGCGCTACCTGGTGATGATTGTCGCCGTGCTGGAACTGTTCATGGCTCCGATCGGCACCGCAGTGGCCATTTACACGTTGTGGGCGCTGGTGCATGATGAGACCGTCACCCTGTTCAGCGCGCCGAAACCCACTCCACCTGCCAACCCAGAGTAACCGCTCCTTCTCCAGCGGGACTTGCCAACCCGACCGCCGCCTGCCGCGGCGGTTATCAATCCTTGGAGCGACATGAAACACTTCAGCCGCACCGCTTTTCAACGCGCGCGGGATTTCATCCAGACCCGCGCCCAGCCGCTCAAGGTGGTGACCCGCCCGGATGCGCCCGGCGCCGACCTGATCGCCGACGTCCTACAGCTAAACTTAGGTCACCTGATCGACAGCCTATCTCCCGCGGGCTGCTGGGAACCAGTCTGGGATTGGAGCGGGCGCTACCCCGAAGACTGGGCTGTCGCGCGCCAGGAGTGGTGCGGAGTCCTCACCCTCGAAGCGCTGACCGCCCTGCGCTCGTTTGGAAGGTTGACTCCCATCAATCCTTGATACAATAGGGCTGAAGATACTTTCTTACAGGTGCAAGCATGAGCATGAGCGAACGGGTGGCGCGGCTGCGCCAACAAAGTTTGGACGCGGTTCCCAGCATCTCCACCGAGCGCGCGGAGCTGATGACCGCTTTCCATCGCCAGACGGTGGTAATGTGTGAGGGAGCGGCGGTCAGCCTGGCGCTGCTCTCCGAGCCGCTGCAGCGCGCCTTCTCTTTTGAATACCTGATGGAGCATAAATCCATCTGCATCCTGCCCGGCGAGTTGATCGTGGGTGAGAAAGGCCCCGCGCCCAAAGCCACGCCCACCTACCCCGAGTTGTGCTGCCACAGCCTGCAAGACCTGGACATCCTCGACGCGCGCCCCAAGATTCCATTCCGCGTCAGCCCCGCCGCGCGCAGTATCTACGCGGATGAGATCATCCCTTTCTGGCAAGGGCGCACGATGCGCGAGCGCATCTTCGCCGCCATGACCCCCGAATGGATCGCCGCCTATGAGGCAGGCATTTTCACCGAGTTCATGGAACAGCGCGCCCCCGGCCACACGGTGATGGACGACAAAATCTACCGCATGGGCATGCTGGACTTCATCGCCGCGATCGAAGCCAGCCTTTTAAACCTGGATTTCCACCGCGACCCCGCAGCGTATGCCCGGCAGGAAGAGCTGCGCGCCATGCGCATCTGCGCGCGAGCGCTGATCCGCTTCGCCGAGCGTCACGCCGAGCTGGCGCAGCAAATGGCGCAATCAGAGCCCGACCCGCAGCGCAAAACTGAGCTGGAGCGCATCGCGCAGGTGTGTGCGCGCGTGCCGGCCCAGGCTCCGCGCGACCTGTGGGAGGCGCTGCAAACCTACTGGTTCGTCCACCTGGGGGTGACGAGCGAGCTCAACACCTGGGATTCCTTTTGCCCGGGGCATCTCGACCACCACCTGGCGCCGTTCTACCGGCGCGGACTGGAGGAAGGCACCCTGACCCGCGATTCCGCCGAGGAGCTGCTGCAGTGCTTCTGGATCAAGTTCAACAACCAGCCCGCCCCACCCAAGGTGGGGGTGACCGCCGCCGAATCGGGCACCTACACCGATTTTGCCCAGATCAACCTGGGCGGCATCCTGCCCGACGGCAGCGACGCGGTCAGCGAATTGACCTACCTGCTGCTGGACGTGGTGGAGGAAATGCGGTTGCTGCAGCCCAGCGCCTCGATCCAGGTCAGCCGCAAGAACCCCGACCGGCTGATCCAGCGCGCCGCGCGCATCATCCGCACCGGCTTCGGTCAGCCCTCCATCTTCAATGCTGACCTGATCGTGCAGGAGCTGCTGCGCATGGGCAAGACGCTGGAAGATGCGCGCCTGGGCGGCTCCAGCGGCTGCGTGGAGGTGGGCGTCTTCGGTAAGGAAAACTATAACCTGACCGGCTACTTCAACCTGCCCAAGGTGCTGGAGATCACCTTGCACAACGGCGTGGATCCACGCAGCGGTCAGCAGATCGGATTGCAGAGCGGCGACCCACGCGGCTTTGCCAGCTTCGACGAGGTGTTCGGCGCCTTCGAGCGCCAGATGCGCCATTTCATTGACATCAAAATCCGCGGCAACCAGGTGATCGAGCGGCTCTACGCCGCGCACATGCCCGCGCCGTTCCTCTCGCTGCTGATCGACGATTGCATATCGCGCGGCAAGGATTACCACGACGGCGGGGCGCGCTACAATACATCCTATATTCAGGGCGTGGGCGTTGGCACGCTGACCGACGCATTCACCGCGCTGCGCGAGCACGTCTTCGAGCAGCGCAGCCTCAGCATGGACGATTTCCTGGC
Source organism: uncultured Anaerolineaceae bacterium (assembly GCA_964496705.1). Lineage (GTDB taxonomy): Bacteria > Chloroflexota > Anaerolineae > Anaerolineales > Anaerolineaceae > CAZCBJ01. The sequence continues at coordinate 509 of CAZCBJ010000119.1, read as the reverse complement.
GGCGCTGGCGGCTGACTTTGCCGGGCACGAAGCGCTACGCCAGACGCTGCTTTACCGCACGCCGCGCTTCGGCAACGATGATGACGCCGCTGACGCGCAGATGGTGCGCATCTTTGAGGCCTACTTCAACGCTGTTGACGGGCGCCCCAACACCCGAGGCGGCCAGTATCACATCAATTTGCTGCCCACCACCTGCCATGTCTATTTTGGTTCGGTGACCGGCGCCACGCCGGACGGGCGTCTGGGAGGTAAGCCGCTTTCGGAGGGTGTTTCACCGGTGCAGGGGGCTGACCGCTGCGGACCGACGGCGGTGATCAAGAGCCTGGGCAAGATGGATCATGCTCGCACCGGCGGCACGCTGCTCAACCAGAAATTCACGCCCCAGGTTTTAGCCAACGACGAGGGGCTGGACAAACTCGTCCAGTTGGTGCGCGGCTATTTCAAGCTGGACGGGCACCACATCCAGTTCAACGTGGTGGACGCCGCCACCCTGCGCGCCGCCCAGCAGA
>CAZCBJ010000118.1:0-11271 GCA_964496705.1 uncultured Anaerolineaceae bacterium | reverse complement strand
ATGCTCGCATCGGTCAGATCGTTGAGGATCATATGCCCCAGTTCTTCCCCGTAACCCGAAAGTTGAGGGATCAGGGCGGCATCGTCCATCTCAATCGGACGGCGGAAATCGACCTGGAAACGGCGAAAGTCGAGTGGCTCGAAGAAGGTGCGCACCAGGTGAACCTGCTGGTCGTCGGCCGATTGGAGAAATGCGCCCAGAAGCGGCGACAGCCAGTTCCAGACAAAAAAGCGATCGGCTTCACCAGGCAGCATCGAATGTGGCGAGCGACCGGTGCCGATGCTGATCAGGGTGGTCTCAGCCGGATCCCAGTTCAGGCAGAACTGCGCCTCATACGCGGCGATATAACACGGGTTGGCATACGCGCCCACGCCGCCGTCCACATAACGCCTGGCGACGACGGGAAAGTAGGTGGGCACCGAGCTGGAGGCGAGGACGGCCTGCACCACCGGCCAGTCCTGGTACTCCTCCTTCCAGGGCTTGATGAAGCGGGTGCGGTTCTCGACCAGATCAAAGGTGGTGATAACCACATCCGTAGGTGGAGAAGCGTTCCAGAAATCACCCATCACGCGATCACCAATGTACTGGCGCAGGGCTGCTTCGACCGGCGCAAAGGAATAGCGGTAGCGGCTGAGCGGCCAGAAAAAGGTGCGCCAGGTTTTCTGAAATATTTTTTCACCCAGCTCGGTATACAGCGAATACATCTGAGCCGCGCTCAGTCCGGCGCCAATCCCGGCTGAAATGATCGAACCGGTGGAGGTGCCGACGGCAAGCCGAAAAATTTGGTTCACTTTTTGTCCGAGCGATTCCTCCAGCATGGACAGGGCGCGGGTGACCACGACACCCTTGATACCACCCCCGTCAACAGCCACCGCCACATGTTTGCGAAATGGTTTCATAGAGTCACCTCCTCGGCATGCGACCAACTTTCAATCAATAGAATGTTGAATTGAACCATTTGCGCGCAGTTCTGCACGGCAATCCGCTCGTTAACGCCATGCACGCGCTCGAGATCCTCGATAGACAGGCGTATCGGCGCGAAGCGATACACCTGATTGCAAAGGGGCAGATAATGGCGCGAATCGGTCATGCCCAACACCAAATAGGGCACAACCGGGACTTCCATGCCAAACACCTGGCGCACTGCAATGGACAGGCGCTGGAAGGCATCGCTTTCCTGGGAAGAGGACGGTGAGGCTTCATCGATTGTACTGCCGGGCGCAGGCTCAAAATGGACGCACGGATCAGCAATCACCCTGCGCACGTGTTCGCAGACTGCAGCGATGGTATCGCCGGGGAGCAAGCGAAAATTAACGCGGGCACTGGCGCGCGACGGCAGTACATTTTCGCGCCCGCCTCCCTGGATAACAGTGGCGGCAGAGGTGGTGCGGATAGCCGCGGCGGTCTGTGGGCGCGCCAGCAGCGTGCGGCGGATCAAGCCTTTGAACAGCCAGAAATTGGCGAACACCAACTGGAAGCGAAACGGCAGGGCGGCGCCCAAGCCGCGGAAAAAGGGCAAAAGCAGGTCAGCTTGAGCAGGCATGGGATGCGCCTGAAGGCGCACCAGCGCGCGGGATAAACGCTCGATTGCGGTTGGGCCGTCTGGCATGGAGGAATGACCGGCAGCCGCTTCCACGCTCAATTCAAGGGTGAGATAGCCCTTTTCAGCCAGGCCGACCGGTGCCACAGGGCCCTCCACCCCGGGCAGCAAGTGATCCACCAGTCCGGTGCCTTCATCCAGGACAGCCTCGATCTGCGCGCCTCGCTCAGCGAGCAAAGCGGAGACGCGCGCCGCTCCCTGACTTCCACCCAGCTCTTCATCATGACCGAAAGCCAGATAGACGGTGCGCTGCGGCCACCAACCGTTGCGCAGCAAGTACTCGACCGCTTCCAACAGTCCGATCACCTGGTTCTTGTCATCCAGCGTACCCCTTCCCCACACATAGCCATCCGCGATCTGACCTTCAAAAGGCGGATGAACCCAATCGGTCAGCGTAGCGGGGTCAGCCGGGATAACATCCAAATGCGCCAGAAACAATACCCCGGGCTGGTCGGGTTGGCTGCCTTCCCAGGTGTAGAGCAGCGAATAATCATGGATCGTTTCGCGCTTCAACATGGCGTGAACACGCGGGTAGAGCTTTTCGAGCAGATCGGCCAGCTTGAACAGAGCCTTGCGGTTGGGGTTGAGCTGTTGGTCAACCACATGGGTGGGACAGCGAATGACCTGGGAGAGGTGCTGAGCAACCAAAGCCGCGTCCACATCCGGCAGGTCAACCACATCCACCGGCGCCATTGGCCTTGCGAAACGTAAAGTGCGCAGCAGCAGGAAAGCAAAGAAAAAAAGCAAGAGTACCAGGAGGATGATGAGGAGAGTGGGGAGCATGGTTTCGCCTGTCAAGGACAATTCAGATAAATTACTGATCTGTACAATCTTTTTCTTTTGCAAAAATTTGCATTAGCATAAAAGTTAAATTATAATTTGGCCAATTTGTGTTTGCCAACCTTATTGTACATCAAGAGGAGTCAACCATGTTTTTTTCACCCGTCGCTATGCACATTCCAGATGGGTTTTTATCAGTGGTTGTTTCGATTATTTTCTGGGTGCTGAGCATCGCGGTCATCGCCGTGGCTTTGCGCAGGGTCAGCCGCGACCTGGGCGAGCGCGAGGTTCCGGTGATGGGCGTGGTGGCCGCCGCCATTTTCGCCGGACAGATGTTGAACTTCACTGTGGCTGGCGGAACATCCGGCCACCTGCTGGGCGCGGCGCTGGCCACCATCCTGCTCGGGCCGTGGGCAGCGGTTCTGACCATGACCGCCGTGGTCTCAGTTCAGGCGCTGATCTTTCAGGACGGTGGGCTGCTGGCATTAGGCGCCAACATTTTTAACATGGCAGTGATCGGCGTGTTTGTCTCCTACGCGGTACACCGCGCCTTCCAGCGCATTTCCTCCGCTCCACGGGTCAACATCTTCGCCGGCGGGTTTGCTGCAGCCTGGCTTTCTATTCTTATCGCTTCACTTGCGGCAGCCCTGCAACTGGCGCTTTCGGGTACTTCTCCAGCCAACATCGCCGTGCCGGCCATGGCCGCCATCCATGCTTTGATCGGCGTGGGCGAGGGGTTGATCACAGTGGGCGCGCTGGCATTTATCTATGCCGCGCGGCGCGACCTGTTGAAAATCGGCGCGCCCCAACCGGCGGGCGGCAAAGCGGTACTGCTTGGCGGTCTGGCCATCGCATTGCTGCTGGCAGTGCTTTCTCCGCTTGCCTCCAGTCATCCAGACGGTCTGGAATGGGTAGCCGAACAGAAAGGCTTTCTCGATACAGCCCGGGACAGCTTCTATAACATCGTTCCCGATTATGTCATGCCGGGCATCCGGAACGAAGCGTTGGCGACCATCGCTGCGGGCGTGCTGGGCACCTTGACCGTGCTGGGTGTTGCACTGGGCATCGCTTACAGCCGGCGCAAGCGCGGCTCCTCTGAAGCCGCATGAGCCTCCACGCCAGCCATCTTGACCCTTACCGCCCGGGGGATAGCATGATCCACCGCCTGGACGCGCGGGTAAAGCTGCCCCTGACTCTCGGGCTGATCCTGGTGACGACCCTTACCCCGCGAAACGCGTGGGCGTTGTATATTCTGCTGCTTTCGGTCAATTTATCGCTGGCAATTCTTTCAGGGCTGGGCATCGCGCGCCTGTTGAAGCGCGCGCTGTTGGCGCTGCCATTCGTTCTGGCAGCCGTTCCGCTGCCCTTCACCACCCCAGGTCAGGTGGTGTTCACCCTGCCGCTGGGAGCGAACGGTCTGAGCGCCTCGCTGGAGGGATTGTTGCGCTTGCTGGCCATTGGACTGAAATCCTGGCTGTCGGTGCAGGGTGCCATCCTGCTGACCGCGACCACGCCAGTGGAGGAGCTGTTCCTGGCTCTGCGCCACCTGCGTGTGCCGCGCGTGCTGGTAGCGATCATCTCGTTGATGTGGCGCTACCTGTTCGTGATGACCGAGGAAGCCAGCCGTCTGCTGCGCGCGCGTTCGGCGCGCAGCGGAAGCGGGAATTCACCCGGCCGGCGCAGCGGCGGCAGCTTGACCTGGCGGGCAGGGGTGGCCGGTGGCATGGCGGGCAGCCTGTTCCTGCGCTCGTTGGAGCGCTCGGAGCGGGTGTATGCAGCCATGCTTTCGCGCGGCTACGACGGCGAAATTCGCAGCCTGCCCGCGCCGGGTCTGGCAGCCACCGACCGCCTGGTCGTCGCGCTCGGTTTCGGGCTGCTGCTCATCTTGCTCTTTTTTGGATTGTTGATTGGTTGATGCTGTGGACAATACGATCTTGCTAAATGACATTTGGTTTGATTATCCAGACGGGCACGCTGCGTTGAAAGGGATTGATTTGTCGGTGCAGCGCGGCGAAAAAATTGCGCTGGTGGGACCGAATGGGGCGGGCAAATCCACCCTGCTGTTGCACTTGAATGGCATACTCAACCCGAACAAGGGCAGGGTGGAGATTTGCAAATTGCCGCTCAACCCGGCCAACCTCAGCCGCGTGCGCAGCCTGGTGGGGCTGGTCTTCCAGAACCCTGACGATCAGTTGTTCTGTCCGACGGTGGGCGAAGACGTAGCCTATGGGCCAATTTACCAGGGCCTGCCGGCTGCGGAAGTCAAGCAGCGGGTGGATGAGGCATTGGCGTCCGTGTATATGCAAGACTATATCCAGCGCTCATCTTACCACCTGAGCATGGGCGAGAAGAAGCGCATCGCCATCGCCAGCGTGCTGTCAATGCGCCCGGAGATCCTTGTGTTCGACGAGCCATCCGCCGGCCTGGATCCGCGTGCGCGGCGGCACCTGATCGAATTGCTCCATGAACTCCCTCAGACGATGATCATCGCCACCCACGATTTTGACCTGGCCCACCAACTTGCCCCGCGCAGCGTGTTGATCCACCAGGGCAGGGTGGTGGCCGACGGCCCAACCGAACAGGTGCTGGGCGATCCGGCTTTACTTCTCGAATATGGACTCTAGCAGCCGCCATGTCCCACAATTCAATTGACCTCAAAGCTTACCTGCACAGTCGGGGCAGCCGAATGACCCTCCAACGCCAGATGATCCTGGATGCAATCTGCGCTCAGAATGGGACGGCCCGACTGGATGATATTTTTAGTCTGGTCAACAACCAGGCGCCAGCGGTTAATTTGACCACGGTTTACCGCAACCTTGATTTTTTAACCCGCATCGGGCTGGTAGCCCGAATACAGAACCTGCAGGGAGAAGCGTTCTATGAAATCGCGTTGGGCAAGCCTCATCATCATCTGATCTGCCGCCAGTGCAGTGGACAGATTGAAATGGCAGGCGATGATCTGGCAGACACGGCACACAAAATCCGCAAACTGTACGACTTCGCGGTGGAATTCGACCACTTGACGCTGTACGGAATTTGCCGGGCGTGTTTACAGGACTCGCCAGGCGCTTTGGTTTGACACGCGCCCCGAGTTATATTATCCTAGATTTATGGTGCAACCACCCCTGCTGCCAACCTTATCGCTGACGGTCAGCCAGTTAAACATGTATCTGCGCGAGCTGATGGACAGCGACGAGGTGCTGCGTAATGTGTGGGTGCAGGGTGAAATCTCCAACCTGTCACGTCCCACTTCCGGTCACATCTATTTCACCCTCAAAGATCAAAATGCCTCGCTGCGCTGCGTGATCTGGCGCAGCACCGCCCTGCGCATCCGCGCGGATTTGCAAAATGGGTTGGCCATTGAGGCGCACGGCGCGGTCAGTGTTTACGAGCGGGACGGCAACTATCAGTTATATGTAGATACTTTACGCCTGGGTGGAGAGGGGCGGTTGCTGCAGGAATTCCTGCGCCTCAAAGCGCGGCTGGAAAGCGAAGGCTTGTTCGCCATTGAGCGCAAGCGTCCGATCCCGGAACGACCACGGCGCATTGGCATCGTCACATCAGCCAGCGGTGCTGCGCTGCAGGATATCCTCAACACGCTGCGCCGGCGTTACCCATTGGCTGAAGTGATCCTGGCTCCCAGCGCAGTGCAGGGCGAGGAGGCTCCGGCGCAGCTCGTGGCTGCGCTGCGTGCGCTGAACCGCCTGGTGCAGCCAGACGTGATCCTGCTGGCGCGCGGCGGCGGGTCGCTGGAAGACCTGTGGGCATTCAATGACGAGCGGGTGGTGCGAGCGGTGGCTGCCTCGCAGGCGCCGGTGATCAGCGGTGTGGGGCATGAGACCGACTTCACCCTGGCGGATTTTGCAGCCGACCTGCGCGCGCCGACTCCCACTGCGGCGGCCGTGTTGGCCACACCCGATGTGGCTGAACTGCGCAGCGCATTAAGTGGATGGATCGCGCGGCTGGTCAATGGTTTACGCCAACGCCTGGAGGATGAACGAGATTCCCTGATGGTATCGCGCCAGCGCCTGGAGCGCAGTTCACCCTTGCGCCGTGTTCAGGACGAGCGCCAGCGCCTGGACACTTTGCAGGCGACCGGGCAACGCATCCTGGGGCACCGGCTGGCGCTGGAACGGGCGCGGTTGGAAGGGCTGCGCACCCGCCTGGTGGCGCTCAATCCGGCAGCGGTGCTGGGTCGCGGCTACGCACTCGTGGCAGCGGCGGATGGTCAACTGGTGCGCAGCGTAGACCAGGTCAAACCCGGCGAGTCGCTTCAGGTGCAGGTCAGCGACGGAAATTTTGGGGCCGTAGTGGCCTCGAATGGGCCTGAAAACGGGTAAACTTAACCTCGCCCGGTCTGCATATTTCGGGCGGAAAGAGAAAAATACGACATGAACAACTCACCAGACAATCCTCTCACCCCGCCAGAAGCGCTCAGCTACGAACAGGCACTGGCTGAGCTGGAACAGATCATCACCGCACTGGAGAACGGAAAAACCAGCTTACAGGAATCGCTGGCACTCTTCGAGCGCGGTCAGGCTCTGGCGCAGCGCTGCGCAGGTCTATTAGAGGAAACCGAGCTGCGCGTGCGGCAACTGACGGGCGAGGAAATCCAATGGCTGGCTGGTGAGGAAACGCAACATGGTCTGGGATCAACTGACGGTGAATAAGGTTCTATTGACCAGCCTGACCGCCTGGCTGCTGGCTCAACTGCTCAAAATGCCGATTGAGTATTTGCTGACCCGCAAGATCAACTGGGGTATCCTGATCAGCACCGGCGGTATGCCCAGCTCGCATTCAGCATTGGTCACCTCAACCATGCTGGCCATCGGTTTGTGGCACGGCTTTGACACGCCGGTCTTCGCGTTGGCGCTGGCAGTGGCGATGGTGGTGCTATATGACGCGGCTGGTATCCGGCGTCAAGCGGGGTTACACGCCAAGCGCATCAACACCATCATCAATGAATTGTTGGCCGGACATCCCATTTCCGAGAACCAGCTAAAGGAAGTGCTCGGGCACACCCCGCGCCAGGTGATCGGCGGATTTCTGCTGGGCTGCACGGTGGCATTGGTCTTCTTTTATTGGTGGAAATAATCAATAACCCAATTCTTTGAGCAGGCGGGATTCATCAGCCTTATCAGGGCCAAGCCCGATCAAATCCTGCCAGAAGATTGAGTCATACCTGCGCGAGCGGACCGGGATGGGCATAGGCACTCCCCAGCCGAGCATGAGCACTTCCTCTTTCGGCTGCAGGCGGGCGAGCATTCCACGCAGCGCGTCGCGCCCGGCCAACCCGGAGAGAACGGCCTGGATGTCCGCCTCATCCCCCAGCCAGCCCGAGATGCGCGTGCCGAGCTGGGACATGACCTCATCGTAGATTTGTGAGGGACGCTGGTCGATGATCAGCAAGGTGACATAGTACTTGCGCATCTCGCGCGCGATGGTGCTGAAGGTGGTCTGAGCGGCCATCTCGCGGTTGAGCAGTTTATGCGCCTCTTCGACCACGATGACCAGCGGGCGGGGTTCCTTCCCGCCCTGGCTGCGGTACTGATTGGTCTTGCGCTCCCAGGCGTCGCGGATGCGGCGCGACAGCAGGTTGGTCACCAGCAGGTAATCCAGGTCGGATTCGTGCTTCCCGAAGGAAAGCACCACGTTCTGCCCGGCTTCCAGCGCCTTGATGATCTCTTGCAGCGTGTCAACCGGAGGATCTTCCATGATATAGGGCAGGTCGAAAACGCGGCGCAGCTTGTCGTGTAAGCCCTCGGCAGCCATTTGATTCACTCCGGCGCGGTTGGCCCAGTATGCCACGCTGTCCGGAGCGGGAAATTTCTTGCCGGTTTCCTCATCGACCACCGTCGTGCCCATTTTCATCTGCTTGAATTCATGGAACCATTTATCGCGACCAAACTCCTGCACCAGCGCCGAGAGCGTGGTGGGGGTGGTCTCGCGCAGGTTCAGCTCGCGCGCGAGCAGCTCGATGTCGGCGGGCTGAATGTCGGATTCGGACAGTACCAGGTTGAAATCGGGCGGGTTGCCGCGGATGGCGGCACCTGCTCCCAGACCCACCACGCGCACCCGTGAGCGGAATTTGGTTTTCAGCCCAATCACGCGCGTGTTGGTATCCGACGAGGTATCGTCGAAACCGTACTCGTTGTGCATGTCGAAGACCAGCACCGAAGCGCTGCCGGCTTTGATCAGTCCGGCCAGGATGATGCGGGTGAGGAAGGATTTGCCGGTGCCAGTGGCGCCGAAGATGCCCGAAGAACGCTGGACGAACTTTTCCAGGTTGAGACACACCGGATGGCCCTGCTCGCGGGTATAGCCGATGACAAAGTTGCCCTTTTGGTCGGCTTTGCCAAAGATGGCCGCCACATCGCCAGCCTCAGCCATGCGCACCGGGGCGTGGTGTGAGGGGATCGTCTTGACCGGCAGCGGATTTTGCTGGTCTTCAGGATGACCGGCGCGCCAGGCGGGATATTCGGGCGAATCGAGAGGCGGGCCGGACTCCAACATCAAAGCCGGCAGCACTTCCAGGTTGGTGAACAGCGTCTGCCCATGCAGCAGACGCGCCAGGTCCTCCGGCAGGCGCTGCTCGCTTTGCTCGTCGGCAAAACGCGGATCGGTGGCGCCAAGCTGCAGGTCGGTCACCAGACCGTAGAACAGCCACTCAAAGGATTCGATCACCACGAACCCGCCCTCCTGCACTGCCTGCGGGGATACCGTCAGGCGCACACGCAGGTTTTCTTTCAATCCCCCACCGACGACATAACCGATGACTTTGAAATCCGCGCTCACAGCTTCACCTCCTGAAAAACGGGCAGCTCGGCAAGCGCGCCCAGCACGCTCATCAGGGTGGGATAATCATCGCGCAGCAGCGTGATCAGCTCCTGCACGGCGGCGCCAGCCCAGCCCGGGTTGCCCGCGACAACCTGGGCGCTGCTGGCCTGCAGCAAGTGGGCGGCCAGTAATTCGCCCACCGGCAAATCCACGGAGCGCAGCACGTGGCGGAAGTAACCGAAGCGCCCCGCACTAGTGAAGCACACCAGGTCGCGCTCAACGCAGGGATAGATTACATCCAGGGTCAGCGGTGGGCGCGGCGGGAGCAGATGGCGCACCTTGCCGTCCAGCTCATAACCGGTGAACAGCACGCTGATCTCCACCGGCACATTGCGGTTGACCCGGTTGTCGAGGATGACATCCTCCGGCACCCCCTCTGCGGTGACCAGTTGGCGCACCAAGCCGTCGTCATCAATGTTGATGCTGTAGATCAGCCCGTAGACCTGGTAGGATCCTTCCAGCGGGATGCGCACCAGCCCGCCAAAGGTCGGCGCCTCGATCTGGCTGACGCGGCAGCCCACCACGCAGCCGGTGGTGGAAGAACGCAGCAAACGACCCATCTCAATCATGATCACCTCCCATATCGAACCCGGCCGGTGAGACTGTCTTTGCCGACCTGTTTGTTGGAGCGTTCGCCCACCTCCACGCCCTGGCGGCGCAATTCGGCGGAGATCATCTCCCCAAGTTGTTGTTTTTCGTCAAAACTCACCACCGCCACCTCGTGGGCGCGCGTCAGCGCGTAGGGATAAGGGTTTGCCCCCATCTGGCGGCACTGCCCAACCAACGCGGCGTGTAAGAGGTCCAGATATGCCGGCGCGGCGCACAGCCAGGCGGGAACCTCGACGCGCGCCAGGTAAGGTTTGCCCGGGCGGCCGACGTTCAGGTAGAAGAAATGCAGCGCCAGCTCATCGCGGAAGTACTGGCTGGATGCAGATTGAATGGCGAATAGCGCCGAGCGCTCGCCGGGTTGAAGCAAGTCTTGATAAAGGTCCTCATCGCGCACGTGCAGCAGCGGCCGTTCGCGGCCCGCCCCCTCCAGGTTACCGCCGGGTAGCAGCAGCAATTCGAGCAGGCGCACCACCAGGTCCGCGCGCGGCTTGTCCACGTAACCAGCGGTGATCACCCGCGCGCGGGTCAGCTCGCCCAGCACGCCCAGGTAATCAACCAGCAGCGCGCGCGAGAGGCGGTCCTCGGCGGGTTCGCGGTACAGCTCCAGGGGACCGTCGGTGAGGGTGACCACCGGCGGCTCTGAGCTGGCAGCCAGCTCAGCCAGCAGGGTGCGCTCTTTGAGGTCGCGCTGCAACGCGACCACTTCCTCGGAAACGTAGCCGGTGGGGGTTTCGAGATCGTCGCCCTGCATCAGGATGGTGCGGGTGATCTCCTCGGGGGCAGCGGGCTGCCCGGGGCGCAGGCACACCGCTCCGGCGTTGATCACGGCGAACTCGACCGCGTTGTGGCGGTCGGGGTTAATCTGCGAGCCGTCAGCCGCCAGCAGGGTGAAGGGCGGTGGATCGGGGGGGACAGCGCGGCGGAGGTCCAGCGCCTCAGCCGCAGGCACGGCGCAGCGCAGGCGGTTGTTGAAGCGGGTGGCGCGTGCCACCAGATCGCGCAGCTCAGCCAGGCGGCCGGCATGCGCATTGAGCGCCTCCAGCGCTTGTGCGCGGCGCTCTTGCAGCAGGCGGGCGCGCCGCGGCGCGGCCTGCCCTATCTGGCGAATCTGCTGCTGGATTTCACGAAAGTTGACCGGCATGCGCGCCTTCCTCGAACATTTGTCTTATTGTATCATGGATGGAAGCAAGCGAAATTGCAGATAAATTTTGGTTGGAATGGGCAAGACCTTTCCCCATAACGGGTTTACCTGTTAACATAATTGTCAGCCAACCGCATATCGCCGCTGCATTTCCTGCGCTATAATTTCAGACATGAATTGTAGATGGATAAAATATTTAGTGGTAATCACCTTGATTAGCTCGGCCTGCGCGCCAGCCGCGCCCAGCCAAACCACCCCCGCTCCCACGCAGACCCACACCGCTGCCCCCAGCGCCACGCCCACC
>CAZCBJ010000117.1:0-11281 GCA_964496705.1 uncultured Anaerolineaceae bacterium | reverse complement strand
TGCGGCCCTGCTGTTCCACCCAGGTGTAATATTTCAGGTTGTGCACCCGGCGGCGCTCCGCGTAGCTCAGCTCGATCAAAGCATCGGTTGTGACCCCGTGCAGGTCGCGGGTAAGCGCCACGGCTGCGTCCATCTGGGTAAACTCGCCAATTTCCTCGCGGTATTCGCGGATGCGTGAGCCATACAACTGCATCGAATCGGTCAGCACGGTCAGCACAATGTCATTGGGACCCAGATCATAGTATTTGGCGAACTTGATTGCCGAGAGCAGGTTGGCGATCCCCGAAAAGCCCAGCAGGTCAAGCTGCCCGAGCACTACGACCGGCACTCCCTTGCGCACCAGAAATTCGCGCCCCACCGGCTCATTGAACAGGCGCATGATGTTGACCACGGCATTGTCATCAATCGCCACAACCAGGTCCGTGTTCTTGATGTTGTGAATCCAGGGCACATGTTTGTCACCGATTCCCTCAATGCGGTGCGCGCCAAAACCATTCTCCAACAAGGTCGGGCACTGCAACGCTTCACTGGCGATGATCTTTGAACCGGGGAAGAGCTGCTTCATGTAATCGCCGCAGGCGATGGTACCAGCCGATCCGGTGGTCAGCGCCACCCCACGGTACGCGTCACGCGGGCCCATCACCCGTTCCAGCACCTGCTGCATGGCATGCCCGGTGACATCGTAATGCCACAGGTAATTGCCGAACTCCTCAAACTGGTTGAAAATCATCAGGTCCTGCCCGGATTTGCGCAGCTCCCAGCATTTATCAAAAATTTCTTTGACGTTCGATTCGGATCCCGGCGTGGCGATCACCTCACTGGCGATATGCGACAACCATTCAAAGCGTTCTTTACTCATCCCCTCCGGCAAGATGGCGATGGAATCGCAGGCCAGCAGCGCCGAATCATACGCGCCGCCCCGGCAATAATTGCCAGTAGAAGGCCAAACCGCCTTTTGGGTGGTGGGATCAAACTGCCCGGTCACCAGGCGCGGCACCAGGCAGCCGAACGCCGCTCCCACCTTATGCGCGCCGGTGGGGAACCACTTGCCCACCAGCGCGATCACACGCGCCGGTGTTCCGGTCAGGCTGGACGGAAATTCCAGGTAATTCACCCCGCCAAAACCGCCCCCCGCATCCACCGGCTGATTCTGCCAGGTGATGCGGAACAGGTTGCGGGGATGAACGTCCCACAGCCCGATCGTTGCCAGCTCGTTCTGGATTTTCTGCGGCACAAGGCTCGGGTCTTTCATCTGCGCGAAAGTTGGGATGATGATATTGCGCTCGCGGACGCGCTTGACCGTCCGTTCCAAACGGTCCGGATGCATCGTCAAATCAATTTTTGCCATAGGGGAGATACTCCTGTGAATGAAGTAATTGTCTGACAATTATACCTGATCTTCAGGTCCCTCGCGGATAATATACAGCGGCCTTCCCTTCACCTCGTCATATATCCGCCCGATATACTCACCCAGGATACCCAGCGAGATCAATTGCACCCCGCCCAGAAACAGCACCGCGACTAGCGTGGAAGCCTGCCCGAAGAAGGATTGGCTGCCCATCAAACGCAGCACCACCACCACCGGGATGGCGATGATCCCCAGGCCCGCGGCAATGAACCCGATGTAAGTGGCCATTTGCAGCGGGAAGTAGGAAAATCCAGTGATGGCATTGATCGCCAGTTTGAACATCTTTCTGAACGGATACTTGGTCTCTCCAGAAAAGCGCGCCGCGCGTTTATAAGGCACCCCCACCTGTTTGAATCCCACCCAGGCAGCCATCCCGCGCGGAAAGCGGTGCCGTTCGCGCATGTGCTTGAGCACCTCCACCACCTTGCGATCCAGCAAGCGAAAATCACCGGTGTCCAGGGGGATTTTCACGTCGGTGATGCGGTAGATGATGCGATAGAACAGCTTGGCGGTAAACAGCTTAAACCACGATTCGCCCTCCCGTTCGGCTCGAACCGCATAGACCACCTCATAACCTTCGCGCCATTTGGCAATCATCTCCAGCACCACTTCCGGCGGATCCTGCAAATCTGCGTCCATGATCACCACGGCCTGCCCGCGGGCTAGATCCCAACCGGCAGTCACTGCAATCTGGTGGCCAAAGTTGCGCGCGAAAATCACCGGACGCACATGCGCATCCTGCCTGGCAAAGCTGCGGATCATATCGGTGGAACCATCTGTCGAGCCGTCATCCACCAGCAGCAGTTCCCAGCTATCACCGGTGGATTCCATCACCTGCCGCACCCGCCGGTATAGTTCATCCAGATTTCCTTTTTCATTGAAAACCGGCACAACAATCGAAATAGCGGGAAGAGTCATCAGCAACTCCTAGAGACGTAAATGCTTCTTCAAGGCAACAAGCGAAGGCTCGATGATCGGTGCAGGTGGAACCGCCTGCATGGCTGCGCGTGTATCCTTCAAGCCGCTGCCTGTATTCAACACCAGGACGGGGTTTTCAGGCTTCACCAGGCCAGTGTAGAGCGCCTGCAATAAACCGGCATAAGCGGTAGCGCCGGCCGGCTCAGCGAAGATGCCCACCCCGCCCAGCTCGGCTATGGCGGCCAGGATTTGCTGGTCGGTAACAGTGACATACGCACCGCCGGTCTGCGTCGCCGCGCGCACAGCCCGCACGCCGTCGCGCGGCAGGTCAACCGAAATGCTGTCGGCAATCGTCACCGCTGAAACCGGGGTGATGGTCTCGGTGCGGGCAAAAAAGGCGTTGGACACCGCCGCCGACCCCTCCGATTGCACTCCGATCAAACGCGGCATCTGCTCCAGCCAGCCCAAACGCTGCAAATCCTTGAAACCTTTATGAATGCCCGAGATAATATTGCCATCCCCCACTGGAACGAACACGGTCAGCGGTTCTGACGAGGAGACCGGCGGCAGCAGCAAGCTCTCCCAGATTTCAAAAGCGGCTGTCTTCTTGCCCTCCGCGGTGAACGGGTTATAACCGGTGTTGCGGCAATACCAGCCAAATTCGTTGGAAGCCGCAATGGTCAGATCAAATGCCTGGTCGTAGTTGCCGTCCACCAGGATCACCTGCGCGCCAAAAATCAGCAGTTGAGCCACCTTGGCCGGAGGAGCAGTGCGTGGCGCGAAAATCACAGCCCGCTGCCCCACCGCCGCCGCCATTCCCGCCAATGCCGCCCCGGCATTCCCGGTGGATGCGGTCACCACAACTTCGGCGCCAATTTGGAGCGCGCGCGCCACCACCACCGCACTGGCGCGGTCTTTGAACGACGCGGTTGGATTGCGCCCTTCGTCCTTGATCCATAAATGCCGCATACCCAGTTTCTGAGCCAGGCGGGGCGGCGAAAACAAGGGTGTCCAACCAGCCGCCCGCAGGGGAGTTTCCTCCCCGCCGGGGTCCTGCACCGGAAGCAGCGGCAGATAGCGCCAAAGTGAGGCACCCTGCCGGCAGCCGAAATCATCGATGTTGTAATGCCCGCGGATGTGATCGTAATCCAGAATCACATCCAAATTTCCACCATCGGCAGGACAGGTGTAGATTGCCGCTTGCCAATCATATTCCGTCCCGCACAGCGAACAACGGTATCCAGCAAAGGTTTGAGCCATAGCCACTTTCTCAGCCGTCAGATCAGACCGGGGTTGCACCCCGGCCCGTAACACACATTATAAACCTCTCTGCCCGCGAATATACGGAAGTCCCAGCGCAGCCGGCGCGCTCAGCCGTTTGCGGATCGCCTCGCGGGATCCGATCACCAACACCACAATGGTGAACGCATAGGGCAGCATTTGCAGGAAAAAGCCGTAATAGGGGTTGTAAAAAAATGGGTTGCGTAAACCCAACAGGCTCATCGGCCCTTGAATATCCAGGATCAACCGGCGCAGCGCCCCAAAAATATACGAGCCGAACGCCGCCCGGAACGGATCCCACTGCGCAAAAATCACCAAACCCACCGCTATCCATCCCTGCCCGGCGGTGGTCAGCTCGCTGAACCAGCCGGGCGACACAGCCAGGCTGATCGTGGCGCCTGCCAGCCCGGCCAGCATGCCGCCCACAAAGACGTAGAAGTAGCGCAGGCGGTAGACATTGATCCCCAGCGCGTCGGCCGCAGCCGGGAATTCCCCCACCGCGCGCAGATGCAGCCCGGGACGCGTTCGGTTAATGTAGTACCAGGCCAGCGGAAACATCAGGTATCCCACGTAAACCATGATGTTCTGGCTTGTGAAAAAGATTGGCCCCAGCACCGGGATCAATTCTAAGATTGGAATGCTGGCTGTCGGCAGCAGCGAAACTGTGCCGGCTTTGTTGAGCTGCTCGCCCAACACCAGGCTGATGCCGGTGGCAAGAAAACTGAGCGATAAGCCACTCACCACCTGATCGGCCTGCAGGTGGATGGTGATGACGGCGTGTATCTGGCTGACCAGACCCGCCACCAACATGGCAACCACGACCCCCAGCCAGGGATTGCCAGTCTGAACGGCAATGCTGAAGGCGCTCATCGCCCCGATCAACATCATCCCTTCCACTCCCAGATTGATGATCCCCGACCGTTCACAGAATATTTCACCCAGTGTGGCGAAGAGCAACACGGTTCCGGTTGCCACGCCAGATTGCAAGATGATGATCAGATCCATGCTCAAGCCTCCTCGCGGCGCACGATGCGCACCTGGTAACGCAATAGGAAATCACTGGCGATCAGGCTGACCAGGATCACCCCTTGAATCATTTTTGGAATGCCCTGCGGCTGAATTTCGCGTCCGGCCAGGATCAACGCACCGAACAGGATCGATGCCACCACCACCAAAAACGGATTCAACTTGGCCAACCAGGCTACGATGATCCCGGTGAACCCATACCCCGGTGAGATCGAGCCTTGCAGGCGATGGACGACACCGCTGATCTCGGACATACCCGCCAGTCCGGCAATAGCGCCGGATAAAACCATTACCAGCACAGTGTTGCGGGAAATGGAGATGCCCGCATACTGCGCGGCGCGCGGGTTGTCACCGGTCAGTCGGATTTCATAGCCCCACCGGCTGCGGTAAAGGATCAACCAAACGATGACTGCCATGACCAAAGCAAACACCAATCCCAGATGGGTGGTCAGGCCGCGGGTCAGCGGGATGCCCAGGTCAGTCAAGCGCGGCAGCCAGGCGTTGTCCGGAAAGACCTTTGACATTTGAAAGCCGCCTTCAGACCAGACGCGATAGATAAAAAAATTATTCAACGAAATGGCGATATAGTTTAGCATCAGGGTTGAGATGATCTCATTCACATTGAATTTGGCTTTCAAATAGCCCGGGATAAATCCCCACAGCGCCCCGTATGCCATGCCAAAAATGATCATTAACAGGATGAAAATCCAGCGCGGAGCGGTTTCTGGAAGGATCGGCGCCAGAACCACCGTGCTGGCCCCCAGTGCGCCGACAAAAAATTGTCCCTCCGCGCCAATATTCCATAACTTCATGCGAAATGCCAGCGAACAGGCCAATCCCACCAACATCAGCGGGATCGCCTTGACCATTGTGTCCGAAAAGACGCCCAGACTGCCAAAAGATGCGCCGGCGATATGGGCATAGGATCGTATCGGATTTCCTCCGGCGATCGCGATGATAATTGCCCCAATTAACAGAGAGAAAATAATTGCGCCCAGCGACACCAATGGAGGATACCAGCGCGGCACATCCCGCAAGCGCTGCTCAACGCGGATCTCATAAGGAAAACGGAATCTGGGTTTGGGTTCGTCTACCACGCCCGGATGCTCCTGCTGGTCTGGATGGTGGGGCTCGTGGATCTCATGGTTTGATTTGCTCCAGGCGCGTTCCCGTCATCATCAGTCCAATCTGCTCAAGGTTGTTGTCTATCACTTCACCCATAATCTCCCCGCTGTAAATCACGTACACCCGGTCGCTGAGCGAAAACAATTCTTCCAATTCCTCGGAGATCAACAAAACCGCTGCCCCGGCTGAACGCTGCGCCAGCAGTAGACGATGAACCCCTTCAATCGCGCCAACATCCAGCCCGCGGGTAGGCTGAACCGCCACCATCACTGCCGGATGGCTGGAGATCTCGCGCGCCAGGATCACTCGCTGCAGATTACCGCCCGAAAGCAGCCGCACGGGAGTCTGGGTGGAAGGCACAACGATATCGTAAGCCTGTTTCAATTCACCCGCATAGCGCTCGGCGGCGGTGTTGTTGATCATCCACCCGTTGGCAATCGGCGCCTGGCGGTAGTTTTTCATGATCATGTTGTCGGTCACGCTCAAGTTGGGCGCGGTGCCGACATGCGTGCGGTCTTCTGGAATGTGCGATACCCCTGAACGGATGCCGTTCTGCACCGGCTGGTTGGTGATGTCCTTGCCCTGCACAAACACCCGCCCGCGAAGGGCTTTGCGCAAACCGGTGATCACTTCAGCCAGCTCGCTCTGTCCGTTGCCTGCCACACCCGCCAGCCCCACAATCTCTCCTGCGCACACGTTCAAGGACACCCCGCGCAGCGCCGGCAGGCCTTTATCGCTTTCAGCCCAAAGCTCATCAATTTGCAACATGGTCTCGCCCGGCGTGCAACACTCTTTTTCCATACTGAACACCACATCACGCCCCACCATCATGCGCGCCAGATCCGCGCGGGTGGTTTCCCTAACCGCAACACCCGCAAAAGTCACTTTTCCGCGCCGCAGGACGGTCACCCGATCGGCAATACCCATGATTTCATTCAATTTATGACTGATAAAGATGATCGATTTCCCCGAAGCCACCATGGTGCGCAGCACTTTGAAGAGCTCCTCGATTTCGGATGGCGCCAGCACAGCCGTGGGTTCATCCATGATCAGAACCTCCGCGCCGCGGTAGAGCATCTTGAGGATTTCGACCCGCTGCTGCTCGCCCACCGAAAGCTGCCAGATCCTCGCCGCGGGATCCACATGCAGCCCAAAACCTGCACCCATTTCGGCTATGCGCTGGTCATACTCGTTTAGACGCAGAAAAAAACGCGGATCGCCCAGACCGAGCAACACGTTCTCCGTCACCGTCTGCGACGGCACCAGCATGAAATGTTGGTGGATCATGCCAATTCCGGCCTGGATGGCATCGCGCGGCGAATTAAATTTTACAGGCTTTCCGCGCACCCGAATGCTGCCACCATCTGGATGATATAGACCGGCTAATATATTCATTAAGGTGCTTTTTCCAGCACCATTTTCCCCCAGCAAGGCATGAATTTCACCCCGGCGCAATTCAAAATCCACATGGTCATTGGCCAGCACACCCGGGAAACGCTTGATAATCCCGTGCATGCTAACCACAATGGGGACATTATTTATCGGTGGTGAATCCATCCAACCTCATGATAATAACTGCGCAGATAAATTTTCACGTGCTTTTCCGGCAAACCTGCTGCCGGAAAAGCACGTTGAAAGGTTGTTTCGTTATGGTATGGTAAAGTGAGTGAAAGTACCAGCGACCTTATTCAGGCAATTCTGCGGTGACACCCTCTGCCCACCACTTCATGCAGAACGTGCAGCCCGAGCCCATCTCCGGGAACTGATCGAGGTCCAACTGCGAAAGCTGCTGTCCTTCAGGCACGATCAGGTTGCCAGCATTGTCGTAAATCGGGCCAGCAAAGACGTCAAACCGGTCGAACTGGCCGGTCAATGCTTTGGCCACCAGGTCTTTCACCTCATTGATCACCTCGGGCGGCAGATCAGCCAAACCCTTGGTCAACGTTTCGCCTGCCATGAAGCCAAACAGACCCAGCGCACCGGTATCGGCATCGAAATAATCCCAGCCGGGCTTGTAAGTCTTGTTGATCACGCCTTCGGTGATTTTGGCGTACACCGGGCCCCATTTCCAATATGGGGCGGTCAAGCAGCCTGCCGCCTTGCAGGAACCAGCCCAGTCATAGGTCACACCCCATTTGCCCTTATCGGTGGCAACATCCGCCACAGCCGGCGTATCCGCACCGGTGTAGACCACCTGCGCGCCAGCATCGAACAGGGACGCGGCAGCTTCTTTTTCAATCACTGGGTCATGCCAGGTATTGATCCAACGCACATCCATGGTGCATTCCGGGCAGGTGCGCCGCATGCCCAGCGCGATGGCGTTGCCCAGGCGCAATACTTCCGGTATGGGGAAAGTGGCCATGTAGCCCAGCTTGGGATTGCCGTCCATCTTGGCGCGCGCACCGCCCAGCATACCGGCCAGGTATTTCATCGTTTCCATGCCGCCAAACAGGTTGCCGAAGTTGGTTTCGTTGGATTTATAGCCCGAAATGTGGATGTAGACCGTGTCCGGGAATTCCTTGGCCACCGTTTCCATCGGATCCATGAAGCCGAACGAGGTGCCAAAGATCAGATTGAAGCCCTTGCGCGAAAGAGCGCGGAACACCTGTTCGGAATCAGCGCCTTCAGGAACATTTTCGATATAGGCAATATTCACATTGGGAACATTGTCCTTGATGTACACCAGGCCTTCATAATGCGCCTGAGACCAGCCGCCGTCGTTATGCGGGCCGATCAACACCATGGCGACGTTGAACTTGTTCTTATCGACAGCCGGAATTTCGAAGCTGCCAACCTTTTCCGGGCCGCAGGCTGATAACACAAAGGACAGAATCAGCACCACTGCCAGGCTGCGCAACAACTTGGATTTCATAGAGACTCCTCCTGAGAAAATTAGCGATTGAGTAAGATGCGGGGGTTACACACATACAGGAAAACTGACCGCCGTTCACCTCCTTTCAAGCAGAGATGAAAATCCTGAAGAAATGGAACCGAGAATTATGCGTACCGATAAGCGAAAGTCTATACTATTTTACACCGGAAAAAAGCGAATTGTGCAGGGAAGAAGAAATTTTTAATGTAACAAATCGCCAAAACCCAACTTCCCGCAGGCTGAACACCTGCGGGAAGTGGAAGGTCATTTGTAGAAAATGTTAATCGTGAACGATCCAGGTGCCCGTCTCACCGCGTAGAGCCGCGCCGATGTGTTGAGGGTCGGTGACCAAGGCCTGCTTGCCGCCGGATTCCAGGAACCAGATGATCGCTTGAATCTTGGGCGCCATGGAACCCTTGGCGAAATGAGTGCCCTCAGACAGGTATTTCTTGGCCTCCGACAATGTGATGCGGTCCAGCCACTTCTGGTCTGGCTTGCCGAAGTTAATCGCCACCTTTTCAACCGCGGTGGAGATGATGAACAGATCGGCGTTGATCTCGCGCGCCAGCAAGCTGGAGGCGAAATCCTTATCGATCACCGCCGCAATTCCTTCCAGATCGCCCTCTGTATTGCGAATGACCGGGATACCGCCACCGCCGACTGTGATGACGGTGGCGCCGGCTGCAATCAAATCCTGGACTGATTCCAGCTCAACCACCTCGACCGGGATCGGGGAAGCCACCACACGCCGCCAACCACGGCCCGAATCCTCCACCACCGACCACCCCAGTTCTTTCTCGCGCTGCTTGGCTTCGCCTTCATCCATAAAACCACCGATCGGCTTGGTGGGATTCTGGAATGCCTTGTCGTTGCGGTCCACACACACCTGGGTGACCACCGTGCAAACTGCCTTTTCGATACCGCGCCGGCGGAGTTCATTCTGCAGTGTCTGCTGCAGCGCATACCCAATCGCGCCCTGGCTGTCTGCCCCACAAACATCCAGCGGAACCTCATGCATGCCTTCCACACGATGCGCAATCTCGGAGCGGCGCAGGATAAAACCCACCTGCGGACCGTTGCCATGCCCAATGGCAACATCCCAACCCGCCTCGATCATGTCGGCGATGTGATAAGTGGTCTCTTTCGCCGCAAGATACTGATCCTCAACCGTCACTTTCTTTGGGTCACGGATGAGCGAATTTCCACCAATTGCCACCACTGCTACTTTCTTGTCTGCCATAATACTCTCCTGATAAGATGATAACCTGCAGGTGATTCTACCTTATTCCACCAAATTCCGGCAAATTGTCTGACAAATCAGCTCATCGTCAGCGCCATGACCGCCTTCTGGGCATGCAGCCGGTTCTCAGCTTCATCGTAGACTACCGACTGGGCGCTATCGATCACGCCATCGGTCACCTCGATGTTTCGGTCGGCGGGCAACGGATGCATATAAATGGCATCCTCATGAGCCAGCTTCATGCGCCGTTCATCGGTGATCCAGCTTTCATATTGATGGATGATTTCCGCACCCTGCTTTTCGTCTGGGGTATGCACCATGGCGCCCCAGGATTTGGCGTAAATCACATCCGCATCTCTGAAAGCGGCATCCATGTCGTCCACCACTTCAAACCCGGTGTGGTATTTGCGCGCCTGTTCGCGGGCTTGATCCATGATCTCAGGCATCAGGCGGAACTCCGGTGGATGAGCCAGCACCACGTCCAACCCAAAGCGGGGCATTTGAAGAATCAAGCTTTGTGGCACCGACATCGGTTTTTGATATGAAGCCGCATAAGCCCATGAAACCACCATCTTTTTACGGCGCAGGTCGCGCCCTTTTTTCTCGATGATGGTCATCAGATCAGCCAATATCTGAAAAGGGTGGTAAATGTCGCATTGCATATTGAGCACCGGCACGCGCGAATGGCGCGCCACCTCGCTGATATACTGGTTGCCTTTGCCCCATTCGACATGGCGAATCGCCAAACCATCATAATATCGCCCGAGAATCTCTCCAATCTCTTTGGCGGTGTCGCCGTGCGATATCTGGGTTGTGCGCGATTCGATGAACGCGGCATGCCCGCCCAATTGGGCCATGCCCGCTTCAAACGAGCCGCGTGTGCGCGTGCTGCTGAAGAAGAACAGCATTGCCAGCGTTTTGTCGCGCAATAGCGCCTGTGATTCGTTCAAGGCGCGCTTGCGCTTGAGGTCAAAAGCCACCTCCAGAACGGTCTCCACTTCCTCTTTGCTGAAGTCCAAATCCCCAATCAGGTCGCGTCCGTGCAAAAAGGTCTGCATATCGTCCTCCTATTCCATCGCGCCCAGCACCAGCGCCAGGATGGCCATGCGCATCACCACCCCGTTGAAGGCTTCCTGCCAGTAGCGCGACCAGCGGGTGATGTCCACATCCGCCGGGATTTCATCCATGCGCGGCAGCGAATGCAGCAGGATTGCGTCGGATTTGGCTTTGGTCGCCAGCAGCTCACGGGTGATTTTGTAATTTTCGGGGGTCATGCCCGCTTGACCCGAGCGCTCATCGCGCGCCTTGGTGTAATCCGGCTGCACCACCGGCTCAACCAGGATCACGTCCGCCTTGTGGATGACCTGCTCCACATGTTCCGCCTCGCTGTAGTTCAGGCTGTACTGGTCCA
>CAZCBJ010000116.1:0-11504 GCA_964496705.1 uncultured Anaerolineaceae bacterium | reverse complement strand
GGTATGAAAACCTTGCTCAACCAACCCCTCATCAAACTGCAATCCCAGTTCGCGCACACTGGTAGAAAACGCGCGCAGACGGATGCGGCCGTCCCCTTCGTTGCCAGGATCGCGGCCGGAAATAAACGCAATCCGCCGGTGCCCATGAAGATAGAGATGTTCCACCGACTTCCTGATCCCACCCGTATTATCCACCACCACCGCCGGCCCCGATTCGCGATCTCCAGCGAAGACAAACGGAAAACGGGCGTCGATGAGTCCGCGGAAGTACTCCAACCCACGCGGGGTTGCCAATGGCGGTATCACCACCAGCCCATCCGTGTTCCACGGACCGATGGGGATGAAATCAACCTCCGGGAGCAGCATCGGCCAGGCCGGGCGTCCGTACCCCACCCCATAAGCCTCGCCCAGCCCGCAGCCAATCATCAAATTCAAATCCAAATCTGCAGCGGCAGCCTGGATTCCGCGCAAGACATGGCTGATGAAGCTGTCCATCGTGCCAGAATAAGCTTGCCAGCCAGCCAGTGCGCCAATGGTGTATCTTCTCGATGTCACGCGAATCTGCTCTCTCCGTCTAGTGCTTCAGGGGGGGTTAATGATAACACACGTTGCCGCAGCCCCCTCAAGGGATCACGGAAACCGCGCGCCTTCTGTTTCACCGTGGTTGGTGCGCGCGTCATATTGCGCATCCCCATGCCGTATCTCATTCAGCACCTGCTGGGCAGCCGCCTCGGCTGTCTGGCAGGTGGCGGCTTGAATGGCATCATTGACCTTGGGCGCAAGTGTGACCACATTTTTCACATGGTTGGCTTCATGTTGTGCCAGCGCCAGAACATAACGGTTCCATTTTTCTATCAGCTCAGGCGGCGCAGAAGGCGGCGGTTTCCAGCGCGGAAAGGTGACGCTCACATCCAGCGAAACCCTGGCGCGCTCCAACTGGCAATTGCTGCGGCCGTAACCCGGCCAGTTCCAGGAAATGTACCAGTAGGTTGTGGCATCACCGCGGTATCCATCGAAACCGACCGGAGCCTTGAAATCCAATTGAGCGCGCAATTTTTCCTGTGTGTCGCCGTAAATCGTATAATAATGAATCTTCGCGTCAGGAATATCCACTTCCAGAACCGGAGTCGGCGCCGGGGACTGCGTCGTTTTTTCAGGCGTAAAACTCACGCATGCAAGGCTGATCAACACGCTTGCCAACAGGAACGCCATCCGGGTCAGCGCGCGCGGATGACTCATGCTGAGCCTTTGGCTGGTTTGCCGCGTGCCAGCCAATCTTTCACCGCAAACGGAGTATAAAAAAGCAGGATAAAAAAGAAACCCAGCCCCAGCACAATCGGGATGTACCAGGGCCAGGCCGGCAGCACATCCAGCAGACTGGCTGTGTCCGGTTTTCGCGCAATGAACAGGTAATTTCCACCGGTCAGCCAGTTGATCACCCACACAAACGTGGTGTAGGCCAGACCGCTGATCATCACCCGCCGCACCGAAGCCCAGGTGGGGCGCATCTTTTCCACCACCGTCATATAGATCGCTGCGCTGACCAACAGCCCATGCGAAGCTAGCGCCTGGAAAAAGCGAAAATGCGGAAAGCCGTAGATGCCCGCGTCTGGTGTGAGCAGCGCCTGGAGTGCTCCGGCGATCCCTAGCAGGTAAGAAATCTCATAAATCCGCTGGCTGCGGGTGACTAGCATATAGATGCTCAGCCAGACCAAAATGCTGCACAGATGCAGGGGCAGCATACGATCCAACGTCCATTGGCCGGTGAAAGCATTCCACAGATGCCAGGAAGTCTCCACCACCAGCAACCCGCCCGCCATTGCGTAGCGGATACCGCGGCTGGCAGCCGGCGAGATACGCTCACGCAGCAATATCAGAATGAGGATGAACAGCGCGATCACCCCCAACCCAACCAGATGTGCCGTACCAAACAACTCGAATGGCGCTCCGCTGTAATCCCTGGCGAAAAATTCTCCCATGCTGGCTACTCCTCGTGATATGAATAACTGTTTCAACCCGGCCAGGTGCGGCTGGTTACGGGTTCAAGGCCATTGTGCATCCCAATCCCGGGTATACGGCTGGGCTCCCCATTCTGCCGGAGAGTGAAACGCCAGACCGGGCAGGTCAAAGATCTCCTTGTCCTGCGTCAGCCAGTCCAGCACCGCCCGGCGCAGCGAAGTGTCGCGCGGTGCGCTGTCCGGGTTGGGATAGCGCTGGCCAAACACAAATTCCCAAAGGAATCCAGGCCCGCCTCGGTTGGGGTACAGATAAAACTCGCGCTGGAATTGCACAATGCGGCTGACGGGTGACAGGATGGTTTGAAGTTGGGGGGAGAACATCCAGGTGTGGCAGAAGAAAGCCCGGCTGGGTTGATCGGGAAACTGAGACTGGAAGAAACTGGCGGCTCTCTGCAGCGAATCGCGACAATCTTCCACCGTAAGCGAATCACCCCGCGGGATGTGGATATCCAGAATGGTGTCGCCAGGTTGGAGAATGCGATCCCATTCCGAGCGCAGTAGAAAGCTCTCGCGTTTCAAAGCAAATCCCTGTGGCGCAATCATGTGACCGCGCCAGCCAGCAGGGCTTTCCTCAAAAACAGCGCGCCACGGCACTTCGCTGGTTTCCTTCTCTCCGTCACCGAGGGCATACCCATCCGCGCGTAAATCCACCTCGACCCCGCACAACAACCTCACTATGCCGCTTGACCGGTGTCGAAAAGCAGCCGCATGCCCATCATATGCCTTGCGCATGTACTGCAGGCGACCCAGCAGGAATAGCTCGCAGGCCAGATGCCGCCAGATCCAGGGGAAGAAGGTGAAGCGCCAGTATCCCGCCAACTCAGACCCATCGCACAGCTTGACGCGGATGTCGGACATGGTAGCGTCAAACAATTCCAACGGAATGCCCCTGCGCATATATTCTTGTTCGGTAATTGGCAGCGCCGAGAGGTATGCCAGCAGATAGAACATGGACGTGTCCTGGCCAAAATGGGCTTCTATTATCGGATCGAAGGGCAGATCCTGCCATTCGCGCATCCATTCACCGCGCACAGCCGTCTTTTGGTAAAAATCAGCAAAGACCGCCATCAATTCAGGCTGCTGGGTCAGGCTGTCCGCGATCTCGACCAGTTTCTCCACTGCCTCTTTAGGTAACGCCAGCCGCCCGCACCAATATCTCAAACGTTCTGGACTCAACAGCTCAATCTGCACGATTCGTTTCTCCGGATTCTCAATCAAAGAAATCCACATCTTCTGGCGCGAGATACCTGCGCGCCTTGGACACGTTGAACGTCACTCCCAGACCGGGCCGGTCCCACACCTGGATCAGGCTGTTCTGAACGATCGGATCCGGCAG
Organism: uncultured Anaerolineaceae bacterium; assembly: GCA_964496705.1. Classification (GTDB taxonomy): domain Bacteria; phylum Chloroflexota; class Anaerolineae; order Anaerolineales; family Anaerolineaceae; genus CAZCBJ01. The sequence continues at coordinate 8,150 of CAZCBJ010000116.1, read as the reverse complement.
ACCCTCGATGATGTCATACCACCATTTCGGACGGGCTACCGGATATTCAAAGGCGATGGTATTCTGCGGCAGGGTGGCGCAGACCTGCACCAGCCCGGCAAGGCCAATCAGCCCATCGAAAATCCCGTGCGGCGCCATCTGAATGCCGTGCAGGTCGGCATACTCCGCCACCCATTTGAGCTCCGCCAATCCACCCACATCTTCCGGATCAGGTCCGATGATGCGCACGGCGTGCTGCTCAATCAACTCGCGGAAATTCTGGCGCAGATAAATTTGTTCGCCAGTGTGTATCGGGGTGGATGTACTCTGAGTCACCTCCCGGTACACATCCGCCATGACGTAGGGCATGTAATCGCCGGTGAGCATGTCTTCCAGCCACATGATATTGAATGGTTCCAGCGCTTTGGCCACCCGGATGGCATCGGTGACCATCCAGCCTGGTCCAGCATCCAGCGCCAGCCCAATTTCATCTCCCAATACGGCTTTCATCGCTTCCACACAGGCGATGATATGCTTCAGACCGCGCTCGGTCAGCGGCCCGCGGTTGGGATGCGGCGCGCCGGAGCGGTATTCGCCGTAGAAAAAATCAGGGTTGTTATTCAACATCGGTCCGTGAAAACTGATACTCTGCTTGATGATCGAAAAGCCCTCCGGGGAGGCTTTCATCTTCGCCACATCCTCGGCATAATCCTCCGGCATGAAGCCCTTCATCGGGAAGCGCACACCGCCGTTGTACACACGTACCTGGTCGCGGACTTTGCCGCCCAGTAATTTATACACCGGCACCCCGGCTGCCTTTCCGGCGATATCCCACAGCGCCATCTCGATTGCGCTGACCGCGCTGCCCCACGGCTTGAAACTGGCCATGCGGCGAATTTTTAGCATCACACGCTCCACGTCCGTGGGGTCCTCGCCCAGCAGCCACTGACGGTAAAACAGAACATGCGGTTTGAGGTAACTCTTCGGATTTTCAGCCTGTCCATAACCGTCAATACCAGCATCCGTGACGATGCGGATGGTGGGGTTTTCGCCGATGACGGCGCATTTCAAATCTGTGATTTTCATTTTATTATGATCTCCCGTTTCAGGTTGAACTTTTGTTTTTCCATTCCGCTCATGAAACCTCCCTATCTTCTTGTCGCGTTCTCAAATCTGGTCTGCCGAGCGCTTTCTCGATGAAAGCTGTCCAGGTCTCGTCCGGTTGCCAGATGCGCTCCACATCCTGCCATGCGCTGGCCTGGCTCTGCCCCAGGCGAACCACCCGGTAGAGGAACATGAAGACCGAGACGCGCATGTTCAACACACAATGCACAAACACCTTGTGTGCCTGATGCGCTTGCATGACCTGGAAAAATTCGATCAGATTTTCCAGGGTTGGGTTTTCCCACTCGACGGGAATATGTATGTAGCCCATACCCAGGCTGCGCACTACATCGCCTTCATCCAGGATGGAGTCAGGCGAATCGGCCATCGCCAGGTTGATCACCACCTGGTGACCGGCAGCCGCCACCTCGCGGAATTCTTCGCGCTCGGGCTGACCGGCGGTGGTGATGCGCTCATCCAGTTGAAGGTGATTGATCATCGGGTGATGCGCTCAGGATGCCTGTTCCAACGGATTGACCCTCTGCCAGGTTTTTTGTTTCCAATCCACGCGCAGCGTGGCGATTTCAAATGCACCCAGGCTGAGATCAATTCTCATCCCGGCAAACGGAAGCTGCAAGACGGTCTGGCGCGCTTTCCCGGTCGGTTCGAACAGGCGCAGGATCAGCGCTTCGCCATCTTCAGCCTTCTTGATCGCCGTGACCTGCACGACCGGGTCGTCCAGGAAGAATAATGGCCCGGCTTTCCCGCCCCCACCGTGTGGAAAGAAGGACAGCGCCATGGGGCGTTCATTGTGCGCCAGCGCCTGGCGGTCCACCGCCTCCAATCGGGCTGAGCGCGCGCCTCCCTCCAGCCAGAAGCGAAAACTGCGCTCGCCCTGATCGTGGCGCGGCACAAAGCGGTCATCTGGCAGGATCGCCCGCTCGCCGATGGGATGGGCGGCATAGGCCGGGGAGCGCAGTAGAGTCAGCCGCACCTCCCCATTCGAGAACGAGGAGCCGTAAGTTCGATCATTGATCATGGTCAAGGCATGCTCATCATTGACCACCGCCACCCATTTCTGCGCCACTGCCTCATCGCCGTCATCGGGCAGCCCGGCCACACCGTAAGCCACCTGGCCCAGGTAAGCGGGAGAAGCCAGGCTGGTGGGCAGCGAAAGTTTGAGCAATGCATCCTTTTCATGCCAGTGGACAATGACCTCCACCTCGACCTCCGCTCCCTCACGCGGCAGCTTATAGCGCAGAACCAGGCGCGAATCGCGGTATCCAAACAGGGCTTCCACCACCATGCGCACCGCCCCATCTTCGATAATGCGCACCGGCGCCAGCTCGCCCTCATGCAGACCCGCAAAACGCGCGCTCTCTCCGGGCAAGAGAAGCTGAAACTCGCCTTCCACTTCCTTCCAACCGTGCATGGTCATGCCCCACGGGTCAGGTGTATCCATCATCACCAGCGGGCGAAACGCCCCTGGTCCCAGCATTTCGACGCCGTTCACCGCATAACCGGACAACAGCCCGGTGCGGGAATCAATGGTGACGCGCACGGTTTCGTTGGAAAATTCGAGAAGATCACCGCTGATTTGCGCCGGCTGCGGGCGTTCTGGCGCCAGATCCATGCGGCAGTCAAAACGGTTCATCTGCGCTGGTTCCAGCCGGGCGCGGAAGACCACCCGCTTACGCCAATCCAGCGGCAGGTTGCTCACCTCCCGTTCCAGTTGGCTGGGCAGCGGCGATCCATCGCGATAAGCAGTGGGGATGCTGAAATCACCCATCCAGCGCTGATCAGCCAGTTGAAACTCGCATTCCACCACCGCGTCCACCGCGTAAGGGTGCGGGTTATACACCAGCACCGGAATCTCCCCATCCGCCGCGCGCGGTTGGCCCTGAGCCAACGAGAAGAACGCGCGCGCCTTCAAACGTGAAAGGATTTCCAGCCCATGATCGAACAGGCGCAGCGCCATCTCCTCAGCCGGTTGAATGGATGAACCCGGCAGGATATCGTGAAACTCAGCCAGCGCCAGGTCGCGGCTGGCTTCATACAAATCCGCCTGTGGATATTCCAGCCCCTGCAGGCACATGGCGGCAGAGAGCATCTTCTCCACCGCGTACAGCTCATTTTCCAGTGCGCGATGTTTGGCTTTGACCTGCGCCATCGAAGTGTACACCCCCACACCCCACGGATTCAGGTCGCCGCGGTGGACCTGCAGCGCATTTCCGCTGGCGCGCAGATCTGCGAAATAGGCTTCCGGCGTGGAATGAAGGATTTCAACCTCTGATGAAGAGGCGATCAACTCGGTCAGGTCTAGTAAATCCTGATGCGAAGGTCCCCCGCCGTGGTCGCCCACCCCCCACAGCACCAAACCAACCAGCTCGTCCGGGTTCTCCTGGCTGAAGGCTTCCACCTTCTCGCGCGCCCCTCCACGGTGGGATAAATACCAGCCCCAAGGGCGCACGGCGATGACCTGCGAGCCGTCATATCCCTCCCAGAGATAAGCCGTGCCGGGCAGTTCGATATCCTCCGGCAGCGGGCGGCAATGAATGTATGCGTCATAGCCGCAGCGTGTCAGAATCTGCACCAACCCGCGGGTGTGCCCAAAAGAGTCAAAGTTGATCGCCGTGGTGGGCGCCGCGCCAAATTTTTGGTCAAAATAACGCCTGCCGAGTAGAATCTGACGGATAAACGATTCTCCGCTGGGCATGTTGCAATCCGGCTGCAGGAACCAGCCGCCCATGATGTGCCATTTGCCGGCCTTGACCAGCCGCTGGATGCGCGCAAAAAGGTCCGGCTCAAACTCCTCAACCCAGGCATACAACAAGGCCTCATTGTGATTGAAGATGAAAGCGTCGAACTTTTCGCACAATTCCGCTGCAGTGCGAAAAGTGCTTAATGTTTCCGCGGCGCCTTCCTCCCACTCCCACAGCCAAACCGGGTCGAGATGGGCGTTGCATAATAAGTGGACGCGTGAACGATAATTTTTGTTGGACATGCTTCTCCTCCGGGTAAGGTTTGCATCCCCCACGCAATTGTAAGAGATTCGCTGGAGTCCGGCAAGGACGTAAACTTATTTTTTTCCTTTCAATTCGGTCTGCATGTCATCCCCGAAGACGTGCCCGCCCATGACCGCATCGGCGAAGCCCGTATGAAACGAATGGCGGTGATCAGCCTATCCTCCTCAAACATCGGTTCTTCAGGCTTGTCCAATAACCGCCACAGTTGATCTACTCCTGATTTTACTCAGAAACAGGGGATTGGGTATTGACAAACAAATATATTTGTTATACAATTTACTTTGCAACACAAAGTATACCGCATCTCAAAAAGGAAGCAACCATGAAACAAAATGCTGATTTGCAACAGGCTGAACGCAAAGCGTTTGCCTCCCGCTACCAGGATGGGTTGTGGGATGTGTATCTCGGCAGCATCACGCTGCTCTTCGCCCTCGCGCCACTGCTGAGCGAACGGCTGGGGGATTTTTGGAGTTCTTTCATCTTCCTGCCTTTCTGGCTGGTCGTGATTGGAATTATCACCTGGGTTCGCCGCCGGTACGTCAATCCCCGCCTGGGCAGTGTGACCTTTCGGCGTGAACGCAAGCTCAAGATGCTGCGCGTCAATCTGGTCCTGTTCGGTGTGCTGCTGGCGGGTGTGTTGCTCACCCTGTTGGGCAGCCGTCTGCCAGAGGCTCCTCGGCTGACATTGCCGTTCGGCACCGCGCTGATCTTTCTGGTGGTTCTCAGCGCCATCGCTTACTTCATGGAATACAGCCGCTTGTACGTCTATGCCATCCTGCTGGCAGTTGCTGCCCTGGTCGGCGAGCTGCTCTGGCAATGGGCGGGCGTGCCTCACCACGGCCACCCGGTCACATTCGGCATCGCCTCGCTGGTCATCATTCTGGCAGGTCTGTGGCAATATCGCCTCTTTATCAAGAACCATCCCATCGCCCCCGAAATTCCGCAATCCTGAGAGGATCCCATGAGCGAACCCAACTCTCAACAGGATAAGCTGCGCCAATTGGAAAGCATTGACCCGATCATCCATTCTCAGGGACGTTTGATGGTGATGACCTACCTGTTCGTCCTCGAAAGCGCCGACTACGTCTTTCTCACCAACATCACCGGTATGTCGTGGGGCAACCTCTCCACCCACCTGAGCAAACTGGAGGAAGCCGGTTATGTGATCATTGAGAAAGGATACAAGGGCAAAAAACCCTACACCCAGATCCGCCTCAGCGAAAAGGGGCGCGAGGCATTCCGCGAATACCGCCGCAACATGCAGCAAATACTGGGGGACTTGCCGGAATAACGCAGAACGATTGCAAAGCAGGCTGGGGTGTGCCCGGCTTGCTTTTTTTATTCTCTCCAGATCACCGATTGAAAAAAACGTTCCTGAAATTCAACCAACGCGCGAATCTGGTCATCGCTGAATGTTCTGCCGGGCGGAGCGATGACCAGTTTATCGTCATCGTCATCCAGCCGATGAATCACAGCAATGCACACGCCCTCGTATTCACTCACCGGCTCGAACACACCCAGCAGATAAGCATCCAATTCTTCGCCGTCCGGAGCGGTCACACCCGGCAAAAAACCGTAATTCAGCGGGTAGATAAAGCCGTGCTGCGGATGCGCACAGCCGAGCTGCCGGTCAACGTGCGTGCGCACCGTCCTGCCGATATATTCAACCGCTTTCCGGCACATATTCCTCCAGCAGAGCGTATAGGTCTTCGGCTTTTCGCCAGATTTCATCACTTTCAAACCTCCCGATCTCAAACAGGCGCGGCAGCCGCGCGTACAGATCGGGTAGACCGAGGACTTCCACCACCTGCTCCCTGACCCATTTATCATACGCGATGGGGTAGGTGCGGCGCGAAATGAACAGCAGTTGCAGAAATTCGCCAAAGGCGTGCCACAGGCGGTGAAATGATTGGAAATACAATCCGCGCGGCACGTACAGGCGGATGTGATCCAGATTATTGGTTAAATAACCACGCACCATGCGCATACGCTCGCTGCGCTGTTCCTCCCCGTAATACGGCAACCACTGCTGCCGGAGTTCATGAAAATATGTATCCTGTTCCAGCAGCGGCGCACAATACACCAGCAGATTGCCAATCGCCAACTCAAATTGGTCCGGCCCACTCGTCCAGCCGTGCCCGTCCGGATCAAAGCGGCCATCTAAAAATTCCACTTCAAGATTGGAATAAGCCCCCACACGCCTTAATTCGGCGAAAGCCGGCTCCGCCTGGACCACCTTTTCCCACTCAGCGGAGAGCGAGGTCAGCCTGGCATCAAATACTTCCGGGCGCAAGAGAATCGCCATGTCCAGGCAGCTATCCGGGCTGGCCTTGCCGCGCGCGCACGAGCCGGTCAAGAGCACACTCGAAACCTCGGAGCGCCCGCGGAAATAATCCACCACCTGCCGGGCAGCCTGCTCGTGCTCGCGGGTGGGATATCCTGGCTTAAAAGCGTAGGTTTGCATACATCCATTCTTTCGTGAAAGGGGATGCTGAAAATTATACCGGAAAAGAAAACCCGGCCGATGGTCATCAGCCGGGTTCAGGAAAACCATGCTCAGTGCGTTATTCGCCGACTTTGGAGCCGCAATGCGGGCAGGCCACCCAGCCCGCCTGCAGCGGTTGACCGCAGTGAGCGCACGGGACGGTTTCGACCGCCGGCTCGACAGGCGTGAAGGTATCATGAGCCGCGACTACCGCCGGCGACGCCTTCGACCTGCGCGTCAGCGCAACAATGCCCACGATGATCATGACCAACAATCCTGCCCCAATCACCAGGGCTGGCAGGAAGCGCAGCCCCATCATCAGCCAACCGCCGCCCATGAAGAACGGGAAAGCGCGGACCTGAAACATCGGGGCAGCCATGTGAACCATGCCTATTGAGCGCAAACTGAACAACGGGAGCGCGGCGCAAAATGCCAGCACGAGCACACCCAGGAACAAGAGAACATACTTCCAGACCGATTTCATTGTGTAACCTCCACCATTGAAATAAATTTGCCGAATTCTTCGTGCAGCCTGACCGTGCCGGTCAGACCATTCATACGGACCAGGCCGGTCGTCTGACCGTCACAGGCGTACACAAAGGTGTAATATCCGTAAAATGAGGTGCCGCTCTGGATCGTGCAACCATCCGACTGGCCGTCCAGCAAAGCCTGCGCTGCTGTTTGGGCGTCCGATTGGCTGACGGTATTGTCCACAGCAGAGCCAGACGCTCTCGGTCCATACTTCAGATTCCACATCATCGGCATGCTTCTGCCAACCCGGCGTCCGTATCCACCCACCAATAGCTCGTAAGCGCCGCGGCCGGTGTCCTTTTCGAGGATTTCCACATAGAAACCGCGCTCGAACTCCATCACCTTGCCAATTTTCAGGTTATCTTCATCGGCGACGATGCTCTGTGCCATTTGGATTACCTGTTCGGCAGTCATCTTCTGCGCCGAATCATTTTCGGTTTGCGGCACGCGCATCATCCAACGACCGCGTTCCCCATTATTCCCAATGCGCGGCAGCATTCGGTCGCCCATCTTTTTCTGTTGGCCGGGGGGCAGACAATAACCGCGCTTTTGCCAGCCGGTGATCCCGCCGTCATCATCCTCATCCGGTGAAACGTACGGCGCGGCGCCCTTCTGCCACTGTGGCGCTATGCGCCAATTTGACCCGGCTGTGTCAACCAGACTGGCATTCCGGTCGCGGATGAGAAGCGAAACGCCGTAACCAGCGCCCAGCCCGGCTGCCAGGCCCAGGATCACCACCAGTAAAACCATCCAAAACTTTCGCATACAACCTCCTTGAGTTGTCTAATGATTGATCTTCGCGCATTTCAATTCTGCGCTGAATTATTTATAACAAGAACTTGTGAAGAAGTGGTGAAGATTGAGAAAACATATATAATGAAAATACAGGTTAAGGTGAGATATGAAATTCATGGATATCCTGACCACTCTGGTTCTGATCAGCGCAATCCTTCTGGCTGCGTTTTTTATCCTGATTTTCTTGAATCCCAATTTGGCGCTGAATCCTTTTCCGCCCCCCACCCTGC